>JAQVXE010000031.1 GCA_028709305.1 Bacillota bacterium | reverse complement strand
ACATGGCGCCACACTCAAGAAGCTTGGCTGCATGCCACGCAAGGCCTGGGTCGAAGCCTTCCTTGATTGGCATTGAAGCGAAGATGGATGTGTCGCTTGACCGCCCCGTGATCACGATGTCTGCCCCTTGCTCGACTGCGGCTATGAACGGTTCTGCGCCCATGAGGCCGACTATGTGTTCAGCTGCGTCGATCTCCTCATCTGTCAGTTCCGGCAGCGCGCCCATGGACTTGACCTTTCCTTCCTTCATCTTGGAGCGGACGTAGGACTTGTCCTGTTCGGAATGGATTACTGCCAGTTTCAGATGGAGATCGTTCTCGTGGAGTATCTCCATGACGATGTCGAGGAACCATTGGAGGTTCTTATCTCCTCCGGCGCCGCCTGCTGTCCCGATGATCAACGGGATATTGGCCTTGTGTGCGGCCTTGATCAGCAACGAAGCATCTCGCTTGCATGCCTCGCGCGACACAAATGCTGTCCCGGAACCAAGGTAGAATGGCCCAGGGTCAGTTGAACCTGCATCGGATGCCAGCACGTCTGGCTTTCGTTCCATTCCCCGACGAAGCGAGTCCTCAGAGAATCCGTATCCTACGATGCCTGTGGCAGAGAGGATCTTGATCTCCTGTTTCGACAACTGGAACACCTCCGTAATATGGTATAAGTTGCAATGAACACAGGTGAGGCCTCTTGCACGAGCAGATACCCCACCAGCTCAAATGTAGCACAAGGTGTTCCCCACAGAGCATGTTCATTAGTTTCGAAACAACTTTAAATACTTGCATAAACTTGGCGGCGTGTGATTGGGTCGATACGATATATATGGGGTTTTATGCGTACGGTTACGACCCATCTATGGGACAGATGACTATAATAGGCGCCACTGCTTCGTTATTCCTCCATGGGGCAGTTGCCACATCGAGGGCCTGAGTGAGACAATGGAGTTGCTTCTTAGTGGTTTGCATCGAAGAAGGGCTGGGTTTGAGATGAAGCTGGGACGCTCCCTGCTCCTTCAGGACAGGGTGTTTCTATTTGCCGTAGTGGTCATCGTTTTTGCCATAGCTACTGCAGGAGCCGTATCAATCTGGACAATGAAGTCAGAGTTAGAGAATCGCTCAGCGGAGTGTGCCGTTTCAATAGCAAGGACCTTTGCGCTGGTTGAGCCGGTTCGCGAGAATCTAGGGAAACCAGGCGGAGCATCTGTAATACAACCCATTGCTGAGGCTGTGAGTCTTGCTTCCGGCGCCCAGTTTGTAGTCACAATTGACATGGAGGGCACTAGATACTCTCACCCGATACCTAACCGTATTGGCAAGCATGTAGCGGGGGGAGATGAGGGCCGAGCTCTTGCAGGCGAAGAATATGTGTCGCGAGCTTGTGGCACTATGGGTCCGTCCATGCGCGCATTTGTGCCCATATATGGCAAGTCTGGGCGGCAGGTTGGAGCGGCCATAGTGGGCTACTTGGTCGATGACATGAGTCGAGAAGTCAGAGGCACACTGAACAAGATGTATGCTGCGCTTTTCGTGTCGCTGGCAGTGGGATTGATCGGCTCAGGTGTACTCGCGCGGAACGTAAAGCAGGCTATGTTTGGCATGGAACCGTTCGAAATCGCTTCATTGTTGGAACAGCAAGATGCCATACTCTCATCAGTTAGGGAAGGCATCGTAGCAGTCAACGAAGACGGCAGAATCACCCTGGTCAATGATGAGGCAAGGCGAATGTTGTCCATACAAGAGGGTATAGCAGGAATGCCTGTAGCAGAGGCGATACCGACTACAAGACTTCTCGAAGTATTGGCTACGGGAGAACCTGAATATGACCGCGAGCAGATTCTGGGGCACACACTCATCGTCACAAATCGAGTTCCTGTCATTGTGAATGGCAAAGTAATCGGCGCAGTGGCTAGCTTCCGTGATAATGCGGAAGTGAAGAAGCTTGCAGAGGAGCTCACTGGCGTTAGAAAATACGTGGAAGCGCTCCGAGTCCAGTCCCATGAATTCAAGAACACCCTCCATGCTGTGGCAGGGATGATACAGATGGAACGATACGATGAAGCCTTGGACTGCATCATGCAGGTTTCAGAGTCCCGTGACAGGCTGGTCAACTTCGCGTCCAGCCGGATAAGGGTAGTGCCCCTGGCTGCCCTCCTGATTTCCAAGGCTGGCACCGCGCGTGAGCAGGGAGTGGATTTTCTCATCTCCTCTGACAGCAGGCTTGATGAAGTTCAAACACGTATCGATGTGTATGACCTTGTTACCGTAGTTGGAAACCTTATCGACAATGCCATGGAAGCTGCTGTGTCTGATACCGGATCGGGCGTGGCCAGACGCCAAGTGCATGTTTCAATTCGCCAGGTGGATTGCGGGTTGCACATTGAGGTAGGAAATACCGGACCCGCTATATCCGATGGCGTGGCCAGGCGTATGTGGGCGCATGGTTTCACCACAAAGTCGGACGGTCATGGAATAGGGCTTGCATTGGTCAAGGATAGGGTTGAGGCAGCAAGGGGAAGCATCTGGTTTGAAAGGGCTCAGCTTGAGTCGAGTTGTGGAATTGAGACGGAGTATGAGAAGACTACATGTGGAGAGTCAGGTCGTGAGACAGATGGGCCTACTGACGGCCTCACTGTCTTCCACGTGTTTCTTCCGGTGGAGGATGGACATGAACACAGCCGATCAGAATCATGACAAGGACGGACAACGTACGCTCAAAGTCTTGCTAGTAGAGGATGACCCCATGGTTCTGGAGATACATGACACCGTTGTGTCCAGCGTTCCCGGGTTCACAGTTGTGGGCCATGCCCGTGACGGAAGGACGGCCTTGGACATGATCCCCAAACTCAATCCCGACATCATCATCTTAGACGTGTACATGCCCGGCCGTGATGGAATAGACGTATTCAAGGAGATTCGAAGTCTTGACACGCCAGTCGACGTGATCATGGTAACCGCCGCAGAAGACTCATCCACAGTGGTGGCATCAAGGCGACTGGGGGCTTTTGATTACATTATCAAACCCTTTCGATTTGAACGCCTGCGCGCTTCGCTGGAGAGCTATCGCGCTGCTCAACGCAGCCGTAGTCGCGGGCGCATCTGCCAAGATGACATAGACCGCGCCTGGCATGTACGGAACCCTGGACATGCTGAAGAACCTGAGCTGCCCAAGGGAATACAAAAGCCCACATTGGATGCGCTTAGCGAGTGTCTTATGAACCGCGCCGACGAGGAGTTTTCCACTGAACAGATTGCCTTGGAGCTCGGAATCTCAAGGATCACAGTCTCTAAGTAATTGGAGTTTCTGGTTGACTCCGGACTGGTGAGTGCGCGACTTGATTACTCCACCGGAGGAAGGCCCCGAAGCCTATACCAGTGGATCATGGTTTGATGCCCAGAGGGACTTTCTCTTTGTGTAGAGGATTCTCGTGCCTTAGAGAAGAAACTACAATTGCTTCGAAATTTGGGATCCTTATGTACGGCTTCTAACGTTGGCTCTTTGTCAGGCCGGATTCCATTAGAGAAATGGGGTATTCACGAGCTAACAACATGATTAGCCTTGCTACGATGCCGTACCCTGAAGACCACGCAGCGGGGAGGGATGCGGTTCATGGAATATGCAATAATAGGCGCATTGATCGTCTCTGGAATAATCCTTCTGGGAATCGGCATCTACGTGGTGCTGGAGGGCAGAAGGGGACGGAACCTGTGGTTTTCAGGATTCTCGTTTGCAGCGGCAATGCACTCCTTTGGATATGCATTTGAGTTGACTGCCAATACCGTAGAGGAAGCCTTTGTTTGCATGCAAATAGAGTACTTGGGCATCTCCTTCCTGCCCACTTTCGGGATCCTAGCAGCGCTTGAGCTTACGGGAAACAACCGTCGGCTGCACGGGAGAGCAGCCGCAAGCATGTTCGTTTTCTCTTTCATAACCCTTATCTTGGTGCACACCAACAACCTCCATAACCTGTACTATGCTGATCTCTCGCTGACGAAGATCGGCATCATGACAATAGTCCAAGTCACGCCAGGCATCTGGTACAAAGTCTTCATGGCATATGTGAATCTTGCCTTCGGCGCAGGTACCTTGATCGTGGCCAATTCAATTATCAAGGCGCCTGCAGACCTTAAGCCTC
Source organism: Bacillota bacterium (assembly GCA_028709305.1). Taxonomy (GTDB): domain Bacteria; phylum Bacillota; class DTU025; order DTU025; family DTU025; genus UBA10085. The sequence goes on along the minus strand of JAQVXE010000031.1, from coordinate 17,222 downwards.
AGTATTGGATCTACCTGGTCAGCTTTCTTGTCCCGGGAGTGGGCAATCTCATCTACTTGGCCGGACTCAGCCCCTATAACCTGGACCTAGTGCCCTACGGCTTGATGATCATGAGCGTGCTGCTTGCTTTCGGTTTGAACGAAAACCAGCTCTTTCAAGTGGTTTCATTGGCCAGGAGCAGAGTCTTTGACAGTATGGACGATATCGTCGTCATAATGAACAAGAACAACAGGGTAATAGATCACAACAACTCTCTCAATCAGGTTCTGTCTGGTCAACCCAGGGATCATGTTGGTGAGCATCTGTCCACCGTGTTTGACTCTCATCCCCAAATTGTCGGGTTTGTGATGAACCACACAGACGATCATGCCAATATTGCTCTGGAAGACGACTCTGGCCAAGTATTCAGGACGAGCATTCACACAGTTCGGGACAGAAGGGAGAGAGTTTTGGCGAAGTACTTGACCATGAGCAACATCACTAACGAAATGAAGGTATTGCAGACCATGAAAGACCTCGCTAATCTCGACACGCTGACCGATACCGCAAATAGGAGATCCTTTCATGCTCAAGCGCAGGAACTGCTCAGATTGTGCGGAAACGGCCTCTTCATATCCCTGATCATGCTGGATATCGACCGTTTCAAGGCTGTAAATGACACCTATGGCCATGATGCTGGAGACATGGTCTTGAGAGAAATCGCCTTGTTGCTCAAACAGAGGGTGCGGGCTGAGGACACAGTGGCGCGATACGGGGGCGAGGAGTTTGTCATAATCATACCCGACGCAGGAGCAGATGTTGCGGTTGGACTTGCGGAAAGACTGCGGGAGAAGATAGCTGATGCCGAAATGGTCTATGAAGGCCAGAAGATCCACGTCACTGCGAGCCTTGGGGTGGCAGCCGAAGTCTGTTCCCCGGACTTTGATATTGAGCGACTTGTCAAGAAGGCAGACACCGCACTCTATAGGGCCAAGAATGCAGGGCGAAACAAGGTCGTGCTGTACAGCCCTGATGCTCAATGAGCGTAGTTAGCTCAAAGACGGCCACGCTGCCCTCTCTGGGACTCGTGACCGTCTTTTGAGTAATCTCTATCGCTGTATCACGAGCCTGAATGGCTTGCCCAGCGTGCCATTGGCAGTGCGAACTACGCACATGTATAGCCCGTTGGCTAGAGGTTCTCCGTCGACTCTCGTCAGATTCCAGACTGACTGTTGACCCGATGCTGGGAGCGAGCGCGAATATACCATTCGTCCAGCGACATCGTAAACGAGCAAGTCGGCATCGACATCAACCGAGTAGAAGATGGTCAATTCAGTTCGGGCAGGGTTGGGCCCGAATCTCACTCCTCCGGCTGCAAGCTCCGGTGCGCCTGAGGCGCTCTCACCTATACAAGCTACGAAGATGGTAATTGAATCGTTACCGGTGCGGTTTCTGGCTTGGAGGATCCACTTCCCGTGGTCGGCCTCTGGGATCAGCATTGTCACCGTGGCGCTTCCTATTTCAGACGATTCAGCCAAGCGACCGTCAGGGCCATACACCACCATGTCTACCATTCCGGAGCCTGTGGCGGCAGAGATGACAAGGCTGCTGCCTGAGAGATGATCGATCTCGTATTCAATACACTCCCCTGGTTTGGCAGAATCGATTACTCCATCAGAGACTGCGCAGCCATGATGCTCAACAGCCTTCGCGGCCTGCACTCTCTCGCAAGCTGTGAGAGCAGCTAGCACATTCCACATGGAGAGCCGCTCCAAGCTGCTGTTTCCGATCGGTCGAAGCCTTGGTGTCTGCAGCTCTTGCCCGTGGTCAGACGCGGACGTGTCGGCGAATGACTGGGCCCAAAAATGAAGAGATGAATAGGCAACATATCCATGTCCGCACTCAAATCGAACCGCGAGCGGCTTACTGCGCAGAGTCTCTATGCCCTTTGGCGCGGTTCCGTCTGCCTCCAGTTGTGCTCTGCCCCGCAGATCTGACCTTTGAGGCTGAGGACTGAATCTTGGAGGATTCGTGGGGTCTACTTGCACATCCCCTATCAGGGCTACTTCAACATCGGAAGCCACCCCATCTATTACAGCCCAATAGCCCAGATCCATGCGGACTTCTATCTCATCTCCCCCCATGTAGCGTACAAGGGCAGGATCCTGTGCCACTACAGCCATCACTTGGCCGGCAACGCCTATGCGAGGATCCTCACCCAGGAAGTTGACCTTGCCGGGGAATGCCTTGGTGATCACTGGATATGCCCAGTCTGTTGCGAGGAGTTCGCCGCCACTGTCAACGAAGTCCCTAAGAGCGTTGGCCATGGCCGGGGTCACAGATAGGTCGTCTGTGGAATTGACGAAGACGCCCTCGAACAAGCTCAGGAATTCCCGGTCTGCCAGCAAATGATAGTCGTTGCGCAGATCGAAGTAATCAATGTCCTCCAGCCACAGTAGGAGCCCCATGAAATCGTAAGACCAGCCCGTGCAGATGCAGTTTTGCGATAGATCTGCTGTCATCACAAATCCGGCGTCACTGATATTGCGTATGCTGCAGCCAGTATTCCTGTAGTCGTACCACGAGTTGTCTGGCCACGTCAGATCTCCAAACCTGCGATTATTTGCTGAGCCTGGATAGAGGTCGCCATCGTCACCACGGTTTCTGCCCCAGTATAGGTCTTCGAGCCCGTCCGCCTGTTTGAGGTCAACAAGCCTGTGATCTTCATCCCAGTTTTCGCCCTGACTTTCATCTATGTGCCATATGGAAAGGCCGGATCCGGGAAGTCCGGCGTCGAAACCCATTTGGCACCTATTCTCCACGAGGAAATACTCTCCTACGCCGCCCCCTCTCCGGTTCCAGTCGGACGGACCGTTCGGATTCGGAAGCAACTGCAACACGTCATCGGTGTAAGCAGCCGCATATATAGGTCGATTCCAGAATGTGCCCCTAACCAGGGTAGGCTCCACCCATCCCAGATACCACTTGCACCATGCAGACATGTGGGCGGGGGTGTCTCCGCTTACGGCAGTGTTGTTCCAGGAGCCACTAGCCATGAGGCACCAAATCCCCACCCCCGAAGAACTTCCATCAGTGTCATACAGATCGGGTAGGCCCAGAGCATGCCCGAATTCGTGAGCGAAAACCCCTATTGAACTAATGCCGCCCCGATAGGTTTCCGGTTGTATGATGTATGAATCGATTGTCACACCGTCAACGAGTACCGCAGGAAGCCACCCTTTGTGCGACCAGATATCGGTGTAGTCTCTACTGGCTTCTGCCCCGGCTCCTTGATGGATGATCATCACGGTATCGACGTAGCCGTCGCCGTCGTTGTCGTATTTGCTGAAATCTATGTATGGATCCGCGGCAAGGATAGCCTCGGTAACGAGCTCCTTAGCCCTCGTATTGCCGTGCATGTAACCGTAGTAGTCATGTCCTTCTGCCGCGGTGAACCAGCCGGTTACTCCGGCCGGCCCAGGAGATACTGAAAAAGCTCCATACGAGATCTCCTCGTAGTAGTCTTTCAGGCTGCCAGGCCCAGTGGCAATTGCTGGACTGTGTCCGAACAAGAGGTCTTGGAAATCGGAAGCAAAGTAGGTAGGCGTTCTATCATTGAAGTTGATCATGATCACTGGTACGTTGGCTGTGCCAGTGGGCGGCACTACTCTTACCGAAATTCCGGGCTCGAAAGAGCGCTTTTCCAGCACGATATCGCGCGAAGGCCTCAGGTGCATCTGAATGCCTTCGAGGGGCGGAAGACTCCCAGGCCGGATGCCTGAAGGCTCGAGTTCGCCGCGTGCTGAGAGGCGCGCATACTCCCAGAAGCCAGTTGTCTCATTGTAGACTATAGTATGTCCCTCAGACGTTTCCAAGCCGTTGAGCCATTCGTCTCCCCATTGCACTGCCTCAAATGTGGTTCCATCGGGCTGAGATAGGACATGTACATCAGGCGACGCTGGCACCGCCAATGCCGTCATGGGCGTGGCAAGCATGGTAATTGCCATTACGCTCGCGGCAATTAGGAGAACTGAAGCATTGCCGAAACGCGAATTACTACACCTCAACGTCATCACCTCCCACCTCCATCAGACTCGGAGTTGCCTGTAGGCGTCCCGGAGAAATCCACGAAGCTGTTTGTTCCCGTAACAACACGGGATTCGGGCGCGAAGGTCCATCCCGGTCGTGAGGGTGTGACTGTAACCGTGCCATACAGGCCAGACTTGGACCAATCGCCAAGTACGTCGCTTTGAGTTCTGCCGAATCCTCCGCTGAAGGTGAACGATACTTTGTATAGTCCGCTGCCATCACGGCTATCAATGACCTTTCCTGATACCGTGTACGCGTTGGCAACGGGATTTCCCACAAAGTCCACATTGCTAGAGGACCCGGAGATTGTCACAGTTTCCGGCGTAAACACCAGTCCGGTCTCTGCCGGGGTGACGGTTACGTCGCCAGACAGCTCGCTTGCACTCCAGAAGCCAGTGGATCCAGTTCGGGCTGTACCGAATCCTCCGCCAAGGAATAGCAGAACGTCTGCGATTCCGGCGCCATGTTGGTCCGTCACGCGCCCTGAGACGGAGTATCCAGTGCTTTGAGGAATGGCTGTGAAGTCTACATTGGATGAAGGCTTGTCCACAATTAGGTATTGGGGATCGAAAGTGTAGCCTGTGGGGTTCGGCGTGACCGTAATCGGTCCTGAAAGGCCTTCCTTTGTCCAATACCCGTTCTCATCAGTAAATGACGACCGATGTCCTCCACTGAATGTAATGGCGACGCTGCGCACGCCGTTGCCCTGCTGGTCAGTGACACGGCCTGATACTGTGTATGTGCGGGTGAAGCTGTACTCATAATCAGGCGAGGTGATAGTGTGGCTAGGTGGATTGAATGTCCAGTCTGACAGAAGTGGAGTCACAGTCACGTCTCCAAAGAGACCATCCCGTGTCCAGTGGCCGTATGAATCCGTGTAAACCGAGCGATGACCTCCGGAAAAATCGAGACTGACAGACGAAACTGCTGATCCATCAGCATCCCTGACCCGGCCGTCTGCCCTGTATGTGCCTTCAAAACTCACATCTGAATCGGGCTCACTTACCGTCCGCGAAGGAGGTGAAAAGGTCCATCTATCCTTCCGCGCGGTCACCGTAATAGAACCGGAAAGCTCAGCCTTTGTCCAATATCCATTCTCATCCGCTGTCGTCGAATAGCTGCTGCCGTCGAACGTGAGCTTTGCATACCCGACTCCCCGCCCTGACTTGTCGGCAACCCTGCCCGACACCGTATAACCTCCAGTGAAATCAGCAGTTGTGGCTGTAGGAGTAAGGGGTCGATTGCCAGGATTGAATGTCCACCCGTTCTTCCTCGGCGTGGCTATCACCGTCCCAGACAGGCCGGGTTTGGTCCACTTTCCGTCCGACCCTGTGGATACAGAACTGAAATGCCGGTCGAACTCGATTGCGACGCCAGAGATTGGGATTCCAAGACCGTCGCGCACGTAACCCGAGGCGGAATACGTTTCAGTTGGTGAGGCTTGAAAGTCAATGTCGCTCCTGGCCCCAGAGACATTTCGGCTGGATGGTGTGAATGCCCATCCGTCCTTAACGGGCGTTATGGTTACGTTGCCTTTGAGCCCGGACTTTGTCCAGGATCCGTCTGAACGTGTTGTTGCTATTCCATGGCCTCCACTGAATTGAAGTTTCACATCACCCAGACCTGAACCGCCATCCAAGAGGGTGACGCGTCCAGAGACCGTGTAGGTGGTATCGCCCTTTATTATTGGGCATCCTGCCAGAAGTAGAGATACCAGGATGATGAAAAGCAACTTAGAGATGACAAGCATGCTCTTGCGGCGAGTTTCACGCAAGCAATATCCCTCCGTCCATAGTATTTGGCGTGTGGTTGCCGGTCGCACCGGTCCGGCGTTCTGAAAGGGATGGTGCCAGGAGAGCATCTGGTGTTCTTCAATTTGGTTGTCCATTGTGGTGAATGTTTGTGGCGAGCAAAAGGGGCAGATCATGTATGTGTCATGCGTTTGGTATAATATTGAAGCGCAGTATGACTGTACTATACATTCGGCGTGTGCTCTGATTCACCTGCCACTCATAGGCTGTGCCTGATGCCTTTTCATCCTGAGGCCATGTTAGCCTTATGATCTTGCCTGGGCCTTTGCGAATCAGAGGGGGGAGGCAGTGTCGTCAATCCGCCTCCCGCGTATGCATGTTTTCCGCCATTGTGTTGTGGGCAACATTGTGTTGCCGTAGACCTGTAGATCTTGACGGCCCTACTTCCTGTGCATCTTGAATTCAAGAAAGAGCTCGTTGTAGTATGACGTCATTCTTTTGCCCAGGTTCTCGTAGACTTCAAGAGTATCAGTTACCTCAACGCCGGGGTAGAAACGTTCGTCTTCTGTGATCTCTTCCGGGAGATACTCTAAGGCCTTCATGTTCGGTGTAGAGTATCCGACGTATTCGGTGTTACGGGCTGCGTTCTCCGGATCGAGCATGAAGTTGATAAACTTGTGCGCGCCCTCTACGTTCTTTGCAGTTTTCGGTATTACTATGTTATCGAGCCAGACGTTTGTCCCTTCCTCGGGAATCACGTAATCGAGCTTGTCGTTATCACCGATGATCTCAGATGCATCTCCGGACCAGACGACACCTATTGCAGCCTCTTCATTCGCAAGAAGCATCTTGATCTCGTCCCCGACAATTGCTTTGACGTTAGGAGTGAGCCTGTCGAGCTTCTGTTTCGCTTCCCTTAGACGGCCGATATCTATTTCGTTCAGTGAATAACAGAGACTGTTCAGGCCCAGGCCGATTACCTCGCGCGCGCTGTCTATGAGCAAAATCTCATTTCGCAAGCTCGGGTTCCACAGGTCATTCCAGCTTGTAAACTCTATGTCATTGATTATCTCCGGGTTGTATATGATCCCGTACGTTCCCCAAAAGTAGGGGATGGAGTACTCATTCTCGTCATCGAAGGGCATGTCCAGGAAACGGGGGTCGATGTACTTTGCGTTTGGAAGCTTCGAATGGTCGAGGGGAATGAGCAGTCCCTGCTCCTTCATTTTGCTGATTGCATAGTCAGACGGAATGACAACGTCGAAAGTGGTTCCGCCGTGGGAGATCTTCGTCAACATTGCTTCGTTTGAGTCGAAGGTTTGGTAGATGATCTTTAGGCCTGTCTCGCGTTCGAATTCCACGATTAGGTCAGGATCAATGTAGTCTCCCCAATTGTATATGGTGAGGGTATCTGCACCTGAATACCCATGCCGGGCATTGAGGTATGAGGTCAGGTACATTAATGCGAATGCCGCGGCGAACACCACTATGAACATCTGAGCTACCTTCTTCATTCTCTTGCCTCCGCTCCGTTCAGCCTGGTTCCTCGCTTACTTATGATGTAGTAGCCGATGACCAACAACAAGGTAACAAGGAAGATTAGTGTTGACAGCGCATTGATGGTCAAGGAAATTCCTCGCCTTGCAAGGGAGTAGATCTCCACTGAAAGCGTAGTGAAGCCACCCCCTGTGACGAAGAAGGTAACCGCGAAATCATCGAGGGAGTAGGTTAGGGCCATAAAGAAACCTGCGAATATTCCAGGTGAAATATAAGGGATCACCACTTTCGTCAGCACATCCCGCCTGCTGGCCCCTAAGTCCCGGGCAGCATCAATCAGGGTGGGGCTCATCTCTTCCAGCTTCGGCAGAACCATCAGGACGACAATGGGGACGCTAAAAGCGATGTGAGAGATCAAGACCGAACCAAACCCCAGGTTGATGCCGATCATGGTCAGGAGGATCAGGAAGGATGCTCCGATGATCACATCAGGGCTTACGATCATCACATTGTTCAAGGTGAGCAGGGCCTCACGAGCCCGCTTTCCCCTTACCCGCGTGATGGCAAGGGCTCCGGCCACGCCGATAATCGTAGATATCGCCGAAGAAAGAAGCGCGATGACAAGTGTATTCAACAGGATAATGAAAAGACGTGTGTCGTGGAACACCTCTTGATACCATTCGAGCGTGAATCCCTCGAAGCTGTGCATGGAGCCGCCGCTGTTGAAGGAGTAGTACATCAGATAGAGAATCGGGGCGTACAATATGATGAACACCATAACCAGATAAATGATGGACAGCTTGTTCGTTCTTTTCATTGCTACTTCACCCGACTTCTGCTTTCTGTCATTACCATGGTAAGCCCCATCGCAATAATCAAGAATACGGCCAGGGTTGAACCCATGCCCCAGTCCTGCGTAACCAGGAAATGTTGCTCGATTGCGGTTCCCAGAGTAATCACGCGGTTTCCCGCAATCAGGCGCGTTAGCATGAACAGCGACAGTGCCGGAATGAAGACGGCTCGACTTCCCGATTTGACCCCGCTGATCGTCAATGGGAATATCACACGTCGAAACGTCACCCACGGAGATGCTCCCAGGTCCCGGGCTGCCGAGACCAGCGACGGGTTGAGTTCCTCAAGAGCGTTGAATATGGGCAGGATCATATACGGGATAAAAATATACACAGACACAAAGATGAAGCTGAAATCTGTGAACAGAATCTGCTTCGCCCCAATACCCACAATCTCAAGGAAGGAATTGATAGGGCCATAAAGCCCCAGAATTCCTATGAAGGCATATACCTTAAGGAGAAGGTTGATCCATGACGGCAGTATTATCAGCAGAAGCCAGAGCCCCTTGTGCTCTGTCTTGGTCAGCAGGTAAGCTGTTGGATACGCGATGACCAGCGAGAATCCGGTAATCAAGAGGGCATACCAAAACGACCTCAGCGTCATGCTTAGGTAGACGGGTGTGAAGAATCTTCTGTAGTTTGCGATAGTCCACACTCCGTCAATGTCAAACATGGAATAGTAGGCGATGAGCACTATGGGCGCAATGACGAACAGGACGATCCAGACCATATATGGAATTAGATATATGTTACGTGTTCTAGCCTGCATGGCGCACCTCATCATACGACTCCAAACGTCTGTCGAATTCGTCTTCCGTTTCGCCCAGTCTCATTACGTGTATGTCTTCAGAGCCAAAATCGAGCCCGATTTCATCGCCCACAGTGACCTTTCTCGTCGAATGGACAAGCCACTCGTTGCCTTCCCTGTCGTAGCAGCAGATCTCGTAGTGCACTCCGCGGAAGAGCTGTGAATCCACGTGCACCTGAAGCTTTCCTTGGCCTCTTGGGGCAATTTCAAGGTCTTCCGGGCGAATCACGACTTCAGCCGGCTCGTTGGGGCCGAATCCCTTGTCCACGCATTCGAACTGGCTGCCTACGAACTCAACAAGGTAGTCTCGGATCATTGTCGCTGCGACAATGTTGGACTCCCCGATGAAGTCGGCCACGAATCTGTTTACCGGTTCGTCATATATATCGACAGGTGTTCCGCGTTGCTGGATGCGCCCGTTATTTAGGACAAACACCTCGTCAGAAAGCGCAAGAGCTTCTTCCTGGTCATGGGTGACGAAGACGAAGGTGATTCCAAGACTGCGCTGCAACTCTCTCAGCTCATACTGCATTTCAGTGCGCAGCTTCAAGTCAAGGGCCGACAGCGGCTCGTCAAGGAGGAGCACTTCCGGTTCGTTGACTATGGCCCGTGCGATAGCTACGCGCTGCTGCTGCCCGCCTGACATGCCCGCGATTGCGCGATTCCCCAACCCGTCCAAGTTGACGAAACGGAGAGCCTCGCGGACTTTTGTCTTGATTACGTCCGATTTCATCCTCTTGACCCTCAGGCCAAAGGCTACGTTTTCAAACACATCCAGGTGGGGAAATAGTGCATAGTCCTGAAAAATCGTGTTTACTCGGCGCTTGTCAGGCGGAATCTTGCTGATCTCCTGGTTGTCGAAGAAGATTTCACCCACCGTGGGCTCGATGAAGCCTGCAATTAAGCGGATGATCGTCGTTTTTCCGCAGCCCGAAGGGCCGAGCAGAGTGTAGAATCTGCCTCTTTCAAGCTCGAAGCTGACATCTGTTAGGACCGGCGGATCATCGTCATATTGCTTGGTGACGTTCCTGAAGCGGATGATTGTGTTCTTGGCCATTTCTGTCCCCCCCATGCGGTTGGAAGCTAGATACACGCGGGATGGATGCACCCTTGGGTTCCGGGTCATAGATAGGAATCGGTGGCGACCAGGAGCAGTTCGGATGGTCCATCATTGTCATTTGCGATTTGGTGCGTTTCAGACGCTTGGTAGTAGATGGTTTCGCCTGCCTTAGCGTAGTAAGTCCTCTTCCCAAGCGACACCTCAATCTTTCCGCTCAGAACATAGGCAAAAGTATCGGCAAGGGAAGGTTCAAACTCTCTGAATGTTCCGCCCTCTTCAAGAGTGAGCAGAATAGGCTCCATTTCGTTTTCATTAGACTCCGGGACAAGCCACTGGATGCGGAAGCCCAGTTCTTCATCTACGAACTCAGTTCGATCCTCATCGGTGTACACGACCTTCTGCTCACGTTCCTCTTCGTCGAAAAACTCGTTGGGTGTGCAACCAAGCACTTCGAGAATGTTGAAGAAGGTTTCAAGCGACGGCGAGCTCAGGTCGCGCTCGATCTGGGAGATGTAACCCTTGGTCAAGTCCGTTCGCTCACCCAGCTCCTCTTGGGTCAGTCCCTTCTTCAGCCGCAGGTTCTTGATTCGTGGCCCTATCTTCATGCACAATTCCTCGCTCACATCTAGAGTTTAGGAGAGCTAAACTTTGAGTTGATAAGTTAAGGCTGCCTAAACCCTAAGTTTACTATTGATGCCAGACCATTATATATGATTCTTGCAAAAGTGCAATACTAATCTGGTATCATGTGAGGTGTTCATGTTATTGTCACTCTTGAGGGGCCCCGGCGTGACAGATGAGCCTGTGCTAGCAGCATGATGTGGCAAAAATCATCAAGGAGGACATGGTAATGAATCTTGTAAACATGGTCGATTTGCTCAACTACGTGAAGAAGGGCGAGGCCACGGCAGCTTTCAATTTCATTGGCCTGGACGATTTCAAAGGCATAGTGTGTGCGGCAGAACGCCAGCAGGTCCCTGTTATCCTGCAGGTAAGCCAGAGCACTGCTGCACAGATTGGACTTGATTATGCAGTGGCTCTGACACGGGTTGCTGCAAGCAAGGCTTCAGTCCCGATCTGCCTTCATCTGGATCATGCGACAAGCATTGACCTTATTTCGGAGGCAATATCGTGCGGATTCACGTCTGTAATGTACGATGGGTCCAGTTTGCCATTTGAAGAGAACCTGAGTCAGACTGCGCGAGTTGTCAAGATGGCGCACGATGCCGGGGTGTCAGTAGAGGCTGAGCTCGGGAGAGTAGGCGGAAAGGAAGACGATATTGACGTATCGATTGATGATCAAGTTCTTGTAGATCCGCTCCAGGCGCGGGATTTCGTATTGGCTACAGGGATCGATTTCCTTGCTCCTGCTGTTGGGACTGCCCATGGGCTCTACAAGGGCACTCCGAACATCAGGTTTGACTTGATCTCGGCCGTAGTAGAATTGGTGGAAGTTCCTCTAGTTCTCCATGGGGGCTCGGACATTCCCGAATCGATGCTTCGCCGGGCAATACAGGCAGGCATCAGGAAGATCAATGTAGGGACTGATTTGCAGGTAGCCCTTGCTGCCGCGCTACGTCGGGCGCTATCTTCCCAGGAGGGAGCTCCGAATATGCGCAAGGTTCATGTTATTGCACAAGATGCTGTGTGCGATGTAGCCTGTGACAAGATAGCGATCTGCAGGGGAAAACAGTAGACCGAGAGAAGCCCCATACCAACTCGGGCGTTGGCAACATCTGCAACACGGGGGGGTGTTGGCACCGGGTTGATAGTACCGAGCATCCATATTATCATATAGATATAACATTATGGAGTGGTGACCTCATCCATGTTGAATGAAAATGCCCCGATGGCTCTATACCATCAACTTAGAGAGGTTGTCCTCAGCAAGATAGAGAGCAATGAATGGCCTGTCAATAGCCAGATCCCGACTGAACGGGAGCTCTGCGAAGCGTTTGGTGTAAGCCGAATCACTGTGCGAAAAGCCCTGTCTGAACTGGAACGGGAGGGATACTTGTACAGGAAGCAGGGCAGGGGCACGTTCGTAACGTCTCCCAAGATTGAACAGAGGCTCTCTCGTTTCTACAGCTTCAGCGAAGAAATCAGGAAAATGGGATACACTCCTAGCAGCAAGATATTGGATTTGACAACGATGAAGGCAGACAAGAAGATCGCCGCGCATCTGCAGATAGAGATAGGAGCGGAGGTATACAACCTCGAACGGATAAGACTGGCAAACGAAGAACCGTTTGCAATAGAAAACTCGTTCATACCATATGCAGTATGTCCGGGGCTGTCTGCCGAGGAGATCGCTTCAAATGGCCTGTATGGCACAATGAAACTGAACTACGGGTTGACAGCAAACCAGGCGGTAGAAACCTTTGAAGCTGTATCCATTAGAGCAGATGAAGCCGTTCACCTGACCGTTGCAGAGAATGCTCCCGGGTTGTTGCTGGAAAGGGTGACCTATTCCAATCTGATAATTGTTGAGTACTGTCGCAGCATTATCCGTGGTGATCGATATAAGTACAGGATAGTGCTCAAATGATGGGCATGATCAGGTGTTGTTGACATTCTGGCAACACGTTGGTTGTGTCCCTTATCCAGATGCCTCCATGTGAACTACATTTCTCAGGAAACAAAGGCCGTAAATCTGGTACTTGAATGGGGTAGAGCAAATGGCTATAATGGTAATAACAATATAAACACTTGAAGCTTGGAACGACTGCCAGATACGGAGGGACTAGGTCCATGAGCTTGACTTACAATGAGATCAAGGATGAGTATCGCGCATTAGCAAAAACATTGGAGCACATTTCATTACATAAAGATGGTCTCCGCGATTTCTACAATACCAACACACCAAAATCATTGGCGTATATCGGGTCGGGTTCGAGTTACTGCCTCGGCCGTTCTGCCGAGCTGTCGGCCAAGATCCGACTGGGTACACCGTCAACATCATTTGCTGCAGGCGATCTGATGCTTCATCACACAGACTATCGCCGAATTCTGGAAAACGCGTGGCTGGTGCCGCTGTCTCGTTCTGGAAGCACAAGCGAAGTCCTGAAGGCAGTCGACAAGGTTCGGAACCTTGCAGATGTGCAAGTCTTAGGAGTAGCTTGCGCCTCTGGATCCAAGATGGCTGAATGCTCCGATTTCATGCTTGAGCTTCCCTGGGCGTTTGATGAGAGTGTCTGCCAGACTCGTTCAGTGGTCAATTTGTACGCAGCGAACTTGTTGGTAATTGCCTATTTAAGCGATGATCAGGAGTTGATCAAGCAGTGTGCCAGGGCAATAGGCAGTGGCGACGCGTTCATGGACAAGTGGGAGAATCAACTCGCGGATATTGCCTCTGAAGATTGGTCAAACGCCGTAGTTTTGGCCGATGGAGAAATGTGTGGGCTGGCTGAAGAGGGCTCGCTGGCCATTTCAGAAATCGCTCGGGCTCCCGGGCGATTTTATCATTTGCTCGATGTCAGACATGGCCCCATGGTGCTCATAGACGACAAGACACTCGTCCTGGCCTGCATTACTGAAGAAGGAATGGAATACCAGGAGGCATTGATAACCGATCTGGTTGAAAAGGGAGCTACAGTAGTCACATATAGCGAAATGCCTCATGAACCGATTCCAGGAGTGCGGCTGCAAGTGGATTCAGGGGAGAAGCTGGGCCCGGCGGCACGGGGAATGCATTTCATCTTTCTCCCGCAAATTCTTGCCTACTACAAGGCAAGGGAGAAGGGCGTTGACCCAGATCGCCCTGAAGGTCTGAGCGCCTGGATAAAGCTATGAGCGCCACCCGTTTGATTCAAAGGGGCAGCATGTTGCCGGAATAGCGATATTGCAGTGGAGTTGGCTCATGATCTAAGCGCAAACCTTACGCAATCGTCGAAACCCATTGGCATATCATGAGGATCTTTGTAAAACGCATACGCAAAGTAGACTGGCAGGGGAGTGCCTGTGTTGGCCTGATACATCGTTTCCCCCCCCGACCCCATTGTCTCACTTAGGCATTACGTGGGGGAGGGACCTGCTGGGCCGGGAATCACCCTTGTCGGATTATTCATCTGCAAGCGAGACACGCAACAAAGCAGCACGAAATGGTATGGTGTTTGCGCTACATAGGAGGTGAACGCTAGCCTGCTATTGTCGCCCGGGTCGTTGAGGAACAGCTAGTGAAAGGGAAACGTAGAAAACAAGGAGGAATCATCAGTGTATAAGAAAGCAATGGTTGTGACCTTGTTGTTAGCACTTTGTGTCGTGCCGTTTACCTCTTGTGGCGCTGCCGCAAAGCCAACAATCTCGTACTGGTCGATGTGGAACAAAGGTGAGCCACAGCAGCGAGTGATTGAACGAGCTATAGCTGATTTCGAAAAAGAGTACGGTGTCAAAGTAGATGTCAAGTGGACAGGCCGTGACGTAACAAACGCCATTAAGCCTAGGCTGCTTGCGGGCGAGAACATCGACCTGGTTGACCAGAGTGCGGAAGAGCTATATGGCGGAGTCGCGGCCAATGGTATATCGAGCAGGATGAATGATGTTCTGGAGATGCAGATTCCTCATGAAGGGAAAAAGGTCAAGGACGTAATTGGCAGAGAGACATATGATGCCTACGTCCGGAAAGACGGATCCCTTTACATTATTCCTTACAGCGTTGTGTCTGCTGGATTCTGGTACAATAAGGTTTTGTTCAGGGAGCTGAATATCGAGCCTCCAACTACCTGGGAGCAGTTCTTGAGTGTGGCGGGCAAGCTTCGCAAGGCAGGGCTAGACCCACTGGCTTTTGGGCTGCAAACAGAGGTTTACAGAGGGTATATTCCTTACCATACAGCTATGAGGATTCTTGGACCTGGTTCCCTGAATGCTGCGGCATCAGACAGGACAGGCAAGCTGTTTGAGGATCCGAGATGGGTTGAGGTGGGCAATATACTATATGCCTTCAGCAAGAAGGGGAAGAACATATTCATGGAGGGTTACGAATCCAGTGTGTATCCTGCACCACAGATGGACTGGATAATGGATCGAGCCGGGATGTTCTTCTGCGGATCATGGATTCCTGTTGAAACCAGGCCTGCAGCAGGACCTGATTTCGAGTATGGCTGCTTCCCATTCCCCGTCTTCAAGGGTCAGAACGGAGACCCAACTGCTATCGAATGTAGTCCATTTGGATTTGGCGTGTTGAAAAACGCGAAAAATGAGGGTCTTGCCAAGGAGTTCGTAGCATTCTTCCTCCAAAAGAAGTATGCCGAATCGTGGGTCAACGACACCATGAACATGACTCCAAGAAAAGATGTGCCTGCTCCCAAGGAATTGAGGGACATCAGGCTGTCCTTGAGCAAGGCAAAGACTACTTTCAGGAAAGATGACGGAGTTCAAGCCGACTACCCACAGTGGTACGCTGCGGTTTACCTGCCGGTCCTGGGCGATGTGCTGTCAGGAAATATCAACGGCACACAGTTTGCCAGGCAGATGCGGGATGAGACCGTAAAATTCTGGGCACACAGAAAGTAGTTTGGGACTAGCTGTATTGCAGTAACGGCTATGCTGCCCCCTAACCCGCTGCAAGAAGCGGGTTAGGGGGCAGGGGGCCGCCTGCAACCGTCTTCCAAACCCAGAATGGGGAGTGACATAGAGTGCTTTCAGATAGCGCAATGTTCAACAACAGATACCAGAGGTTCATTCTGGCAGCGGTAGTGCCGGTTTTCATTGTATACGTGATATTCATGATATTCCCAATCGCTAGATCCCTCTATTACAGCCTGTTTGACTGGTCTGGATTTACCACGAATATGGAGTATATAGGCCTGGGTAACTATGCGGAGATGGCTTCAGACAAGCTTTTTGCGAGCTCGGTGCTGAACTCCCTGAAATACGTTGCATTCGGCGGCGTACTGATCATAGGTATAACGCTACTGTTTACATATGCGATAACGAGCTACAAGTCTAAGAAGCTGAAGGATTTTGTCCAGACGATTCTCTTTGTCCCCAATACGATTTCACCCGTTGCTCTGGCGTTGCTCTGGGGGTTCGTGCTGAATACTAGATGGGGTCTTGTAAATAGTTCGCTGAAGGCCATTGGTTTAGGTACGTTGGCCAGGGGATGGCTGGGAGATGAACACATTTTCGGAGCTGCCTTATCGCTTCTCGTATGGATCCATGTTGGGTTCTTTATCGTAGTTTATCTGGCCGGAGCGGATAGAATACCTCGGAGCCTCTATGAAGCCGCAGAATTGGATGGGGCTTCCGATTGGAAGAAGTTTACCACAGTCACAGTTCCGTTGCTGAGAGACGTAATCGAAACGAGCGTAGTCTTATGGACGATATCGTCCTTCAAGATTTTCGGCTACATATATGCTTTCGGTTCAGGCGGATGTGGCAGCGACCCTTCGCCGGCAATCAGGAACCTTGCGGTGCATCTTTACCTGACGGCTTTTGGAAAGAGGACGCCTATCAACAGGCTGGGGTATGCTAGCGCAATGGCTATGATCTTGCTGGTACTTGTGGCTATGCTAGTATGTGTTATCCGCAGGCTGTTCAGATCGGTCGAAAGAATCGAATACTAGGGCGGTGAAGACTTTGAATGCCAGTACCGACCGCGTAATTAAGTTCATAGCAAACCTGCTCCTGTTTGTGTGGATAGGATTCACTCTCTTCATGTTTGGCTGGGTGGTGGTTTCATCATTCAAGTCTACGAGGGAGATCTATGCTGGGGTTTGGGCTTTGCCCAGCGTATTCAGGCTCGACAACTACACCAGAGTGCTGAATGATTTCGGCCTGTCAAGGTTCCTGCTCAATAGCCTGGTTGCAGTTCTCGCAGGGACTCTTCTCACCGTGGCAATGTCTGCCCCGATTGCATACGCTCTGGGCAGACTCAAATTCAGAGGTTCGTCATTCATGACAACCAGCTTCATACTGGGCATAGGTATTCCTGTGCAAACCATCTTCATCCCCTTGTATCTGATGATGAGCAAGGTCAGGATGACCGATTCCATGACGGGCCTGATATGGCTGTACGCCGTGACTTCATTGCCTTTCACGGTCTATCTCCTAATGGGTTTTTTCAGGACCATACCTTCCACGCTGGAAGATGCCGCACAGATTGATGGCGCGACAGCCTGGCAGACCTTCGTGAAGATCATGCTGCCGATGGCCAGACCAGGCATCCTGTCGGCGGGCATATACATTTT
>JAQVXE010000001.1 GCA_028709305.1 Bacillota bacterium | reverse complement strand
CAACAATGGATTTCGGAAGCCTGAACTCGGGAATGCCGTACCGCAAGACCCCTCCGGTATCGTGCAAGGACTCGAACATGTCGACCTTGTATCCCATGAGAGCCAAGTCTGCAGCGCAAGTAAGCCCAGCAGGGCCTGAACCTATGACACCGACTCGAGCCGCGCGAACTCCGGGGTCGCCATCAGGCGCACATCCTTGGGAGTCCAAGTCACAAGCCTTCGGTGCGCATTCGCACTCAGGTAAGGAGTGGCAGTCACTTGCACAAGCACAGGTCTCACTGCCCGCCCCGCCCGCTTCGTCCGCACATTTGCTCGCCCAGTCTGCAGCGAAGCGCTCCAGTGCTCCGATGGCCACGGGCTCGAACTTCTTGCCCAGCGTACACAAACTCTCGCACTGGCTCTCCTGGGGGCAAACCCTGCCGCAAATCGCCGGCAGGCTGTTCTTTTCCTTTATCTTCGCGGCGGCTTCCTCGAACTTTCCTTCCGCCATGAGTGCGATGAACTCAGGTATGTCGACCTCCACAGGGCAACCAGTAGTGCAAGGCCTTGTTTTACACTGGATGCATCTTTGCGCTTCACGCATCACCGACTCGGCATCAAGCCCCAGAGCCACTTCATTGAAGTTGGCCCTTCGCTCCTCGGGCGCTTGCTTCGGCATTTCAGTTCTTTCAACTATTTTGCGTGACACTTGCACCCACCCCTATCCGCCTCAAAGCGCTCTCTTGCAACCTGCTCTTTCTCACGGAAAAAGCCCTGCCTCGACACGAGCTCATCAAAATCCACTTTGTGCCCATCAAACTCCGGGCCATCGACACATGAAAACTTCACTTCACCGTCTACTGTGACTCTGCAGCATCCACACATCCCCGTTCCGTCCACCATAATCGCGTTGAGGCTCACAGTAGTCGGTATGTCATGTTTTCGAGTCACATTCGCAACAGCCTGCATCATCCTTACAGGCCCAATTGCGATGACTTCATCGATCTTCCGACCCGATCCGATCAGTTGCTCCAGTGCCCCGCTTACAAAGCCATGGTATCCGAGGCTCCCGTCATCAGTTGCCCATATGACTTCATCGCTGGATTCCTTGACGTCGTCCGTGAGGACAAGAAGATCTCGAGTGCGGGCGCCGACGATAGATATAACATGATTGCCTATTGATTTGTGCGCCCTTATCTGCGGAAGTATTGGCGCGACACCTATCCCTCCAGCCACAGCAACTACAGTTCCGACCTTCTCAATTCGAGTTGCCTGACCGAGGGGGCCCGCCACATCCTTGAAAGAATCTCCAGGCTCGAACATACCCATTTCCATGGTGCTTTTGCCAACTTCCTGCACCACAAGGGTGATTGTGCCCGCCTCTCGATTGTGGCCTGCAATCGTGAGGGGAATCCTTTCCCCGGTTTCGCTGGTTCGAACAACAACGAAATTCCCCGGCCGTGCGCTGTTCGCCACAAGCGGCGCCTCGACCTCGTAACGATGCACGCCCGGTGCAAGAGTGCACTTTTCAACAATTCTGAACATCCGTTCACCCCCACATGAAACAAGAACGCTGATTCTGCTGCCATCGTAGTCTCCTGGCAGAACCTCACTAGCTTCTAGTCTGCTCCAACTTTTATCATATCGTTGCCTGCATGCACGGTCAACTAATTACAACCTGACAATTTGCTTCCAATAAGCTTATGCCCGCCCTGCAGTGTCAGGGCATCTCGTGAACCCCTGAGCGAACTCGCGGGCAAGGATGTGCTCTGGAATGCTATCGGCAGCAAAAGCGCACTACCGCATCGGCCTGGCTACAGCCGCAGCTACGGGGAGATCCGCGGGTGAAAGATCGTACGATGTCAATTCACTTGGCCAAACCCAAACCCCGTTGGCGTGTTCCCGCAGCTCCACATGGTTCCCAGTCGCGCGGGCCGACAGCCCGAAAAGACGCACTGCGAAATCGTCATAGTGGTAAACGGAAGCGGCAAGGGGTCGGATGTCTCCAATTGCCAAGTCCAGCTCCTCCCTGATCTCCCTGGCCAGGCAGGCTTCAAGAGTCTCTCCGGCCTCAACCTTGCCGCCTGGAAACTCCCATTTGCCGGCAAGAGCGCCATGCCCTCGCTGGGTAAGCAACACCTTTCCGTCTGCGTCATGGATGACCCCGGCTGTGACCGTAAGGAGTTCGTCCCTGTCAACTGAGCGCTCAAGCATCGCTACTCTGCGTGCCAGGGCTTCGTCATGTCGCCTGCCGTCAGGTCCACAGTGAATCCTGCCATGACATTCCAGGCAACACGCTGCTAGGTAGTGCACAGGATCTACCCCGGAATCATACGGTCTGAGCATGTAGTGAACTTCAAGGCAGGGTTCGCCCCTGGAGTTTGCAAATGGAGTAGGCTTGCCACACATCTCACAGAAACCCAAGGACCTATCACGCACATAACCTTGAATGCGCAGACAGCTCGCCAACCATTCGCGAGCAGAGCTTGGATGGCCATGGCGAGCCTTCTCGGCCCTCGCTGCAATGGCATCAGGACGACTTTTGAGAAACGCCAGCGGATAGCGGCCAGTTACAGGACTCAAGCGGCGCGAATCTCCTGGGAGCACCGCCTGCCAAGGGCTCCATGAGGATACAGGTGCAAGCAGGAAAACTATCGCCGCTTTCGCCGATCTCAATGGTGCGAAATAATGGCCTGCGCATTCCATAGGTCCTACAAATCGCCAGACCCGTCTCTTCATGCTCGCGCCTTGTCGCCCAAGGCTGGCCTCCTCGAAAAGAAGGAGAAGCTTCCCATCGCGAGCGTGGTCACGCACCGCCCGGTTTCCACGCACAAAGTGCATCTGCCGTTCGCCCTGGAAATGGTAGAAGCCATCAGCGTTCCAACCTTCCTCGGGATCCAGAACAACAGGCGTTCCATTGGCGGCTACCCCATCGCAACACCCAAACGGTTCGCCTGGGGAGGCACAACAGTCACCGCCTGAGCCAGGATGTTGCTGATTGACACGATACCTCCGTCCGGCGAAGAGTAGAACAAGCGGCATCGCCTTAGGAGTTCTGATCCTGGTGCCTCGCTGGCCGCCAAACAGGCGGCAGATCTCCTCCCCAGCGTACGTGGATCCAATCATCAGCTCTTGACTCAAACTCAACTCCACGTTCTGACCACCACCATAGATGAGTTCGAAGAAAGCCGGGTGGGCGGCCGCCCACCCGGCTTTGCATGCTGGATTTCTAAGCTACTACACTTGCTACCATTTATGACACATAGTGCACATGTCATTGTCCTCTATGGCGTCTTCGTGGCAGGGCATGCACGAATCATGGCCCACCTGCTCCATCACCACATCTTCGTCGAATTCTGCGGGCACAACGTGGCAATTGGCGCACGACAATCCCATGTCGCCATGGAGCAGATGAGGAATCCTCATCACATCAGTTTCAATGATCGAATCGGTTTTATGACACTTCGTACATGTCTCCAAATCCGTAATAATCTCTTCGTGACATTCAATGCAAGTGGCATGGGTCATGCCCGTGGGGGTTGTACCGTGTTTTCCGTGAATCTCGCCACCGTGGCATGATGCACAGTCAAGCCCCACCTCGCCATGGAGGAAATGAGGTATCGTCATTGCCTCGGTATCCGTTATGTTCGCAGCCTTTCCGTGGCACTTGAGGCAGAAATCGTCCCCTACCTCAATGTCGGGTTGAGCTGTCACCCCGGATGCCTCTGCCTTTTTCATGCGATTCAGATCTAACCTGGCTTTGATCCATCCTGAAATACCGGGTTCAATATGGCATTCCGAACACTCAACGCTCGCATGGTTGCTCTGGCTCCAGGATTCATGGTATGGCAACATAGAGTGGCAAGATCCACAGTAATCCGAATCCTCCTGCCCCGCTATTACGGATACTCCAATCCAAACGGCTGCCAGAGCAATTACCAGAATCAGTGCTTGCTTTTTTCGCGTCGACAACTTCTAGACCTCCTCTGCCACCAGGTGAATTAGCTCAATGGGTGGTATAAAACGCAAGGCTTTGCAGTTCCAACGTAAGGTCTGCCGAATATACCTTGACATCGTCAGGCACCACAAGATTTACGGGGGCGAAATTCAGAATAGCTTTGATCCCCGCCTTCACGCATTCGTACGCAACTGCCTCAGCGCTGTCGGGGGGCACCGCAAGCACCATGATTTCAAGACCAAGCTCAGCAGACTTGCCCAAAAGCTGGTCTACGTGATAGACGGGAACTTGCGCGTACGTGACGCCCACTTTTTCGGGGTCGACGTCAAAGGCTGCGACAATGCGCAAGGTTTCTGGAACCCAGTGCTTTGGATCGCCCTCAACCCCTGGAGTACCCATGCGGGCGCGGACATTGTGGTGCAACAAGGCGCGGCCCAGATTTCCAAGGCCAACAAGGCCCACACTAACATCTCTGGTCAACCCAAGAATCTCCCTCAGCTTGTTATGCAAGAACCTCGCATCGTAACCGATGCCTTGTTTTCCAAACTCTCCAAACAACGCGAGATCCTTCCTGACCTGCGCCGGAGTAAAGCCTGTCCACTCTCCCAGCTGACTGGAGGAGACTATTGCCTGGTCCTTGCGGTAGAAATCCTCCACCGCCCTAAGGTACAGTGGAAGCCTCCTTACTACTACATCTGGTATCTTATCCTGCTTCATTCGGTCTCCCTCGCCTCACGGGCCCGCGCGACTCCTGCCACATTAGATGCGCACTCAAGGTTATCCGCATCCACAACAGCTACAGCAACAGAAGCAAAGGCTTCCGCTCCAAGAGAACGGTCGTATAGGTGCACTCCGTAGTAGCCGGCAGAAAGAAAAGCGACTCCCCCTATGGCTGATGCAATGGAGGGGTTGACCGCCAATCCGAGGCTCCGAGCCACGGGCGCCCCCACGCCCAGCCCGGCCAGGAACATGACCAATGGCACTCCATATGCAAGAAGGACTGCGCGAACCAAATCCTTCCCAGGCAGCTCCAGGGCTACTGTGTCGCCGACGTCCGCACCGGCGTCGTTTCTCACAGTCACCGTGTGTGGACGATTATCCATCAGTTGGCATGCTCCACAGCTCTTGCAAGCAGCTGGACGACTCACCAGGACCTCGGCAAACTTGCCGCGAACCCGCTGGACAATACCGAATTGCCTCACGCCCCCAGCCTCCTTTCACCCTCTGCCACGAAGTCGCGAATGAACGTCACAACCTCCGGATGTGATAGAGGAATACTGCCCAACTCCGACCGAATCTCTCGGGTATCGAATCTAAATGAATTTTCTCCTCGAACATGATTATACACAAAATCCAGGTCGGGGTTACAGGCCACCAACACAAGGAGGGTTTCTGCCATGTTTCCCAGGGGCGCTCGATCTATATGCGACAGCTGGAACTGTGCGGTTACCGTAGTGCCCACATTCTGCTTGCTGATAATTTCCACCCCTCCGCCGCATCTTTCGGCCGCCGCAGTCAGGAGCGGAATCCCCAGCCCGACCTGGCGCGTCGTTCGAGACGTGACAAAGGGATCGGCCACCATCTGCACAACTTCCTCAGACATTCCTTTCCCGTCATCAATTACGCTAATGGTCATCATCTCATTAGCTGCGTCCTCGACTACGTCGATCTGGATAAGCCGCGCCTCAGCAGCTATGGAGTTTTGTGCTATGTCGAGTATGTGCATTGAAAGCTCCCTCATGCCGCACCGCCATTTCTGTACAGTCTACCCCGCAGATGGACTTACCACAGATAGAAACTGCTACTCCACCTCAACGTATCTTCCCGCCTCTCCGCGAAGAGCAAGCACGATCTCATCGAATGTCGGCTCTTCGAGCCAAAAAAGAGAACAGCCCAACCCAATCTCGTTCAGGGAATGGGCATCAGAAAAAGAGACCAGAGTGCGGCCGCATGTCGCGGGGAACGCCCGTCTAGCCTCAGCTTGGGAGATGACCTTGGATACTTCCAGCGCAGGAATGTCCAAATGCTCAGGAACGAATCCCAGCTGTGCCAGGATGCTGAACGCGCGCCTGTCAACGTGGCACGGCACGCAGATGCCTCCCAGGGCTCCAACGCCCTGCACAATCTCTTCTAGAGACAGCAATGTCGGGGCAGCCAAGAGAGACGTCTCCTGAACAATGTCGCCGCTCTGCGGCGAAAACGCCCATTGATCTCCGAAAATCGAAGGGGCATTCACCCCAGGCGCCCTGGATCTCGCTACCTTCGATTCCCATTCTGCCATGGCACGAACGTTTGGAAGAAGGGTGATTACATGGACTTCTTCCTTTGTGCAAACTTCCATGCCGCAGATAACCACAAGCCCTGTGCCGCTGGCAGCAAGTGCCATAGCCTCCACGTTTGCAGCTGAGTTATGGTCAGCAGGAGCAATGATGTCAAGGCCCAATTCGAGACACCGTCCGACTATTGCCTGCGGGCTCATCTCCCTAGCCGCGCACGGCGACAGGTAAGTGTGGACGTGCAGGTCGGCGGCGAAAGCCCGGACCATGCCTAGACGTCTCCCCTTACACCCAACTCGTACAGTCTGCCCACCGCTTCGAACGCCGACATCTTGGTTGACAGAACCGGCACTCCCTCCGCTTTTGCCTTGGCAAGCGCATCGTCGTTCATCTCCAGCCCGCCTGCGATCACTACCGCTGCAAGGTCAAGAAGCAGCGCAACTGCCACAACATTCTGATGAACCTGTGAGGTCACCCATATGCCACTATCCCTTGCGTTGCCCATCACATCGCTGAGCAAGTCCGACACATAACCCGATGAAACCTCGCGCTCCAATGATTTGCCTCCTGCGACGCATCTCAAGCCCAAAATGTCGGCGATTTCCTGCACAGTCATTTGTCGTTCCTCCTTTGCAGCGACGGAAGGTCCGTCTTAGCCAACTTGAGGAGCTCCTCCGCAACCTCTTCCATGGCCTCCCGCAACTTGAACACGCAGTCAACCTCAGAGGCATGACCGCACACAACATCCTCCGCGTGTGCGCGGCACGTAGGCGAACCGCAGGCCCCGCAATCCAAGCCCGGAAGTCGGGCCAAAACTCGTTCCAGTTCACTCATCTTGGCTATGGCAACCTCAAGGCGAGGATCGATCGCCAGGCCGGCAACTGCAGCAAGCTCGCCTTGGAGGGCAAAGAACTCTTCCCCGTACTTGTCTACCACCTGCTTTGCCTCTGCAAGAGCATAATCCGAACCGGCTTCAACGGCCTTTGAGATCTCTATCATGCGGGCCCGGGCCACAAAGGGGTTCTCCACAGTTGCCGGACCTCCAACACATCCTGCAGGACACGCGAGAGCCTCGATGTAGTCGACCCCGGCCAATCGGCCGTTGTCTACCTCTTCAAGCAGATCAAGGACATTGTGTATTCCATCCACAGCCAACACGTTCTGCAATCCCAAAGCCTTCAGTTCTCCGCTGCTGTTTGCCCATGCAAAACCGAAGCTTGACCCTCTGTATACTGGTCGAGCAGCACCATGCTGCCCGACTCTGGTTATTAGCTCTCCGTATATGTCAGATATGGAAATCGCGCCATCTACGTATGACTTCTCTGAGCCCAAAGGGGCGATAACAGCAGTGACCTTGGCCGCGCAGGGCGTGATGAAAAAGACCCCTATACGATCGTGGGCAATGCCGAGCCTGCTTGATACTTCAGCCCGGGCTACCCGAGCCGCTGCATACATCGGGCTTTCTACTTTGGCCACGTGGGAAAGGAGGTTTGGGTATCTGACCTGGATCAGGCGGACTACAGCAGGGCAAGCTCCGGAAATCACCGGCCGGAGCTTCGGAAAAGACATGAGGTGCCTGCGTGTGCACTCGGTGATGATATCAGCACCGAACGACACGTCGCAAACCTCGTCAAAGCCTATCTCTTGGAGAGCCCACACGATCTCATCCGGTCCTGACGCCCTCTCCAATTGCGAGTAGAGGGCAGGCGCAGGCAAGGCAATTGTATACTCATATTCTCGAAGATCCTCAAGAGAATTGGCAATAATGGTTTTGGCGTGGTTCTCGCAGGTCCTAACACACTCTCCACAATCAATGCACCTGGCAGCGTTGATTACAGCCTTACCTTCTCGCACTCTGATGGCCTCAGTCGGGCAGCGCTTTATGCAGTTGGTACAGCCTTTACACTTTTCCTCGAGGAGTTTCACGGAGTGAAACCGGCTCTCCATGCACAGCTCAACCTCCCCATGGAACGCGAACTGGCCAGGGTTCTAGCTGCTTGCTTCATTAGGTTAGGCTATCCTGATTGATGCGGTTACAGTCGTTCCGCGTCCCACCTCGGATTCTATGGAAAACGAATCGGAACACCTCTTCATGTTAGGAAGCCCCATTCCAGCCCCGAATCCCATTTCCCTTATCTCATCCGGCGCAGTTGAGTAGCCTTCCTTCATTGCCAGGCTGATGTCTGGCATTCCCGGACCTTCGTCGCAAGAAACGAGTGTCACCTTCTCCGTGTCGACATGGAGAAGGATGCTTCCTCCCACAGAATGGATAACCAGGTTCATTTCAGCTTCGTACGCTGCCACCGCTGCGCGACGCACTACGTCAGGCGCCATCCCCAGTTTCCTGAGAACCTGCTTGATCTTGCTGGCCGCCTCGCCGGCTGCAGCGAAATCGTAGTGGCCGACTTCGAAGCTCATCTCAAGCACGGGTTCGGAGGAAGGACGAGCCGCCCCGCATGGAGTAACTTCCGCAGGATCCATGGCTTGTCCATTATCGTTCTTGCGGTACACTGTCAGATCTCTCCTGATCGGCTGCTCCCATCGGCACAAAGACGAATCCCGCCGACGCCCGCCCTAAAGAGCAGACCGCAAGTTTCAAACAGAGGCAGATCGGTTGCCAGCATGGGAATCCCGGCGGCTCTCCCCATCTCTATCACGCTTTCCTCGGGCCTCTTCCCTCGCACAAATATTATGGTGGACAACCCGGCAATCTCAGCTGTCCGAACAATTTGCGCGGTTACCAGCCCTGTGCACAAGAGAGTATTGTCGTGACAAAAAGCAAGCACATCGCTGATAAGGTCAGAGCCACACGCCATGTCAATCTCAACCGTGGAGAGCTTGTCCTCTCCCACAAGAACCTCCGCCCCTAACAAATCGCGGATGTCTGCAAGTTTCAAACCTCGTTCCCTCCACTTAAACGCAATGTAAGAACATGCGTCCATAAGACAATTGGCCCGGCCCATGCCTATCGGGCCTCGGCCGGGCCCGTATCGCCGTTGCTTATCGATCCGCTTCGACTGCTATATCAGAATGCGCTGGTGCCACGACAGCCGGGGACGTTCCTGCACGTCCTGGAGAGCATTGGCATATCCAGGGTTGAACTCGCCACTCACCTGCTACACCCGGGCCGAAAATACGCTAATCCAGACACGATGCAGAACAAGGCCCTGCTCGATCACCCCTTACCCCTATTCAACTATGGTAACGTCATAACCCTGATTAGCAAGGGTATCGCCTAGTGCTATCGCATTCTCTCTGAGTGCGAATGCTCCAACCTGAACAGACCATGGTCCGCCACCGGTAACGAAGATCGGGTAGCCCTGGACTTCCAGCTCGCTGGCGGCAGCCATTGCGGCCTCTCTGGTGCCGAAAGATCCCACTCGCACGCGGTAAAACTGCTTGGCAGCGGAACCGGAGACTACACCCTGTGTCGTGCCAACTCCATCAGTGGAAGAACTCGACATAGACGGACTGTCCACTCCGTACGTTGGGGCCTCGGCCGTGCTACTTCCGGGCAGAGTGCTTACGGGCAGATTAATGTCGGGAGTAGTTGTTGTCGGCGACTGCTGCGTCTCACTGCTTGATCCATTCGAGCTGCTCCAGGGATAATAGCTGTAACCACCAGTATCTTCTGAGCCCTGCTCAGATACTGAGCTTCGGTTCGGATTAATCCAGCCCAGCACTTGCTGCCCGATGAGCCAGCCAACCCCGACCGCGGCCACGCTTATCAGGATCACTGCAAAGATCCATGAGAGAGCGCTGCCTGAGGACGATCGCTTCGCCGGCATGTAAGATCCCTTCCTTTGCTCGATTCATCCGGTACGGGGCATGACCCCGCCTCAGTAGATACTTCTATTCTTGTGTAATACCACTCATGACTGTGCAATTCCTTCCCACGGAGGCAAAATGGTTCGTTCCATTTCGAGCGCGGGCACACCATAAGTGCGCAGCATATTGACTAAATCAGCTCTGGAGGAATCGGCCACTCCCTTCTCAATCACTGCAAATCTTACCGGTATTCTCAAGGTTTCTGCAGCTTGCTGCGTAATATCAAGTCCCTCTTTCGCCAATTCGACAGAACTCTCAGAGCCCAGATTGGTGTTTGACACCAAAGCCGTGCATTTTAGTCTCGATGCCTCCTCAACTGCAAGGACCATGTTGGCTATGTCCTCGGGCGTCGATGAAAAAGGCCTGCGAGTATTGACGACATACAGCATCTCGTATCCGGCCCTCTCAAGCACATTGCGGAACCTTCCAAGTATTCGGGCGCCATCATCGTCGCCTCCCACATCGATCACAACATCCAAGGATTCGTCCTCGATGACTCCGTAGATTGCAGGGGAAAGCGCCGGAATGTCTGCATCTTCGTAATCAGCCACACTCGACACGACACGGATTCCCTTCTCCGACAGGTGGCGACGCTTGTCCCGGGAGCGAAACATGGGTTTTAGGATATCGATATCGACTAATGCCACCTCACGTCCCGCGTCGTTCATGCGCATGGCAAAGTTGATCGCAAGCTCTGTCTTTCCAGATCCAAACGCCCCCACAAGCACGGTGACTCGGGCCTTTCGGAACAGTTCCATTTCTGAGAAGTCATGCGTCAAGCTTAGCCCCTCCATATCCCTCTGACTTCGCCCACAAGGTACAACGACCCTGCCACTAGCAACAACTTGGCATCTATCTTGCGCGCGATTTCCCTCCCGGCCTCTACGGCCCGGAGGGCAGGCATAACTACGTGAGCCTCCATTCCCATCTCCCTGGCAATGCCGGCCACTTCGTGGGGATCGCACGTTCCCATTCTGGTGCTGCTCGCGGCTGTGGCGACAATGACGTCAACCTCTGGCGCGATCCATCGGAGCATTTCGCCAACGGGCTTGTCGCGAGATGCACCGAACACCATTACCCTGGGCCTGAGCCCGCACGCCACATCATGGAGAGTTGTGCCCAGACTGGCCGCTCCGTCCGGGTTATGAGCCCCATCCAGAATCACGGTGTACGGCAGCTGCTGTACGACTTCGAACCGTCCAGGATGGCGTGCCTTTTCCATCCCGCTGCATATCGCAGAAAGGGGAAGCGATATCCCTCTTGCCCCTGCCAGGGCGTCAATAGCAGCCACTGCGGTTGCACAATTCATCGCCTGATGACGCCCGACTAAGGGTGTGTGCAGGCGAATTCGGCCGAGTGTCGGCGCATCCACTTCCACGGTCGTTCCGGAAAGGTCCACGGATACCAGCTCATAGGGAACATCTGCACCAACAGCCGCAACCAGGGTTCCCTCATCTCTCGCTTTGGCCATCACAACTGACATTGCCTCCGGATCCTGGGGCGCTGTCACCACCGGCGCTCCGCGCTTTATGATCCCAGCCTTGTTGGCTGCGACCTCAGCAAGAGTGTTGCCCAGCCTATCCATATGGTCCATGGCTATGTGAGTGATGACACTCACTTTTGGACGCACTACATTGGTCGAGTCGTAGGTGCCCCCAAGGCCCGTCTCGACAACTGCCACATCGACACCTGAGCGCATGAACCAAAGGAAACAGGCGGCGGTGAGCACCTCGAATTCCGTGGGCGTCCCTATGGCATCATCCTCGCTGAGCCTCTCTATATCGGGCACCATCTCCGCAATCAACTCGGCGAACTGCCGCTCAGGGATTTCGTCGCCACACACCCTGATTCGCTCGGTATACTGCCGAAGATGTGGTGATGTGAACAGCCCGGTCGTATGCCCAGCCTCTCTGAGCGTCGATTCAAGCATGGATGCTACAGAGCCCTTGCCATTAGTCCCGGCTATGTGAATATGGGCCATCCTGTGCTCCGGGTTTCCCATCGCCTTAAGCAAAGCCTCAGTCCGCTCGAGTCCTGGCTTCATTCCGAACCTTGTAAGAGAGCTCAAGTAACCGACTGCTGCGTCGTACTTCATCAACTGCGCCTCGCATTCATTGGACAAATTTGCTCCTCGGGAAGCCGTCGCCCAGTCCAAACAGCTTGATCAAGCCTGCTCGTGGCCTTCAGCCACATAGCATGCTCCAGACAGTTCAGATGCGCAGCTCTTCGTCGCATCCTCCCCGACCGCTCGCGTTTTGGCCCATGCGCAACCGCCACTGAGGGCGCAGCACTCGCATTCCGGGCGAAGAGCGCGACAGGTTAGCCGACCATGCTCCACCATGTTCATGTGCAGCTGGTAGACGATATCATCCGGCACAGCAGGAGCCAATTCTGCCTGGGTAGCCGCAGGCTGTTTCGTATCGACAAGGCCAATGCGATTCGCAACCCTGTGTACATGGGTATCTACTGGAAAAACAGGCCTGCCCATGGCGAACAGAAGCACACACGCGGCGGTTTTCGGGCCAACGCCAGGCAGTGATGTGAGGTAGTCGAAAGCTTCATCATCATTCATGTCACAGAGTGCCTCCAAGCTGATATGGCCATAGTCGGCCTCCAGCCTCGCCAGCACGTCAACTATGCGTCCGGCTTTGATATCCGCAAGCCCTCCAATTCGGATCAAATCCGCAATCTCTGACGGAGACGCGGCGGCCACATCCTCCCATGAGGCATAGGCGTGTCGCAATGCGGCGTAGGTTCGATCGGAGTTCACGTCCGAGGTATTCTGCGTCAGTATGATGTGGATCATCTCGCCAACTGGATCCCAGTTAGGCGTCAGTTGTTTCGCCCCGTACATGCAGACGAGAGCCTCGTTCACACGCCTCAGCATCTCAGCGATGCCCCCTGAGGGGGGACGGGCCCGGCGCTCCGTACGAGCACTATCTCCAGTTCGAGGCCCGGACCCAATGTTTCCATCCATGGAATCAGATATCATCACTTATCCCTCTAGCTGCGCTATTCTCGTTCTGATCTTTGCGAGCTTCTCCTCGTATTCACTGAGCCTGTCGCGTTGTTTCTGCACTACATGGGCAGGCGCTTTCGTTACGAAGCCTTCATTCGACAGCTTGCCACGGGCCATTTTCACCTCTCGCAGAAGGTTCTCCTCCTCGCGGCGCAATCTCTCCGTCTCTTTGTCAATATCTACCATACCAGCAAGTGGAAGATAGACTTCGATACCCGGTACGACGGCTGCAGCAGCCTTCTCCGGCTTGCTCTGAAAGACCTGCTCAACACTTGCTCCGGCAAGGCCGGCGAGATGCACAACCATGTCGATGTTGCCGCTGAGGATATCGAAGGCCTCACCCTCTGCTTGGAATATGGCGTCAACTTTCTTGCCCGGCGCCACGTTGAACTCAGCCCTGATGTTCCTGATCGCTCTCACAGTCTCCATCAAAGTGGTCATATGGGCTTCGGCCTCGGCATCAACCCAGGCTTCATCCATTGTGGGCCAAGCCTCGATCATGATGCTCTCTTCTGAGCCCGGCAAGTGCTGCCAAATGCCTTCAGTAATAAACGGCATGAAAGGATGCAAGAGCTTGAGCGAACCGTCAAGCACCTTCCATAAGACGTACTGCGCTGTGCGCCTGCCGGCCGGATCATCGTCGCTGTACAGGCGGCGCTTGGCTAGCTCAATGTACCAGTCGCAATACTCGCCCCACACAAACTCGTATATGGTTCGTGCCGCCTCACCCATGTCGTACCTTCCCAGCAGCTCCGTGATCTCGGCAGCCACCCTGTTCAGGCGCGACATGATCCATCTATCTGCAAGGTCAAACTCCAGATCCTCCGGTTCGTCTCCTCCCTGCGGCGCCGCGAAATCTTCCAGATTCATCATCACGAACCTGCTGGCATTCCAGATCTTGTTGCAGAAGTTTCGCGATGCCTCCACTTTTTCGGGGCGCCATCTGATGTCGTTTCCGGGAGTGTTTCCTGTGATTAGGGTGAACCTGAGCGTGTCAGCCCCATACTCATCGATAATCTGAAGCGGGTTGACGCCCGTCCCCTTCGACCGGCTCATCTTGGAGCCATCCGGGTTTCTTATCAGCCCGTGCAACAGCACATCGGAGAATGGTTTCTCGCCCATGAATTCCAGGCTCATGAAGATCATCCTGGCAACCCAGAAGAAGATGATATCGTAACCTGTCACTAGCACTGACGTTGGATGCCAGTGCTTCAGTTCCAGAGTCTCCTCAGGCCACCCCATGGTGGAAAAGGACCACAGCGCCGAGCTGAACCAGGTGTCGAGCACATCCGGATCTTGCCTTACAGGGCCTCCGCATTGCGGACATTGGGCGGCATCTTCACGAGACGCAAACATGTGGTCACAGCCTTCACAATACCAGACAGGTATGCGGTGTCCCCACCAAAGCTGTCGGGAGATGCACCAATCGCGCACATTCTCCATCCAGTTAAGGTATGTTTTGGTGAACCTTTCAGGCACGAACCTAACGCTTCCGTCCTTCACTGCTCTAATCGCCGGTTCGGCCAAGGGCTTCATCTTCACAAACCACTGTCTCGACACCATAGGCTCCACGGTAGTGCCGCATCGCTGGCAATGGCCCACAGCATGCTCGTAGGTCTCGATTTCCTCCAGAAATCCCTCGGTCTTCAGTTCTTCCACCACTGCCGACCTGCACTCCTCCCGAGTCATGCCTGCGAATTTCCCCGCCTCTTCCGTCATGATGCCGTCTGGGCCTATGACCGTTACTAGAGGCAGCCCGTGTCTCTCGCCGATCTCGAAGTCGTCAGGATCGTGCGCAGGAGTGATCTTGACGGCTCCGGTGCCAAACTTGGGATCCACGTGATCATCTGCCACGATAGGGATCTCCCGGTCCATAATGGGGAGTATTACTGTCTTGCCCACAAGCTCCGAGTATCTTGGGTCCTTGGGGTTCACAGCCACCCCCGTATCGCCCAGCATCGTCTCTGGACGGGTTGTAGCAACCACTACATGGCCGCTCCCATCCGTCAGCGGATACCTGAGATGCCACAGGGCTGACTCCAGGTCCTCATGTTCCACTTCCACATCTGACAGGGAGGTTCCGCAGTTGGGGCACCAATTGACCATTCGGTCACCCCGGTAGATGAGACCCTTCTCAAAAAGCCTTACGAATACCTCACGCACTGCCTTGGAACATACCGGGTCCATAGTGAAGCGCTTCCTCTCCCAGTCGCACGATGCCCCCAGTTTCTTCTGCTGCTCCACGATTTCCCCGCCGTACTTCTCCTTCCACTCCCACGCGATCTCCAGGAAACGCTCGCGGCCGACATCAGCCTTGGAGATGCCCTCCGTAGCCAGGCTCGCTACGACCTTCGCCTCAGTGGCGATGCTCGCATGGTCTGTGCCAGGTATCCAGCAGACATTGGCACCCTGCATCCGCTTCCACCTGATGAGAATATCCTGGATCGTAAAATCGAGAGCATGCCCTATGTGAAGCGTTCCTGTGATGTTGGGCGGGGGCATGAGGATCGTAAAATGCTCCCTTTCCAGATCCGGGTCAGGCTCTGCGTGGAAATAGCCTCGGTCGAGCCAGAACTGGTAAGTTGACTCTTCAATCTCCTTGGGACTATACGTTGTCGATATGTCCGTCTTAGCCATGAATCGCTTGCCTCCCATAGCTGCCGGCATCTCTGCAGACGTAACAAGACATGTCCGGCAGATCATCTATGAATCTGTCCTTCCAAAAACAGACGCCTCCCCGCCCATCAAAGGGCGAAGGAGGCGTTCCTTCGCGGTACCACCTTTGTTCAGAGCAAGCCTCGACACAACACGGCCCGCACTGATCTCCACAAGCTGTAACGGGCTATCCCGGCTGGCTCTACTCTGGCCCGCCCGCTCTGGGCTGGGGCAAGGCCATTTGGCACCGGCTGCTCGGGGGCGACCTTCGCGTGGATAGAGGCCAGGATGCCTTCCACCCGGTGGACATCCCTCTCTTGCGGCTTAACCCCGCTACTCCTCCCCTTCATCGCGTATGCAATTGTGGATTTCAACTATATCATACGCACACTCTGCCACACGGGCAAGAGCCTATTGCGCTTCCTTCTCCTTGTTAGCCTCTTCGATGATCTTCGTTGCTATGCTCCCTGGAACCTCCTCATAATGGGAAAATTCCGTGGTGAACATGCCGCGGCCCCCCGTCATGGCCCTCAGATCTATGGAGTACTTGGCCATCTCAGACATTGGCACAAGCGCCCTGACTATCTGGTATCTGCCCTCCGGCTCCATACCCAATATTCGGCCGCGCTTCTTGTTGAAGTCGCCCATGACGTCTCCCATGAACTCCTCAGGCACAGTAACATCCACCTTGAGTATGGGTTCAAGGAGTATCGGCGTAGCCTCTGTGCAGCCCTTCTTGAGCGCCAACTGAGCCGCGATCTTAAACGCCATTTCAGACGAGTCCACAGGGTGGCTCGAACCATCGTAGAGCGAGCACTTGAGGTCAACCAACGGGAATCCGGCCAATACGCCTCCGGCTGGGAGAGCTTCTCTCAAGCCCTTCTCCACGGCAGGGATGAACTGGCGCGGCACTGCGCCTCCAAAGACTTTGTCCTCGAATTCAAACCCTGTTCCGGACGGCAGGGGCGACATCTCAATCCATACGTGTCCGAACTGGCCCCGTCCACCTGTCTGCTTCTTGTGCCTGCCCTCAACATTAACGGTGTTCTTGATGGTTTCTCTGTAGGGTATCTTGGGCTCCTCGAGCACTACCTCTACGCCAAATTTCCTCTTCAGCCTGTCGGCCATTATGTCGAGGTGCACTTCGCCCATTCCCGAAACGACAAGCTCCGACGACTCCGCGTCCTTGTCAAACTTGAGCGTGGGATCTTCCTCCATGAGCCTAGTCAGGCCCTGGCCTATCTTGTCCTCATCGCCCTTGCTCTTCGGTCTTACAGCCATAGACAGTACGGAACTGGGGAAGTCGATCCGCGGCAGTATCATCGGATTGTCCTTGTCTGCCAGCGTATCCCCGGTAGTCGTCTCGGCAAGCTTCGCCACGCCGGCAATATCGCCAGGGCCCACTTCGGAGACGGGAACTTGCTGTTTTCCCTTGGTCATAAATATCTGGCCGAACCGCTCCGTCCTGTCGCGGCTGGCGTTATACACCTGCGAATCCGACTTCACAATACCTGAATATACACGGAACATGGTAATCTTGCCGACGTAAGGGTCGGCCATTGTTTTGAAGACGAGCGCGGAGAGGGGCTCCGTCTCCTCAGGCTTGCGCTCCACAACGTCTTCAGAACCAGGCGCTGTACCCTTTACCGCCCCAACCGAAACAGGCGACGGACACAGCGAAACTATCGCATCCATCAATGGCTGAATCCCTGTGAGCTTCAATCCGGATGCGCAAAATACAGGATAAACCGAACGGGACAGCAACGCCTTTTCGAGCCCTGCCTCAATATCCTTCTGCGTCAGCGTTTCGCCCTCAAAATACTTGTTAAGTAGCTCCTCATCGCTTTCTGCAGCAAACTCCACGAGTTTCTCGCGATACTCCTCAGCCGTCTCAAGAAGGTCGGCAGGGATTTCGACCTCGCTGTAATTCTTTCCGGAGGCATCATCCCACATGTAGGCCTTCATGCTTGAAAGATCTATAACCCCGCGGAACTTGTCGCCTTCCCCAACAGGAATCTGAGCAACAGCGACCCTATTGCCAAAAAACTCTGTGAGAGACTCGACTGCCTTGAAGAAGTTGGCGTTCTCGCGGTCCATGCGGTTTACAACCAGCATGCGGGGAAGGTCGTATTCCTCGATGCGTCTCCACATGAGCTCCGTGCCAACTTCGACTCCGGAGACTGCATCTACTAGCACCATCACGGAGTCGGCTACGCGCAATGCGCCCACAACATCGCCGACGAAATCAGAGTAGCCGGGAGTGTCAATAAAGTTGATCTTATGATTATTCCACTCCACAGGGGCTACCGAGGCGTTAATGGAGCTTTTCCGCTTGACCTCGTCTGGATCGTAGTCCATCGTCGAAGTGCCATCATCCACCTTGCCAAGCCTATCCACACCACCGCTCAAGTAGAGCATAGCCTCGGCAAGAGTAGTCTTGCCAGCGCCGCCATGTGACACAACGGCAAGGTTACGCAGCTGATCCACTGTATATTTTTTCAAGCGATCTCCTCCCTTAAGCCTTATCGCAGCCCTGCGACTAACTGTCTGATCGCAACAGATGCTCACTATAGTATCTTACACTTAACCCAGCACGTAGGCAATAGCCTCAGAATTTCATGGACACCTGAATCTCTCCTGTGTGCACCCACTTGCCATGCTCCCATACGTCAGTTGCCTGCTGACTCTCGCGCTTCAGACTGACTTTTCCATCGAGCGTGACTCGGCTCGAAAGTCCCAAACTCGCTCCAAGCACGAAACCTGTTCTGACTTTGCTGTCTCCTGCCCTCTCTTCTACATTCACATCGTCATCATCTTCATCATCGGCAATGGTACTGCCATACGACACATCGCCGGCAGCCGTCAACCTCAGGCTTTCCGCAGGCTTCCATGTGAGAGTTAACCCGCCACTTCCCCGCACCGCCCTCCCGGCATCTGCCTGATTGGGCTGGCGCGCAGACACAAGGGACGCCTTGATGTTTGCACTCCAGTCTTGCGAGGGTTTGAACGTCCATTTGGCGCTTGTCGTGGCCTCATTCTTATCCTTAGACCTATCATTCTCTCTCACCGTCGCCGCCGCTGTCAGACTACAGTCAATCGAATGAACCTTGGAAGGCGTCCACTCTCCTGTGAGCTTGCACGCAGCGCGGGAGTACGACTTGTGCTCAGCTTCCGGGTAAGCCCTGCGCCTGGCAGATACGTTGGCTGTGCCTCGAGCGTGCGAGCCCAACGGCAACTGCACGGTTAGAGATGACTCCAAATAGCCCGCAGTCCACTTGGGGTTGAGTGGCATCTCCTTGCGGCCCGCGATCGCTTCCAGCTTAACGGTGGCCCCAGGGGCCTGCGAAAGGCTGCGACCCGCCTTCACAGTAACCATGCCTTCGCTATAATCCCTGCTGGCGTTGAGGGGATATTCCCTTACAGTAACAGCAAGCTTCCCCTCGGGCCGCCATGGGTTGGCCTTCCTGTCGACAACAACGCCGACCGTAGAAGAGAGCTGGCGCCAGCGGGAAGCATCGCCAGGTGCCGCAAGAAGCCCTGATATGCCCAGTGCCGCAGAGTATTTGAGAAGCGAGAGCTCCTCAGCGAATTTGGCCTGCAGCCTGAACTCATGTGTCGCCTCGGTGGAAGACTTGAGTGTCGAGGAGAACCGACCGGCCGTATGAGACAATGTAGCAATCATCCTGGGCTGAGTCTCCGAATCCAGAGTGCATTTGAACACAAGGGACGTGCTTCCTGAAGCCGCGACCGCTGACTGCGATGGGCAACAAGAAAAGAACGCCGCCGCCATAGCGAATGCCAGCATGCATGGGAAAGCTTTGTGCCTGGCGGCGACGTAAGCGCATCGACTCATGCCAATCCCTCCTGATCAAAATCGATTCTGATCAGGAGTATACCAGTTTAGGCCTAATCTGTAAACTATGTGAGATTCTGTCTGTCTACTTCCATGCCCCTGCACGGATCAGAGAAAGTAGATAACACTTCTAATCAGAAGCCATGCCCAACCGTTCTACTTCTTGACGAACTTCGCCCGCACAATATCCACAAGATCGGGTCCGGACTCCTGTTTGAGCTCGTATCTTACTCTCACAGCGGGCTTGTTTATCTCAAGAACTCTGCGTAGATCGATCGGCGTCCCGATTACAACGACTTCGGCGTCAGATTTGTCTATGGTCGTCTCAAGCTCGCGTATCTGCTTCTCGCTGTATCCCATTGCAGGAAGCAACGGCTCACGGTGACAGAACGTTTCCAGCGTATCGACGAGGCTGCCTACAGCGAATGGCCTCGGTTCCACAAGTTCCTTCGCTCCAAACTGACGGGCAGCAACGACTCCTGCACCGAAACCCATTCCTCCATGGGTAAGCGTGGGTCCATCCTCCACTACCAAAACGCGCTTCCCGCGGATCTTCTCTGGGTCTTCTACGGTCACAGGCGAAGCCGCATCTACTATCTGTGCGCGCGGATTGACACGTTTCACATTCTTGCGAACCGTCTCGATGTCGTCGGGCTTCGCAGTGTCTACCTTGTTTATGATCACCACATCGGCAAGGCGTACATTGGTTTCGCCGGGATGGTACAGAACCTCGTGCCCAGCCCTGTGCGGGTCGACCAGTGTGATGGTGAGGTCGGGCTTGTAGAAAGAGAAGTCGTTGTTGCCGCCGTCCCAAAGGATGACATCAGCCTCTTTCTCGGCCTCTTCCAGGATCTTGCCGTAATCGACGCCGGCATAAACGATTATGCCCTTATCGATGTGGGGCTCGTACTCCTCGCGCTCCTCAATGGTGCACTTGTGGATATCAAGGTCTTCGTATGTAGCAAAACGCTGGACTGCCTGTTTGGCAAGGTCGCCATAGGGCATCGGATGCCTGATCGCCACTACCTTCAAACCCGCATCGATCAGAGCCTGGCTCACGTAGCGAGTTGTCTGGCTCTTGCCGACCCCAGTGCGCACCGCAACAATTGCTACAATAGGGACTTTTGACTCAAGCATGGTAGTCTTCGGCCCCATCAGGCGGAAATCTGCGCCTGCGGCCATTACAGCAGAAGCTTTGTGCATTATGTCAACATGCGAAAGGTCGCTGTAGGCAAAAATTGCCTGGTCGACGCCGTGCTTCCTGATTAGCTCCTCAAGCTCATCCTCGGGATAGATCGGAATCCCGTTGGGATAAAGCTTTCCCGCCAGCACAGCAGGGTACACTCTCCCAGCGATATCCGGAATCTGCGTGGCCGTGAAAGCTACAACATCGTACCTTTCATTGTCGCGGAAGTAGACATTGAAGTTGTGGAAGTCGCGCCCCGCAGCGCCCATGATAATTACTCTTGTTTTGCCCATGTCTTACACATCCCGTCCTTTCCAGGCACATTCCCACCTGCATGGGGAAGATTGTTGCTCTAGTATTCTACCCACCAAGCCATCCACGAACCCCAAGCCTCAGACCTCAACGAGGCCACAAACACATCGCCGCGCGGAACATGGGTTTTGCAGGCCGCCGTGGATTTCCCCAAGGGTAGTTTATGCAGAGATGAATATTCACCCCCTGAATATTCGACCTCCAAGGCATCAACTCCTGCCATGACTTACAGCAACGTGCCAAAAGAGCCCAAAATACTTAGAGGGCGCCCCGTCGGGGCGCCCTTCAAGAACTCACATGGTCATTATCGATTGCCTTAGAGGTTATGGCCTTAGCTACTCAGCATAGAGCCGGAGGCTGAGGCCTGTTAGGGACAGTGCCAGGGAGCGGGAGACCTTTCACCACTCCGCCACTTTCGTCTGCAGATTCACTCTGTTGAGAACTGCATGCGTCAAGACGCTCCTCTTCATCAGCTTCGCTCGGAAGAAGTGCCATGGCCAGTACTTCATCCATGTGGGATACTTCGACGAATGTCATGTCGCACGCAACATTTTCCGGCAGTTCCTCGAGATCCTTGTTGTTTTCGTCCGGGATTATCATCGTACGTATCCCCGCCCTGTGAGCAGCAAGGGCCTTCTCCTTGATCCCGCCCACCGGCAATACTCTTCCTCGAAGTGTGATCTCGCCCGTCATCGCCAGATCATTCCTAACGGGCGTGCCCGAAAGCGCCGACGCCAGAGCTGTAGCCATAGTAATCCCTGCAGACGGCCCATCTTTGGGGGTCGCGCCTTCCGGAACATGGATGTGAACGTCCATCTTCTCGTAGAAGTCCTCAGAGATGCCAAGCTCGAGCGCTCGCGACCTGACATACGTATACCCGGCCTGGGCCGACTCGCGCATCACATCGCCAAGCTTACCCGTGAGAATCAGCTTACCGCTTCCGCTCATCGCCGATACTTCAATGTCGAGCGTGTCACCGCCTGTCTCGGTCCAAGCGACACCCACCGCTACGCCAACCTTGCTGTCAAGGTCAGCGACGCCATATCTATACTGGGGCACTCCAAGATACTCCTGGAGATCTGCCTGGTTCACCACAAACGGTCCTTTGCTGCCGCCCACTACTTCTCTTGCAATCTTCCGGAAAATCGAACCTATCTGACGTTCGAGGTTGCGCACGCCAGATTCCCGGGTGTAGCAGCGGATGATCTCGCGAACCGCATCTCCCTCTACCACAACGTTTTCTTCCAATAGTCCATTCTCAGCCAGCTGCTTGCTGACAAGGAAGTGCCTTGCGATCTGCAGCTTGTCCTCTTCCGTATATCCCGGAAGCCTTATGATCTCCATCCTGTCTTGCAGAGGTCGGGGGATGGAATACAAGTTGTTGGCTGTTGTTATAAACATGACATTGGAAAGGTCGATAGTGACCTCCATGTAGTGATCTCCAAACTCGCAGTTCTGCTCAGGATCGAGCACTTCCAGCAACGCCGAGGACGGGTCTCCCCGGAAATCAGCCGACATCTTGTCAATCTCATCCAGGAGAATCACCGGGTTCATGCTGCCAGCCTGCCTCAACAGCTGAACCACTTTCCCTGGCATTGCCCCTACATAGGTGCGCCTGTGACCGCGAATTTCTGCCTCATCCCTTACTCCGCCAAGTGAAAACCTGACGAAGTTGCGATTGAGGGCCCTGGCAACAGATTTGCCTAATGAAGTCTTGCCTACTCCAGGCGGGCCCACCAGGCAAAGGATCGGTCCTCGCAGCTCATCTGAGAGCTGCCGGACTGCCAAGAACTCCAAAATCCTCTCTTTGACCTTCTCGAGGCCCCAGTGATCCTCATCGAGGATTTCCTCGGCGCGCTCGATATCCAGCCTGTCCTCTGTCATCACGCCCCAAGGAATAGCGAGAAGCCAATCGAGGTAATTACGGACGACGACGGACTCGGCTGCCATTGGCGGCATGCTTTCCAGCTTGTCGAGTTCGCGGACTGCCTTGTCAAGCACATCCTGGGGGAGATTGGCCTCCTCAATCTTCTGCTTGAACTCTTCTGCTTCAGAGCTGAAGTCATCACGGTCGCCCAGCTCTTTCTTTATTGCACGCATTTGCTCACGAAGGTAATACTCTTCTTGAGTTTTCTCCATCTGCTTCCTGACTCGCATGTGTATCTTCCGCTCGAGCTCGAGAATCTCAAGCTCGCGCCTGAGAATCACTGATAGCCTCTCAAGCCTTGTGCGCGCATCAAAGCACGAAAGAATCTCCTGCTTATCCTCGATCTTCAGCGGCATGTTAGCCGCTATATCGTCTGCAAGCTTGCCAGGTTGGTTTGATCCTGCTATAGCTAAGAGTATCTCCACTGGAATCTTCTTTGAAAGTTTGACGAATTGCTCAAATTCACGCAACGCGTTACGTGCAAGAGCCTCCAGTTCAGGGTCGTGTACTTCCACAGTTGGCATAGGCTCAACCTTGACCACGTAGCATGGGTCGGAATGTACATATTCCAAGATAACGGCCCGCTCGACGCCTTCCACAACAACTCGTATTGTGCCATCTGGCAACCTGACTAGCTGCTTTATCGCTGACACTGTGCCTACGGTGTAGATGTCGTCGGGAGATGGCTCATTTACCTTAGCGACCTTCTGAGCGGCAAGGACGATGAGCTTTCCGCAAGACATTGCCTCTTCCAAGGCAACCACAGACTTGTCCCTTCCAACCTCAAGTGGAAGGGTGGTGTGTGGAAATACCACAACTCCTCTGAGGGGAAGCAGTGGCAACGTCTGTGCAGATGTTTTTGTGTCTTTATGTGATAACTTATCCGCTCTA
This sequence comes from Bacillota bacterium, assembly GCA_028709305.1. Lineage (GTDB taxonomy): Bacteria > Bacillota > DTU025 > DTU025 > DTU025 > UBA10085. The sequence continues at coordinate 50,955 of JAQVXE010000001.1, read as the reverse complement.
GCCAAGGGATTAAGCACCTCCTACATGCATTCTACCTATTCTCCTTGCCTCTTTGCTTTCCTTCAAGAAAAGCAGCACGGTAAATGCAATACGTGGCAGAGCTGGGCAAGCAAAAAGCAGACCTTTTCAGCAAGATATGCACGGAATTCGAGAAGAACGAGACTCAGCTGGGCAGGGTACGCATCGGTCAGAGGCGATGCGTTCCGTCTGAAGCGGACAGTCGCCAACGGCTTCGAACCCTGTGCCACCTAGTTTGACGGGGATTTCAAGCATTTGAGTGCGCATGTGAATGCGACTATGGGAGTTCGGGATGGGGATTCGGCGATGAAGGCCAACTACTTAACCGGGTGACCCAACAGAAATGAATGAAGGCTGAACCGCCAATTATCACTCACCCAGTGATCTGCACGCTCCCTGCTGGCACTGGACCTGCTCCTCCCGGCACCTCTCCCCTGTGGCAACTCGCCGCGGCGGCAACCTCGGGCCAGGTGGCACGGGAAGTTTGCGACTCTGCTTCAACTGTCCTGAACACTGTCGCAGTCTTCAGGACTTCGTCGATATCCTTAGCTGCGATCACCTGAATGTCCGTTCGTTCAGTGAACCTGTCGTTCCAGTTTTCCGCCGGGATGATCACGCGGGTGGCGCCGGCACTTGCGGCGGCCTCTACCTTGGCAACGATGCCCCCTACTGGGCTCACCTTTCCATGCACCGTTAGCTCACCTGTCATTGCCACTCTGTTGTCAATGGGAATCTGCCTCACGGCCGACAATACGGCGACGGCCATAGCGATTCCAGCTGAAGGTCCATCTACTGGAGCCCCTCCGGGGAAGTTTACGTGTATGTGGTAATCAGATATCTGCAAAGAATAACTGTTGCGCAGAACGGTCGACACGTTGTCCACTGAGCTCCGCGCCATGCTGCGCCTGCGGAGTATCTTTGATCCATCTCCCTGTTCCTCTTCTTCAACGATCCCGGTTACGATGAAGGTGCCCGACCCCGGTTCGCCGGGCGTAGCTGAGGCCTCGATCTGGATCACCGACCCCATCCCCGGACCCCAAACGGCGAGCCCGTTCACGACCCCAACTTCAGGAACATCCGGTACCTTCTTCTCCGGCCTAGGAGAGTACTGCCCGCTTTCTACCACCCATTCCATGTCCGACCTCATCACCATCTGCCGCCCGTCAGTTATTGCAACACCCGCAGCAAGCTGCACCATGTTCACCGCGTCTCTTCCGTTTTGCGCGTACTTTCTCACGATGTCGATAACACCATCTTCCACGCGCATTTTGATCTTATCGGCGGCCTGTGTGGCTATGATGCCAACTTCATCGGGCGTAAGGGCCCGAAAATATACCTCCAAGCATCTCGACCTTATGGCCGGGGGAATGTCCTGGGCAGGACGAGTGGTGGCCCCCACAAGCCGGAAGTCGGCGGGGAGTCCGTTCTTGAAAATGTCATGGATGTACAGGGGAATGTTGCGGTCGTCAGCGCTGTAATAAGCCGACTCCAGGAAGACCTTTCTGTCCTCTAATACCTTGAGCAGCTTGTTCATTTGGATGGAGTGGAGTTCGCCGATCTCGTCTATGAAGAGCACGCCGCCATGGGCCTTTGTAACGGCTCCCGGTTTGGGCTGAGGTATGCCTGCAACACCTAAGGGACCTGCACCCTGGTAGATAGGATCATGAACCGATCCGATAAGTGGATCGGCGATTCCGCGGTCGTCGAAACGGGCGGTGTTCGCATCAATCTCGATGAACACGGCATCCGCTCTGAAGGGCGAAAGCGGGCTCTTCTTCGCCTCCTCAAGCACAACGCGAGCAGCAGCCGTCTTTCCCACTCCCGGCGGCCCGTAGAGGATCACATGTTGGGGGTTGGGCCCGCAAAGCGCCGCCTTCAAAGCAAGAAGGGCATCCTTCTGCCCTACTACGTCCTCAAACCGTGCGGGTCTGGTCAATTCCGTAAGGGGCCTGGTCAGGCTGAGGCTGCGCATCTCCCTCAGCTTCTCCATTTCGCGGCGGGAATCACGGTCCACTGCAGTTTTCGATCCCTGCTGGGCCTTGAGCAGGTTCCAGAAGTAAAGACCGATGACAATGCCGAAGAAGAGGTTGATCAAACCAATCACGCCGACGTTGCTCATGCCACATCCCTCCTGTCCACGATGTAGCATGCCCGCCGAAAGAACAACTATCCCGGCGAACGCAGTGCGTCACGCCGGGATATCAGGATGCCATATGGATTTCCGCAAGCTCTGACATGCCCTGCGGGTTTTCAAGCCCTACGCAGTCTCTTCCTTCTTGCGGACTGGCTTCTTCTCGCTTAACACCATGGTGGGCTGACCGTCGTCAGCTACAGTCTCCTTGGTGATAACGACCTTCTTGACGTCGGTGCGAGTGGGTATGTCGTACATTATGTCGAGCATGATATGCTCCATGATCGACCTCAACCCTCTGGCACCCGTATTCCTCTCCATAGCCTTCCGAGCCACGGACTGGAGCGAGTCATCGGTAAACTCAAGCTCAACGCCATCCAGCTCAAAGAGCTTCCTGTACTGCTTCACCAGGGCATTCCTGGGCTCAGTCAGTATTCGGACCAACGACTCTTCATCCAATGCGTCGAGGGGAACAACCACAGGAAGCCTGCCGATGAACTCAGGGATCAGGCCGAATTTCAGAAGATCCTCCGGCATCACCTGACGAAGAGTGTCGCCGATGTTCCGGTCAACCTTCGGCTTTACCTCGGCCCCAAACCCCAGAGTCTTGCGGCCGATCCGGTTCTCTATTATCTTGTCGAGCCCGTCGAACGCGCCCCCGCATATGAAGAGGATATTGGTCGTATCCAGCTGGATGAACTCCTGATGGGGGTGCTTCCGTCCTCCTTGAGGAGGCACGCTGGCCACAGTGCCCTCCAGGATCTTAAGGAGGGCCTGCTGCACTCCTTCGCCCGATACGTCCCTGGTTATGGACGGGTTCTCTGACTTCCTTGCTATCTTGTCTACCTCGTCGATATAAACAATACCCTTTTCTGCCCGCTCTATGTCATAGTCGGCGTTCTGAATAAGCTTGAGCAAGATATTCTCAACGTCCTCTCCAACATAGCCCGCCTCCGTAAGGGAGGTTGCGTCGGATATGGCGAAAGGCACGTTAAGGATCTTGGCAAGCGTCTGAGCGAGGAGCGTTTTTCCACAGCCGGTAGGACCAAGGAGCATGATGTTGCTCTTCTGCAGCTCCACATCATCAACGTGGGGCGCAGCGCTGATCCTCTTGTAATGGTTGTACACGGCAACAGAAAGCGTCTTCTTGGCGTCATCTTGCCCAATCACATACTCGTCAAGAATGGCGCGGATTTCGTGCGGCTTTGGAATCTCGCTGAAGTCGATGTCGGAACTGATCCCCGACTCTTCCTCGATTATCTCATTGCACAGCTCAATGCACTCATCGCAGATGTATACTCCAGGACCGGCAATTAGCCGTCTTACCTGCTCCTGGGCCTTGCCGCAGAAGGAACATCTCAGTTGACCTTTATCATCACCATACTTGAACATGATACCACCCCTCGGCTAAGCCTCTCCAGCCTTGCCCTCGAAAATGCTGTCAACAATCCCGTACTCCCTGGCCTCCTGGGCTGACATGTAGAAGTCGCGATCCGTATCACGGTCGATTCGATCAATAGGCTGCCCAGTGTGGTGCGCAAGAATCTCGTTGGTAATGCTCTTGATTCTCAGGATTTCCTTCGCCTGTATCTCTATGTCGGTGGCCTGACCCTGTGTGCCGCCATGAGGCTGGTGAACCATTATCCTGGAATAAGGCAAAGCGTAACGCTTCCCCTTGGCACCCGCTGCAAGAAGCACGGCCGCCGCGCTTGCCGCAAGCCCTACACAAACCGTGGAAACATCAGGCTTCACGTACTGCATAGTGTCGTATATGGCTAGCCCAGCAGTGACTACCCCACCCGGGCTGTTGATGTAAAGATTGATGTCCTTCTCAGGATCCTCACCTTGCAGAAATAGCATCTGCGCTATGACAAGATTCGCCATGCTGTCATCGATCGGGCCACCAACGAAGATGATCCTGTCCTTGAGCAGCCTGGAGTAAATGTCATATGCTCGCTCACCGCGGCTAGTCTGTTCAACGACCATAGGTATGAGGGTCATGTCCATCACCTCTTTGTCTCTCTCATTTCCTTTTATTCCCTTTAAACCCGCGCCCCGCATCAAGGGGGCGGCTCCTGTCAAAGGCGACATGGTGCACGCAGACAGAGTCCAGATTATTCTGCTGCTTTGGACAGCAATTAATTCCTCATAGCACTGTATGCACGCAGGCCCAGTCGGAGACTTGGCCAACACGCCCAGTTCCGAACGGTTTCTTACTCAGCTTAGTTATCCTCTTCTCCGTCTTCTGGCGAACCTGCTGCCTCCGGCTCGGGAGACTCTGGCCCCTCCTCAGTTGAGCCCGGTTCCGAGGCCCCAACTGCCTGCTCTGCACCTTCCTCTTCAGCCTTGGCTTCGGCCTTCTCTGCCTTCGCCTCAGCTTCCAATGCAGCGCACTCCTGGCATTCAGCCGACTCAGGATCGGAGTCGCATGTTTGCGCCAGGTATTCCAAAACCTTGTCGCGCAGTATCCCTTCAGCTGCGGCCTGACGCAGACCCGGATCTACTATTGCCTTCTGCAGTACCTCGCGGTTCTGCGTGCCAACGTAGCTCATCATCTGAGCTACGGCAATGCTCACTTCGTCGGTAGTGGGAAGGAGATTCTCCTCTTTGGCCAATGCCTCAGTCACGAGCAACTTCTTGGCAGCAGCCGGCGCAAGCTCGAGGATTTCCTGATATGCGTCATCCTCAGATTGGTTCTTTGCCTCCAGGTACTGATCCCACGTAAGGCCCTGTTCCTCCACTCTGCTCTGCAATCGTTCAAAGGCCCTGTCAGCCTCTTGCTCAACCAGGAGCTTGGGCGGCTCAACCTCGGAGGTCGTAACCAGCGCATCAAGAGCACGCTCAGCCAAATCTCTTCGGGCGTCGGCAAGCAAGCGGTGCGCCATGGAATGCCTGATGTCTCTGCGCAACTCCTCCAGGGTTTCGACGTTGCCGAAATCCTTGGCAAATTCATCATCCAGCTCCGGCAATTGCTTTACCTTGATATCTTTCACCAGGATGTTGAAGGTTGCTTCAACATCCTGGAGTTCTTCAATTCCAAAATCCTCAGGAATAACGGCTTTGAACTCTTTGGGCTCGCCTACCGTCATCCCTTCTATCTCATCGTCCATGCCTTCCAGCAGATAGCCCATGCCAACAGGTACTTGCGTGTCATGAACCGAAAGCTCTTCAACTGGCTCTCCGTCCACTGAAGCTTTGATATCCACAGTCACGAGGTCTCCTGACTGAGCAATAGTGCGCTCTGTCGGAGCAAACTCTCCTCGCCTGTCTCGAAGATTCTCAAGCACGCGGTCGATGTCGGCATCAGTCACCTCGCGCTTCTCCCTATCCAGCTTGATGGCCTTGTAATCTCCAAGCTTTACCTCAGGCTTTACCGTCACTCTGGCTCTGAAGGTCAAAGGCTCACCAGAATCCAGTTCAGGCTGTTCAAGCCCTTCAAATGCCGGATCTTCCAGTGGAGTGAGATCTGCCTCCTTAAGTGCCTCCTCATAGGCCTTAGGAACTACGTCACGGATAGCCTCATCATAGATGGCCTCCCTGCCGACATAGCTCTCCAATATCATGCGGGGCGCCTTGCCTCTTCGGAAGCCCGGGACGGAAACTCGCTGTCCTACTCTGCGAACCGCACTTTTCAATGCTTGACGAACTGCGTCCTTGCTTACGACTATTTCCAGAGTTACTAACCCCTGATCGTTATCGATTACACTGGCTTTATACATAAGTACACCTCGCTGTCCCGAGCATCCTTCGGGTAACCTATTCGACGATGCGCAAGTTGATTCCTTTGAGAAATTCCGTTCACAATATTATGCCCCGGAAGGCGGCTCCATCGGCCGCCACCGGGACATCAATGCCAACCTTGGATATGCACCGGTTGAGCTCTGAAATACAAAAATGAATGGCACGCCCGGCAGGGCTCGAACCTGCGGCCTATGGATTCGAAGTCCATCGCTCTGTCCAGCTGAGCTACGGGCGCACGCCTCATTCCCGCGTCAAAGTATAGCATAACCCAAAGTGAGTGTAAAGCAATGAGCCCTGGACATTGCCAGGGCCCTACATTCGAGTTAATGGGGTGGATGATGGGACTTGAACCCACGACCCTCAGAGCCACAATCTGATGCTCTAGCCAGCTGAGCTACATCCACCACGTTGCGTAAGAATTTTACCACAGGTGCAAAGTGCGGTCAAGGGCCACACAATGCTCTTGCTTGGGTCAAGAGTGAATCTCATCAGTCTTCTGCAGCCGACTTGCTTCGGGCATTGCGCATCACAGCGGATAGAGCCCTATGGAAGGCCGATCCACAACCACATCCAGATGTATGGGAGCATCATTCCTTCCACCATAGAACCTATTGTCGCCAATTCCGAAATGGCATGTGCCTGCAATGCATTCGTCGGCTCCAATGTACCCGGTCGGAGAGATCGCAGACAACCCAATTCCAAGCTCCACTACGCGGCGGGCGTCTACTGGCAGAGCCCAAAGCAGTTCTCTGAGGCTATCGGCGAAACTCCCGCCCTCCACGGCTACGATCAGACCATCTTCCACCACAAAACGTACAGGAACATCAGGCCGTCCAAAAGCCTCCAGCAATTGGCCATCGCACACGAACTCCCCAACGGTCAGATCGGCCACGATGATGCCATTGGCCGAAGTCTCGTCCAGAGCAGCATATGTTTCAGACGGAGGCAAGAAACAGTTCGCGGCCGGCGAGTCGACAATGTACGGCAACGCTTCGAAGTCGCCGACGACGACTCTTATGTCAGTCCCTCCCGGCGCTGCAACGCATAACATCTCGCCACGCGCATGTGAGGCATACGTGCCGACAATACGATCCACAACTTCCCTGCTGGTGCACAATCCCTCAAGGAGGGCCTGGTCAGGGATTCGCGGCCTGAAAAACACGTAACGCGAATTCAGCCACCCGGGTCGTGTGAGTGCAGGGAAAAGCCTGGCAAGTCCATTTCTGGCCAAATAATAATCGTCAGAGAGCAGTACAAACGTTGCGTCCATAGGCCCAAACTCCAGCAGCTCTCCTGGGATGTCTGTGGTCGAGTATCTGGCGTCTGTCTGCCGAAATACGCACAGCCGGGTATCACAGCCCGACTCCTCACATAGCCCTGACAGAGACTGAGCCACAGGCAACCTCTGAGTGTCGGTAACGATTAGAACCCGGTTATCCCTGGAAACAGGGCACCAGGACTTGATTGTGTTCTCCAGAGCCCGCTTCCACGAAGGCGCATGTGCTTTCCTATGGAGTTGTTCCGGCACGCCCCTCACATCCCCTCTACATTTTCTGCTACTGCAGCCAGACCAGCTGCGCCATAGGCCTGCCTCAAGACATGACCCGATATGTCCTCCGGGATATCGCCCACTATCTCTTCGAGAAAATCCTCCAATGTGACGATGCCTGCAGGCACTCCATAGTCGACCACTACAGCCAGGTGCGCTCTGCGGCTCCTTATCGCGTTGAAGGCATCCAGTGCCGGAGCATCCGCAGGAACAAGGCACGCGGCCTTAGCGGCTGAGCGAACCGGCTTTTCGGACGGATCGCCGCCTGCAACGATCTCTCTCATCACGTCCTTCACATGCGCAACACCAATCACCCTGCTGCCAGAGGGAGCGATTATCGGCATCCGACTATAGCGTTGCTCGCGGTATGCGGCCATGAAGTCCTCCAAAGTAGAGTCATGGTTCAAGGCGAAAGTCCGATCCATTGGAGTCATGATGTCGCGGATAAGCTTGGCTTTGGAATCCAGAACCCCATGGATAACCTCTGTTTCTGCAGGGATGACCGCCCCGTCATCCTCAGCGGCATCGAGAGCTGCTCGAATCAGGTCATCAGGAGTCTCACTGCGCGCTCCCGATCTTCGCCTAAACAAGGCAGCTATGTGCAAAGGAATCCAGGCAAGAAACGAGGCAACCGGACCGAGCGCAGTAGTGGCCAGAGAGAGCGGACGCGCAACCTCAAGCGCAGTCGCCGTAGGATTCCTTGCTGCATAGGTCTTCGGAGTCAACTCGGAGAAGACCAGTATGATTGCGGTTGTCGCTATGGATGAGACAGCTATCGCTCTCGCCCCAGATACTCCGGCCATGACCAGAATGGAGACTGCCAAAACTGATGCTAAGGTCGCCAAAACGTTCGTCCCCACCAGCACGCCAGACATAGTCTTGCCCGCATCTTCCACAAGTTGGCATAGGGCACGAGCATTCCTATCGCCCTCGCCGGCAAGCTTGTCAACTGCCCATCTGTTCATGCTTAGAAACGCAGTCTCAGATGCCGCAAAGAAACCTACCCCGAGCACCGATGCAACAAAGACGATAACTCGGATCAGAAAAGAGGCTAGAAAATCCAGCGCGATCATGGCATCCCGCCTCCATTCAAGCCTCCGTCTGCACCTTCCTGCGATTTCACCGTGACCCGCCTGATTCGCGGACCCTCCATATCCCTAACCTCAAAGGTCAACCTGGGATTGACAAGGGAGTATGCATCGCCCTGGGACGGAACCCTGTCGAGGCATGCCATGATGAAGTCGGCCACAGAATCAAACTCATCTGTAGGAAGATCGACATCGACAGCTTCTGCAAGGTCCGCCAGTCGCAGACTTCCAACAGCCTGCCAGCACCCTGCTTCCACCATCAGCAGCTCTGGGGCCTCCTCGTCATACTCGTCTTGAATGTCGCCGACGATAACCTCCAAAACGTCTTCCAGAGTAACAAGCCCAGAAACGCCATCATGGCCATCGACGACTATGGCCGTATGCACGCCCTTGAGCCGCATCTCTATGAGCAGGTCAGACACTCTTTTCCTTTCATGAGTGAAGTAGGGCTTCACTGCCAGCTGCACACATGGCATGCGCTCGAGGCTCTCCCGCCAGTCTCCCGGAGATCGGCTAATAAATGAGGCGATGTCCTTCATGTTCAGTATTCCGGTGACCTTGTCGATAGAATCTACGTACACCGGAATGCGCGAGAAACCCTCATCCAGCATCAAATCCAACGCCTCTTTGGCGCTGTCGTCCTCGCCCGCCGCGACAATTTGCGGCCTTGGAGTCATTATCTCTTTGGCCATGAGGTCAGGGGTTTCCATAGCTCCCCATATCATCTCCTTTTCGAGGCCTGAGATAACGCCTGCCTCCTCACCGTATTCCACAGCCGCAAGAAATCGCAGCTCCCCAAAGTCCTCCTCGGAAAGCGTCGGCTGTGGAAGACGCGACGCAAGATACCTGGACAATGAAGTTAGCAAATTGGACACAGGTCTCAGCACGGAAGCGAATCCCGGCAGCCATGATGACGCCCATAGCGCAACAGCTTCGGGGTTGCCTCCAGCCACAAGCTTGGGACTGATCTCAGAGAATACGAGTAGTATCGCCGTGGCGGTCGCTGTGGCAATCGCGTCAGCCAGTCCGCCATCACGCATTGCCAGTGAGTGGACTATGGAAGCCACAAGTCCAGCGAAGATTGCATTGACCAGTGTGTTTCCAAGGAGAATAAATGAAATGGCAGAAGCGGGGCTCTTCTTTACAGCAAGAGCTGAACGTAGTCTGCGGTCCGATGAGTATCTGCTTTTAAGCCTCAACTCATCAGATGAAAGGATAGCAGCCTCACTCGCGGAGAACATGCCAGACAACGCCAAGCAGACAAAGGCAAACAAGTAGCTACTACTACTTGGGTCGTCCACCCATCGTCACCTCTCAGTTTCGCTAAGTGTTACTAAGTATCTTACACTGCTTCCACTTCTGCATCAAGATTCGCCAATCCTCCCAAGTGCGTTCTGCAATTGTGAAATAGGGGTGCATAGTGACGACCGTTTGCTCCATTTGATAGAATTGACACGTGCATACCCCAATGGTAGGATTGGTTGCATCCAGGGGAGTGAAGGCGGTTATGACTGAAAACATGGGTTCACGCAGAGGTTTCATCAATAGGTTTCGCCGCGCGAAGCTCAGCCCATCACAAGTCCTGGTCACAGGTTTCGCTGCCGTCATAATCATCGGTGCAATATTGCTTTCGCTTCCAGCAGCATCCGCCAGCGGGAACAGCATCAGGTTCATTGACGCCATTTTCACGGCAACATCTGCTACGTGCGTCACAGGGCTGGTAGTGCTCGATACAGCCACATCTTTTTCGCTTTTTGGACAGATAGTTATTCTCACCCTGATACAAGTAGGTGGACTGGGGTTCATGGCCCTTGCCACCATGATAGCGCTCTTTTTGGGCCGCAAGATCACACTTCGAGGGAGAATTCTCCTACAAGAATCCCTCAACCAGTTTAGCGTAGCAGGCCTTGTGCGGCTCACAAGGTACCTCCTGCTGACCACCTTCGTTGTGGAAGGCGCAGGGGCGATCATACTCTCTCTGCGGTTTTCGTCGATAATGCCAGCCTCCAGGGCGGTATATTACGGCATATTCCACTCTGTATCGGCATTCTGCAATGCAGGATTCGATCTGTTCGGGTCGATAACAGGACCCTTCTCCAGCCTCACGTACTGGGAAGCGGATCCCGTAGTCGTCTTCACAATTGGGTCTCTGATCATCATTGGAGGTCTTGGATTTCCAGTCATAGTTGAGCTGCTCGGCCACAGGAAAGGCAACAGGTTCTCCCTACATACGAAGTTGGTGCTTGAGGTCACATTCTGGCTCCTGCTGGTAGGAGTCATCGCCACATTCGGACTGGAGTTTTCCAACCCTGCCACATTGGGCAACCTGAATCCCGGAGGCAAGATCATGGGGGCGCTCTTTCAAGGCGTAACCCCGCGTACTGCAGGCTTCAACACACTGGACATTAGCAAGATGCGAAGCTCCACCCTTTTCGTCTTCATAGTGCTCATGTTCATTGGAGCATCTCCCAGCTCCACAGGTGGAGGCATAAAGACTACCACTCTGGGGGCAATCACGGCCGCGCTTCTTTCCACTATTCGCGGTTCCAGCGAAGTGGAGATCTACGACAGGCGAATAGGCAAGGATTTGGTGTTCAGGGCCGTAACCATTTCCGTTCTTGCGCTGACATTGGTAACACTAGTTACTGTAGCGCTCTCCGTATCAGAGGAAGCGTCCTTCATCCAGGTGATGTTCGAGACGGTATCGGCCTTTGGCACAGTCGGTCTTACAACAGGCATTACGACATCCCTAACCGATTTCGGCAGGGTCCTCATAATGATAACCATGTTCTCCGGACGTCTGGGTCCGCTTACTGTGATGTTCGCTCTGGCCCAACGGCAAAAGCCCATAGCCAACGTTATCCTCCCGGAAGAGAAGGTGTTAATAGGATGAGAATATATCTGGTACGTCACGGGCAAACCATTCGCGGGCGCGAAGAAACGTTTCGAGGACGTATGGATGCACCCCTCGATGACATAGGCAGAGGCCAGGCTGCAGCGGCTGCCAGGGCCCTTCGTGAAGCCAATCTCACGGCGGTCTACACAAGCCCCCTGTCGCGCGCCGTGGACACTGCCCGGGCGATAGCCGTCCCCCACGGCCTCAATATAGCGGTTCTTGAGGCGCTGACAGACATCGATGTCGGAGAGTGGGAAGGTCTCTCCACTGGTCAAATCAGGTCGGAATACGGGAACCTCTATCTGGACTGGCAGACCGGCCCCGATTCCTTTACATTCCCCGGCGGCGAGTCTCTATCGGATGTTTCAGCCCGGGCCACATCTGCATTGGGTACCATCGTCTCCTCGCACGGCCATGACGATGAAGTAGTGGTTGTATCTCACCGCGTTCTCACAAAGCTAGTCCTCCTTGACATCTTGCGCGCCCCTGTGTCGAGCTTCTGGAAGATCTCTCAGGACCCGTGCTGCATAAATGTGGTGGACCATACTGAAGCGGGTTACGTCGTAGAAGCTGTGAATTGCGTGTCACATCTGACGTGATCTCAGGCGTTGGGGAGAGCAGGAAAGCCTGCCCCGTGGGGCAGGCTCCCCGGTCCCCTCAGATCCGCTACACCTCGCAGGCTTCCACTCTCCCAATCTCTCGGCTGCTTTCCCTTCTACTACCTGCAGTTCGCTATGAGTCCTCCAAGGACGGGACCTGGGTAGACGTTGACGCTGCCAGTTGAGAAGAATGCTGCAGGAAGCTGCTGGACCGCAGTTCCAGTCCAGATGCCGGTGCCCATAGCCTCTGCCATTGGCACCTGGAACGAGTACCCATTCCAGGTGAACAGAGCTGTGTACGTAGCTGCTCCAAGGGTCGCTGGCGGAGGCACGTTAGTGATAGTAACCAATACCTCAGTTTGGCCTGCCGCATCAGTGCGCATCCACAAAGCGCCGCCGGCCGTTGTGATAGGACCTGTCACGGACGGGGAAAGCACAAGGGTGCAAATGCGGGGCGCCACTACGGGCAAGGGCACACATATGACCTGGCCCACCTGAAGCCTCACAGGATCGAGGCCAGGGTTGGCGGCCAGTATGGCCTGGACCGTCGTCCCGTATCTCTGTGCAATCAGGTATATTGTGTCGCCTGCTCTGATCGTATAGAAGATTCCGCCCGGACAGACCGTCGGCGGCGGCACCGGTGTTGGCACTGGGATGCATATCAACTGCCCGATCTGCAGATTCATCGGATCGATGCCCGGGTTGGCTCTCAGCAACGCATCAACAGTAGTTCCGTACCTCTGAGCTAACCTGTACAGCGTATCTCCCCTCTGTATCACGTAAGGCGTGCCACCGGGGCAGAAAACTGGAGGCGTAGGCGGAACGGCAGCCGGTATGCAGATAAGCTGCCCGATCTGCAGCCTTCTGGGGTCGACGCCTGGGTTGGCTGCCATTATTGCCTCGACGCTTATCCCATACCGGCGGGCCAAAGCGTAGAACGTATCGCCCGCCTTGATCTCGTACAGAAATCCGCCCGGGCAAACCGGAGCCTGGCGCGTTTCGACCTCTTCCCTTTCTTCATCTGTCATTGCCCATCACTCCCATGGATAGAGTCTAGTGCACCATATGCTCCCGGACATGGGTTTGACCATCGACCTAAAGCACATATGCCAGTGTCCGATGGGTTTGGGGTAGTTCAAGTGCTGTCTTTGGCCTATGGCTATCGAATCAATCGCCCTGGGACAAAACACCACCTATCCTGCCAATGAAGGATTTGCGACCCCACCGGAGAAATTATCTAGTGCTCCCAAATCGCCGCATCAGAGGTTTGCATCGGCGGTTTTGTGCCATATGCAGGGAGCACACTACTCACCACAAATAGGAAGGGGGAAAGGCGCCTCTTCGGGCACGACTAGCGCTCGGAGTGTGCAGCCGCAAAGATGAAGAGATCTCTTGCAATTACCATTTGCGTGGCGATGCTGCTCGCATTGGCTACCTGCGCATCAGCATCCCAGGAGGGCAAACTTCTCATCTGGGCGGATGGAACACGGGCCCCCGTATTGGAGGAGCTCGGCAAGAAATTCACGGCCAAGTACAAAGTGCCTGTCGAGATCCAGGAGCTCGGCTTCGGCGACATCCGCGACCAGCTTGGCGTAGCGGGTCCAGCAGGCAAAGGTCCCGACATAATTGTCGGCGCCCATGACTGGCTTGGAGAGCTTGTCACCAATGGTCTGATTGAGCCAATCGACCTTCAGGAAAAGCAGAAGGACTTCATCAATGTCTCAATTAGCGCCTTCACATGGGGCAAGACATTGTATGGTGTTCCTTACGCCGTAGAGGCGGTAGGGCTATTCTACAATACCAAGCTTGTTCCCACGCCGCCCAAGACTTGGGGTGACCTAGTCGCGATATGCAAGCGGCTCACCGACAAAGACAGAAAGCAGTATGGATTCTTGCTCCCCATACCTGACCCTTACCACACATTCCCGATCATGAGTGCAGCCGGTGGGTACGTCTTCGGGGCCAACAAGGACGGCACTTTGAATCCTCTTGACGTAGGTCTCAGCAATGCAGGCGCAGTAAGGGGCTTAAGCCTCCTGGATAAGCTCGTCGAAGATGGACTGATGCCGCAAAGCATGGACTACAATACAATGATGGGCCTCTTCAAGGACGGCAAGGCTGGCATGATGATTACGGGACCATGGGCCTTGGGCGACCTGAGAGAAGCGAAGGTTCCATACGGATTTGCGACTATTCCGATGATAGATGGAAAGGATCCACGTCCGTTCGTGGGGGTTCAGGGCTTCATGATAAGCTCGTTCAGCAAGAACAAGATGCTGTCTAAGGCCTTCCTCAACGAGTACGTGGCAACTACAGATACGATGTTGGCGCTCTTCAACAAGGATCCGCGTCCGCCGGCATATGGCCCAGCAGCCAAAGCTGTATCGTCTGACCCAGACATAGCAGCTACAGGGGCAAGCGCCGCGGCCGGAGTGCCGATGCCCGCAATACCGGAGATGTCTGCAGTATGGACAGCCTGGAGTGATGCAATAGACCTGACGCTCACCCAGAAGCTCGATCCGAAGACAGCCCTCGATGATGCAACGGCACAGATCATCGCCACTATCAAAGCTAGTAAGAAGTAGGCTTGCGCTTTTGCTTTTGTGCTACGCCTTATTCAGTAGGGGCGCCGCCCGTGCCGCGCAATCGGTATGAGCGCGCGCCCTTGCGCTAGCTCAGGGAGGGGTGAAACAAGTTGAAAGGCACGACAAGACGCAGAGCGGCTGATACTCCGCTTCCAGGACTGATTGCAAAGGTCGCGCTCCTCGGATTGCTCAATGCAGTGGCCATTTGGGCCATTTTCGTGCTCGTGGGCGAGGGCGCTTACTGGTTGGCAATAATGCTGGCAGCAGGATGCGCCCTTATAGACTGGGTGTTCCTCACTCCCCGTCTCTTCACCTGGCGATACCTGATTCCGGGCCTGATCTTCATGGCAGCGATGGTGGTATACCCCATATGCTACACCGTGGCTGTGGCCTTCACGAACTACGGCACAGGCCACGTTCTCACAAAGGAACAGGTGATAGAGAACTACGTCGCCCGGTTCACACTGCAGGAAGAGATGCCGGAGTATCAAGCCACTATCTACCGAAGCCAGGACGGCAAGTTCGCAGTCTTACTCGTCGGCCCTGAGGGTGAGAAGCTGGTTGGCATAGACGGAGAGGTGATTCCGCTTGAAGAGGCAACTCTCACCGTAGAGGGAGATCCCGACGGAGTTCCCGAAAGGATAGGCCCTTACCAGCAGCTTGGCATGTTGGAGCTCTTTCAGTACATGAGCAGCCTGGAGGCACTTGAGTTTCATCTAGGAGACTCGGTGCTGAAGATGAGGAACGTGGATCGATTTGCCACGTATGCGCCTCAGTATCATTACGACGAGCACCTTGATGCGCTAGTTGACTCGAATACCGGGAAGGCATTCATTGCAACGCAGGGAGCTTTTCTGTCAGATGATGGGGAGGCACTGGACGTCGGCTATCGCGCGCCAGTCGGGTGGGGCAACTTTTCGAGACTTCTCCGGAGCCCACAGGTGTCAGGCCCATTTCTGAGGGTGTTCGTATGGACATTCGAATGGGCGGCCCTATCTGTCGTAACTACGTTTGCACTCGGCCTTCTCCTAGCGGTTCTTCTCAACGACAACAAGATGAAGTTCAAGGGGTTCTACAGGGTTCTGCTGGTAATACCCTACGCGATGCCTGTCTTCATTTCAGCGCTCATATGGAGAGGCCTGCTCAATACGGAAGTGGGATTGATCAATGACGTGCTCCAATCGCTTTTCAGCGTCAGAGTGCCATGGCTGCAGGATCCCTTCTGGGCAAAAGCTGCGCTAGTCATAGTCAACCTCTGGCTGGGATTCCCCTACATGATGCTTATCAACCTCGGATCGCTCCAAAGCATCCCGGATGAGCTTTACGAAGCTGCCACGGTCGACGGCGCAAGTGGTTGGCAGCAGTTCTGGCACGTCACCCTTCCCCTGCTGCTCGTGAGCGTAGCGCCGCTTTTGGTGTCATGCTTCGCTTTCAACTTCAACAATTTCGGCGTGATATACCTGGTCACCCAAGGAAGGCCGCCTATTCCTGGAGCGCGAACTCCTGCAGGCGCAACCGACATCCTGATCACCTACACTTATCGGCTCGCCTTCGAAAGCGGGTCAGGAACGGACTACGGGCTTGCGTCGGCAGTAACCATATTGATATTCCTCATAGTCGGAACGTTAAGCTGGTTCAACTTCCGCTTTACAGGCACCCTGGAGGAGGTGCGCGAGAATGTTTAGGGGGTTTTTGGAGCCGGCCTACTTGTGGCGCCACATAATCATATGGCTGTGCATAATATTCGCCATCTTGCCGGTGCTCTGGATAATATCGGCTTCGTTCGACCCTTCGAACACGATAATCGGACAGAAGCTGATACCGAGCAATCCATCGCTCGAGAACTACAGGCGCCTGTTCAATGACCCAACCCACCCGTTCGCGCGGTGGGTGCTCAATACATTGAAGGTCTCGCTGATCACGTCAGCCCTTGTTGTGACCATCACCTCGCTCGCGGCCTACTCCTTCTCCCGCTTCAGGTTCCGCGGGCGGAAGACCGGACTCTTCTCGATATTGCTGATCCAGATGTTCCCGCAGATGCTTGCGATGGTAGCCATCTACTTGCTCCTGCTCTGGATCGGCGAGCGCTTCGCGAGATTCGGCCTCAATACCCATGGCGGGCTTATCCTGGTCTATTTGGGCGGGGCCATGGGCGTAAATGTGTGGCTGATGAAGGGATACTTCGACACCATACCCACGTCGCTGGAGGAAGCGGCCACTATTGACGGGGCAACACGGTTTCAGTGTTTCTACAAAGTGATACTGCCCCTATCACGCCCAATTCTTGTGGTTATCTTCTTCCTTCAGTTCATAGGTACCTATTCGGAATATGTTCTGGCAAAAGTGCTACTGTCGTCCAACGACGTCCTCACGCTAGCAGTGGGGCTGCAAACGTTTATCGGCGATCAGTATGCAAAGAGGTGGGGAGTATTCTCCGCGGCCGCCATAATAGGGTCTGCCCCGATTCTTGTCCTGTTCGCTCTGCTTCAAAACCAGCTTGTGTCGGGGCTGACACGTGGCGCAGTCAAGGAGTAATGGTTGTAAAGATATAGAAGCGAGGGATACTACAGGTTGCATAAGCACGCAATATGGCACACGCCTTACGACTCAATGGCGTATCCACTCAGTGACGATAGGCTTGAAATCGTGCTCCGTGCCGCCAGAGGCGATCTTCGGCGAGTTGAGGCAGTGTACACCGATAGGTACACGCCACATGCGCTTTCAGACAGGGTTCGCCTCTGGCCCACAGGATCTGACGAGCTCTTTGATTACTGGAGAGGAAGCATGGAGCTGCAATATGGCCGTTTCATGTACTACTTCGAGCTCGAAGATGGAGAAACGCGCATCTTCTACGGTGAAGGCGGTTTCTCCGAGAGGCCGCCCCAGGATGAACCCTGGACATGGTGTTTCCAGTATCCATGCATTTGGCATCATGACGGCATGGACGATCCGCCTGCTTGGGCTCGTGATGCTGTGGTCTACCAGATCTTCGTGGACAGATTTGCCAATGGCGACCCCGCGAACGACCCTGCGGGCACGTCGCGGTGGGGCGCGCTGCCCACGCCGCGTTCCTTCTCAGGGGGAGACTTGGCCGGAATCATCCAGAAGCTTGACTACATGTCCTCTTTGGGGGTGTCGTGCCTCTACCTCACCCCGATTTTTCTTTCGTCTTCGAATCATAAGTACGACACAATTGACTATTTCCGCATCGATCCCCATTTTGGAGACGAGGAAACCGCCAAGAAGCTTGTTGACGAGTGCCACTCCCGAGGAATTCGCGTAGTGCTTGACGCAGTATTCAACCACTCCGGCTACGAGTTCTTCGCATTCCAAGACGTAGTGGAAAAGGGCAAAGATTCGCCCTACTGGAAGTGGTTCAATGTCCATGAGTTCCCGGTTCGCACTCGCCCGAAGCCGAACTACGAAACATTCGGCCCGGGGATATGGCAGATGCCAAAATTTCGGACGGATAACCCTGAGGTTCGCGACTACCTCATCTCAGCGGCTGAACACTGGACGCGCACGCTAGATATAGACGGGTGGCGCCTTGATGTGGCCGACGACGTGGACCACGGATTCTGGCGCGAGTTCAGAACGCGGATGCGGCTAATTAGGCCCGATATCCTCATAGTAGGCGAGATCCTGCATGATGCCTCGCCCTTCCTGCGCGGGGATCAGATGGACTCGGTCATGAACTACCCATGGAGGGAGCTGTGCCTCAATTATTTCGCGCGCCGGAGAATCGGGACCGCCGCTTTTGCAGTCGGCTTGACTGCCACAGCCATGCGAAACCGGAGACAGGTTCAGTATGCCATGTGGAACTTGCTGGGATCCCATGACCGGGAGCGTTTCCTCACCGCCTGCCAGGGAGATGCCGCAAGGGTGATGCTGGCCTCCACGTTCCAGTTCACATACACCGGGACTCCTTACATCTACTATGGGGATGAGATCGGGCTGGAAGGTGAGGACGATCCCGACTGCAGAAGGTGCATGCCCTGGGATGAAGACAAATGGGATCGCAAGCTTCTCAAGCACTATCGCGACCTGGCGCAGCTTCGGGCGGAACATGCAGTTCTCAGGCGCGGTGAGTTTGCATCGCTCGTTGCAGACGGGCCCGAAAGCCCCTTCGTTTGCGCGAGATGGGATGATGGCGCTTGCATTGTCGTAGCACTCAACAACACCGAGGAGCCGCGTGAAGTGGATGTGGGACTGGTATCAGAGCGCATGAGTAACACACACGGGCTGGAGTGCTGGGCAGGGATGCCGATGAAGACTGTTTTTTGGCTGGAGCACGATGATAACGGGCTGGAGGAATTGGATGTACTGCCGGCTCCGGCCTCGGAAACAGGAGGCAGGCGCACCATTAAGTTGCCGGCTATGGGCGCGGGGGTCTTTCGGGTTGAGGATTAGCCAGCCAGAGCGTAGAGGAGACTGCCGTACATATATGCATGGCGTGTAGGTACGGGTGGTGGTTTCTGACCCATACGCGCTGTCCCAGAATGCGGTTGGTGGGCAAAGCGGCAGCTCGGCGACTTGGGAGTCAGCCAGCTGCCGCCTTCTCAGTAGGAGCGACGGCCATTGTCTTCGGCCCACATCGCCCTACTTCGCGTGAACATAGCCGTAGAACCATGTGCTATCGGTTCCAGCTGCGGTGTAGAAGATCTTCAGCCTCTGGCCAGGCTCGATCTTGCCGCAAGTAGCAAAGGAATATTCGGCCGTCGCGCCCAACTGCTCAGCCCCAATGGTAAACTCGCCAAGCATTTCGTCGGTGGCTGCCTGCACTACTATGATATCGCCTTCGGCTTCTTCGAACGCTGTTTCGGCCGACGTCAGCAGCGCACAGCCCTTTGAAGCTGACACAACGACCCCAGGCGCCTCCGGGTAAGCCACTTCGGGTATCATGGCTTTCCCCTCGTATGGCGGCATGTTTTTCATCCTGTCCTCGTATTCAGCAATGACTGCAGCCAATGAATCGGGGTTCGTCATCAGGTCCAGACCGAGAACTGCAAGGGCTTTGGATGCAGCTTCCGCGCCTTTGAAACCATAGATCGACCCGCTCTGCACAGCCGCCTCAACTGAGTGGCCCGCCGTTCCCGGAGCCCATGTGGCAATCCCAACGGTAGTGGACGGGGTCTTCCAGGTTACATCGCCTATTGGGTTAGACCCAAAGCTCTGGCTTCCCGTAGGCTCGTCGATAGCGCCGGAGGGCACTCCAGTGATGCCGAGTGCTTCCATCTTGGCTATGTCGTCCTCATTGAACTTCGGTGTCCCTACTAAGCCTATCGCATCTATGGCCTTGAGGGCTAAGGCCTTGTTGGGGACCTTGTTGTATATGCCCGAACTGAATCCTATCTCCAGCTCAGCGCCTGTGGCAAGAGCCGCTGCCTTGGCGCAGTCGTCGATGCGCTGGCGAGCGTAAGCGACGTCAGGGTATTCGGGCCCGCGGATGAAGTAGCGGCTGGCGGCAGTTGCAGGTACTATGTTGGGAGCGGCCCCGCCATCTGTGATGACATAGTGTATCCTCATCTCCTGAATGAGATGCTCCCTGAGGTAGTTGACTGCAACGTTCATTATCTCCACGGCGTCGAGAGCGCTGATACCCTTCTCGGGAGCAGCGGCGGCATGGGCGGGCTGACCTTTGAACTTATATTCCACATGGTCCATGGCCATGGTGCTTCCATACTCAGATGTGTTTTCTGTTCCCGCATGGAAACTGATCAGTGCGTCGACATCATCGTAGTGTCCTGCAGCGGCAACGAGGGGAGCGACGTCCCATACTTCCTCTGCGGGGTTGATGAACACCTTTATCGTCCCCTGAATGTCGTGGGTCTCCATGGCGTGTTTCATGGCCATGGCAGCCACGATGCCGGCTGCGGTGTTCAGGTTGTGCCCGCATGCGTGGCCGACGCCGGGCAGAGCATCAGTATCTTCATAGATGCCGATAACAGGCTCGCCTGATCCCCATTGGGCAACCAGGCACGTAGGAATATCCGCAGCTGAATCCGTGATCTTGAATCCGGCTTCAGCAAGAACGCTCCTCGCCTTGACATATGACTTGTACTCGCCAAGCCCTACCTCAGCATACTCCCACAGCGTTCTGGCGATATCCTCGGTAAGACCAGCATGATCTTCCGCGAATTTGATCGCCGTTGACATGACATCTTGGTCCTGCCCGTCTGCAGCCACCATCGGTACGGGCACCAACAGGCCAAATGCCAGACAGATTACGAGACAGAATAATGAGACTTGTACAATTAATGCTGTTTTGGGTTGGTACATCTTGAACGGAATCCCCCTTCAGTATGTTTGATGAATGGCTATGCCGACCATTATACTCCGCATTATCATGCAATGCAAGTGCATGGTTATGCAGTGATGATTTCACTGCGCTTGCCTGGCGTTTTTTACTAACGCCATAGTTCTTAACGGTTTGCATCGCCCCCACTACGTGATGGGCCGCTGCATATTCAGGCCATCCACCGAGCAACACTGCGGCTGAACAGCGCGGAGTTTGGTTTTGACTTGAACTTGACGCGGTGTTATAATGTTTTCTGCTGGATGTGGTATCCGGCAACATGTTTTGCGCGCCTGTAGCTCAGGGGATAGAGCAACGGACTTCTAATCCGTGGGCCGCAGGTTCGATTCCTGCCAGGCGCGCCATATTAAACCCTTTATAGACTGGGGTTTCGGTAACTGGGTAGATCTGCCAACGGGCAGGTCTTTTTGTTTTGCAAACGGATCTGCAAACCACCAGATGAGAGCAGCCAGAATCGAGTAGGGCGACGCCAGCCTACGCAGGCTGAGGGTTAATAACTGCTAGGAGCCTGTGCGAGTAACTCAGCCCCAATGGGTTAGCGTAGGCGCATTCATCGACCATGAAGGCTGCGTGCTCCTTGATAACACCATACCACCCGTGTTGGGGCCCTGACGTATCCTTGCGGGACGGGTGTTGGGCTATGTTGGGCACAGTACTGCCATATTCGCCTGTCTCCCGGACCTGAAGAGTTTCAGTATGTTGTGCGCTGTGCATACGATCAGCCACTCTGCTCGCACCTTTGGTTTGCCCCGAAGCAGCAACTGGCGTATGACTTGCACTGTCTTTACTTGGCCGAAGACCGGTTCGACGATCTGTTTTCTCAGGGCATAGGCTTCGCGTCCGCGTACCGTCCTTAGTTTTCGCCGCATTCGCTCCTTGCAGGATAAATCGGACGGTATTCGACCTCTTGGCGCTGGTTCAGCGGGCGCGCTGTGCTTTTGTTTGTCGGGAGGAATGTATGCGTTGATTTTCCGCTTCTCAAGAAAGGTCACATTCTTCTCGCTGAAGTAGCCGGCATCGGCTCTTTTCGGCATAATGGAATTGCATAGATCGGCGGTGAAAATGTCACAACGTCGGCTGGCGAAGAAGGCATAGCCACCGCGCCGTATAGAATACCTCCTCAGATTAGGTTACGGCCAATCGGGAGGTAAGACGGAGTGATAGCTATGCCTGTACAAGAGTATATCAAGCATGCGTATGAAAGCGAAGAGGCATCGATCAGCGCAATTGCTAAACGGACCGGCGTGTGTTGGCGGACGGCAGCAAAATACGCTCAGCGGGATGACTGGAACGAGCCTATGCCCAGCGCCCGAGCCAAGCGGAGGCCAGTTATGGATCCTGTAGCGGAGATCGTTGACACTTGGCTGCTTGAAGATCGATTACTGCCCAGAAAGGATCGCCGTAATGCCGCAGCCATTTATCGAGAGCTTCGAGACGCCCATGGCTTTAAGGGCGGGGAACGTACAGTAAGGGAGTACGTTCAGAAGCGGCGCGGCGAGCTGTTCAAGGGCGATAGCAGTGCATACGTTGAACTTGAACACCCGATTGGGGAGGCCCAGGCGGATTTCGGAACAGTCCGCTGCGTGCGAGATGGCAAGATCATCGAGATCAAGTCGCTTGTCCTCTCGTTCCCGTGGTCAAATGCAGGTTTCGCAGTCCCGATGCCGTCCGAGAACACGGAATGCTTCTTGGAAGGGCTAAAGCTGCTGTTTGAGCAGGCAGGAGGCGTGCCCCGGAGATTGGTGTTGGATAACATGTCGGCCGCGGTGGCAAGCATCGGGGAAGGAGAGGAGCGAGTGCTAACCGAGGCGTTCATGCGGTTTCAGCTTCACCACCGCTTCGAAGCGGACTTCTGCGGGCCGGCAAGAGGCAACGAAAAGGGCAACGTTGAGAACAAGGTGGGATACACGCGCAGGCAATGGCTATGCCCTATTCATCCCCTCAACAGCTTCGAGGAGCTGGGCGAGCTGCTGGCGACCGAGGCTGTGAAGGACATGGACCGCGTTCACTACAAGGCCGACAGGAAGATCAGCGACCTTTGGGAGGAGGAGCGATCGGCGCTATTGCCGCTGCCAAACGTTCCGTTCGAAGCCATGCGGCTCGATCATGCAGTACTGAACAACTACGCGCAGTTCCGTTTCGAGAAGGCGACCTATGCTGTGCCGCAAGGCAAACCGCGGCAAAGGGTTCTGCTCAGCGTGTATTGGGATCGAATCGAAGTACGGAATCGGGAAGGCGAGCTTCTCACGACTCTGCCGAGGAGCTACATGCTCAAAGAACAACCAATTGACTGGCCGGCCCTGTTTGAGATCTATTCGCATCGTCCGCGAGCGGCTGTGCACTCAGCCATGTTTCGCCATCTGCCTGAAGCGGTCCGAGCGTATCTGCAGGAAGCCGATGCGCCAGACCGGGCGATTCGAGTCCGAGCCCTGCGAGACGCGCTGAAGACCTATAGCATTGATCAGATCGCAGAAGCGCTTGAGGCGCTGCCCGCCGACAGGCGGGCCAATCCGGCGAACCTCGAGCTCAAGCTCTATTCGCTCCGCCCGGAGAACCGGACTCCCGAACCCATAGCCGAGGGCTACACGCCGCTGGAAGTGGCGGCTTACGATCCGGATTCCACTCTCTACGACCGGCTGCTGCCGACACGGCTGGAGGGGGTGGCGACGAGATGAAGTCCGCTCTTCTCCAAGAGCAGTGCAAAGCGCTTAAGCTTGGATCGGTGAGCCGGATCTACACGCAGATTGCCCTCGAGAGCAGCGAGCAGTTCCTGACGGACCTCTTTGCAGAGGAACTGAAGATACGTGAAGACAACCGAAACCGGCGCAGACTGAAACGCGCAGGCTTCCCCCAGACGAAAACGCTAGAGGAGTTCTCCTGGGAGAACATCGTACTGCCCCCGCAGACCACTAGAGAGCACCTAACAGAGCTGGACTTCATTGATGCCAAGGAGTCCTTGATCTGCATGGGCGGCGTGGGAACGGGCAAGACGCATCTTGTGATAGCGCTGGGACTGAAGGCAGCCCTAAGCGGAAAGGAGGTGCGCTTCTTCCAAACGGTTGATCTGGCCAATCGCCTGCTGGAGAAAAACGCAAAGGGGACGCTGGGAAGCTTCACGCGTGACCTCGAGTCATGCGATCTGCTCATCGTGGACGAGCTGGGCTTCTTGCCCCTGCATCGCCACGCGGCCGAGCTTCTGTTCCAGGTGATAGCCAACTGTTACGAGCGTCGAAGCGTGGCCATCACCACGAACCTCGAATTCGGACAGTGGAACACGTTGATCAACGACAACCGGTTGACCGCCGCGCTCATCGACAGGCTCGTCCACCACGGACACGTGCTGGCGTTCACCGGCGAGAGTTATCGACTACGGAATGCTCTCTCACAACTAAACGCACCGAGAGAATCTGACGGGATGGGCTCCGGGCGGGAGACCCTCAACCCGACGGCCTAGCCCCGAAGGGTACGAAGACCCAACCCCAGGCGCGGCGGTTAGCCTATGCACATTTCGGCCGCCGAACTATGCACTTTCTACTTGCCAAACAGAGGTGTGTTTGGAAGCGTTCGCCCTGATCTTTGTGCCGTCAAGCGCGACGTGCTTGAGCGATACAAGTCCCGACTTCCAACAGACCGTCAGAACCTGTGCAAACAGCGCTGCAAGCTCCTTCAAGTGCCGGCTGCGAAACTCGGCTACAGTTCTGAACGCTGGCGTGTTGCCCGCCCCGAGAACTCGAAACGCTACATCCTCTACAAGGCGCTTTTCGATCTTCCTGGAGGAACGAACTCCAACGCATTCGGCGTATAGCAGGACCTTTACCATCATCCTCGGGTGGCAAGGCGGATAGCCTCTCTCCTCTCGCTCATAGACTTGCTCGATGGCCGAGAGGTCCAGCTGATCGACGAGATCGCTTACGAAGTACGCCAGATGTCCCTCCGGAAGCCAGTCCTTGAGGGATGGCGGCAACAGATACATTTGATCTGGGTTGTAAGGCCTGTATGTCTTACTCATACTATGTTAATTCGCTATGTAGCTGCGTTTTCCTGTACTCCGATTCAGATATTACTCGCACAGGCTCCTAGAAGATGCTCATGCATTCTTTCATAAAGGGGTGTGAGCCAGTTCTTGCGTATTCCGATGAAATCGTCCACCTGGTCCGGAGGAAAGCGTCCACTCGTTCCGGCCCAATTCGTCCACCTGTTCCGATCCAAATCGTCCAGCTGGTCCGGGGCAATTCGTCCACCTGTTCCGCGGGGCAAAGAATCCGGTGGTTCTGAAAGGCCCCGGCTGGCCAGGTCGGAGCGAAGCGACGCACGGTATGGGATCATGTCCCTTGGTCAATGGTTCGCTGCGGTCGCTGCTCTACCTTCCTCATCGACTCCCCTTTCAGGCGTATTCTGTGTGAATTGTGAACAAGGCGGTCAAGGACTGCATCTGCCACGGACGGGTCGATGATAGATGCATGCCAGTCTTCAACCGGGAGTTGGCCGGCAATGATCGTGGAGGACAGCTGGCTGCGATCGTCGACGATCTCCAGGATGTCGTGGCTTTCCGAGGGCCCCAGCGGCGCCGTTCCCCAGTCGTCCAATATCAGTAGGCGTGTCCTCGACAGTCTGCTTAGCAACTGGGGATACGATCCGTCGCCATGGGCGACAGTTAGTTCGGATAGCAGGCGCGGCACTCTGTAGTACCGCGCGCTGAATCCGTGGCGGCAAGCGGAGTGAGCCAGGGCACAGGCTATGAACGTCTTGCCCACGCCCGTCGGCCCGGTGATCAGGACGTTCTGAGCGTTCCTGATCCAATCGCATGCAGCCAGGTGAACGATAGTGTTCCGGTCGAGGTCGCGGGGTTGCCGGTAGTTGATGTCCTCAACGCATGCCGGGAGACGCAACTTGGCCGCCTTGAGCAGGCGAGACAGCCGTCTGTCCTGCCGACAAGCCCATTCCCGGTCAACCAGCATGCCGAAGCGTTCGTCGAAAGACAACTCATGTATGTTGGGCTTTTCCCTTTGCCACGAATAGGCTTCGCTCATTCCGGCCAGGCGCATGTCGTTCAGCCGTGTTATGGTGTGTTCAACCAACATTTCATCGGGCCTCCTAGTTGAAGTAGCCTGGTCCGCGGACATTGGTATGGGCGGGCATCGCCTGAGGCGTCTGGTCGGGCAGGGGAACCTGATCCAGCCCGTTCTTGAGAATGGACTTTACGCTCTTGTATGAGATGCCTCCCAGCGCCAGCGCCCTGGCTGCCGCCGCTTCCAGTCTCTCCGCTGAATAGGCTTTCGCCAGTCTGATGATCCCCAGGCACGAGCGGTATCCCTGTTCCGGGTGGGGCCTTCTTTCGAGTATCATCTTCACGAGCTTGCCAGTGTTGGGCCCCACCGATTCAGCCCAGCGTATCATTCGTTCGGGCGTCCATTCGAGGTGCTTTTGGTGCGATACGGGCCGGTGGCTTGGTTCCGTGGCGACCTGCCCTCGACCTATGGCCCTCTGATGGATTGCTACCCTTTGGCCCCGGCTGAATACCTCCACGGTGCTACCAGTTAGGCGAACATCGAGCTCATGGCCTACGAGGGTGTACGGAACACTGTATAGGTTGTGGTCCACCGAAATGTGATAGTCGATGTTAGCGGTTGCCTTCTTCCATCTAGCGAACACGTAGGGCGTCTGCGGAAGGGGCTTGAGCGCCGGCTTATCTATCTGCTCATACACGGACCTGCGCGTCCCGTCCATCTTCTGAAACGGTTTGTTGTTCAGTACGTCCAGCTTCTCCTTGATGACGCCGTTCAGCTGGTGCAGGTCGAAGAAGGTGATCTTGCGTATTGCGGCCAGTATCCATTGCTCTACCACTTGCACTCCCTTCTCGACCTTCGCTTTGTCCTTCGGCTTTCGGGGCCGCGTCGGGATAACCACCGCGCCGTAATGCTCGGCCATCTCGCTGTAGGTAGGGTTTATGTCCGGCTCGTAGCGGCATGCGTTCGTCACTCCGGTCTTGAGATTATCGGGTACCCATATCTCCGTCGATCCCTTGAAGAACTCCAGGGCGTTCCGGGTCAAGTTCACCCATGATTTCAGATCCTGCGTCATCGTGGCCTCCGCATACGTATAGTTGCTCGCCCCCAATACCGCAACGTACACGTACGCCTCCTTGATTTCGCCCGAGGTCCGATCCCGTATCGGTACGGTCTGTCCGGCGAAGTCCACGAACATCTTCTCTCCGGCGCGATGCGTCTGCCGCATGACAACATCAAGCTTGCGTACCCATTCGCGATAGTAGGCGCAGAACTGGCTGTACTGGACTCCATCCGGATTTTCCTGCTTGTACTCATACCATAGAAGCTGCAGGGTAACGGACTTCTTGCTCTTAAGCTCGCGGTGGATCTGTTCCCACTTCGGCATAGGCCTCGTCCTGGGCTTGTTCGTGTTGCCCGGATAAAGCAAACGCTCCACATCGTCCCAAGTCATGGTGTCCGGGATCGGCCAGCCGAGCCCGACGCCGTTGGCTCTCCTGATCACATCGCCGACAGTGCTATGGGCAGCTTGTAGGCTTTCGGCAATCCGGCGACGGCTCAACCCCACCTCGTGATAAAGCCTCAGAATCTCCTTGATCTTGCGCATCGACAACCTCCTGTTTGCCACAGCCCTCAATCACCCTCCTAGAAGCATCTTGCTTACGGGAGTTCGGTGACTCTACGCGGCTATCCTGTGGCATTGTTGCCGGCGTGCTTCAGCTCCGAACCGAGGCAGCCGCCCCGGACGAATTGCTCCGGAATCGATGGACGATTTGAGCCGGAATCAGTGGACGAATTGCTCCGGAAACGGTGGATTGTTTGCTCCGGAATCAGTGGACGAGTTCAATCGGAATGGGTGGACGAATTGTCCCGGAATCGGTGGACGATTTGGGCCGGAATATGCAATTCTTGGCCCCGTAGAGCATCCAGTTAGCCAGCGTCTGTCGGGAAAGGCCTATTCCCAAACGGGCGAACTGCTGCTCCTGGCGATAGAGCGGCATGCCTTCAACGTATTTTGGGGTCATGATGTAGGCCAGGGCTGAAGGTGAAGCCAGGCTCCCTTTCAATACAGGCGCAGGCATCGGCGCTGTTACTACAGGCGTATTGATCTCTTCTTGCTCACACCGGCGGCAAGAATAGACGAGGCGCACATGCTCTGCGACCTTAACCTGAGCGGGAATGACTTTAAGCTCTCGCCGCACTTCAGTGCTCATCTCATGCAAAGGGCCGCCACAAGAGGGACAGACCTGCTCCTCTTCTGGAAGGCGGTATTCTACCGTCTCCACGGGCAGGTCAGAAAGGATAGCCTCGCGCCGACCCTTTTGTTTGTGGCGCTGATAGGTGATTTTTTCGATCGTAGGTTCAGCCAGAAGCGGTTGAGCCTCCGCCTCAACTTCGTTGAAGAGCCGCAATTGCTCGCAATCCGTCTTTTCGCTGGAAGCGCCGAAGCGCCGCTTCTGGCTCAAGCGGAACTGCTCTCCATACCACTTGACTTTGGCGGCTAGCTCAGCGTTTTCTTACTTCAGTTGGTCAACGAGAATACAGAGTTCAGCATACTGCTCAGCCAAGCCCCTAAGTTCGGCTATTTCATTGGTTGTGGCAATGACTGTGTCGTTCATGCTTTATGCATTCGACATCCGTCGCATAGTACCTGCTTCCTCAGGCTGCTTTCAGAAAAAATGCTGAACCGCGGACTCTACAACACTGAAGGAGTCCAACAGAGGGCCTCCGTTACGTGGTAGGGCCCTGCAAAGGCAGATTTCGTAGGGCGTAGTCAACACTACTGTGTGTATTTGAGCGCTTTGGGCCGGTATTGATGTAGCAAGAGCCTTACGCTATCACAGCTTCTGGCGTACCATCAATAGACCTGATTGCATCACAAAACTTCTGCAGTTGAGATTCCAGACTAACCAGCACGAGCCATTTGGTAATGCCGTATGGCTTCTGAGTATGGCAGGATCCTATCATACAGAACGGTTAGCCTCGCCCCGTGGCTGTTCACGCGGCACGATGTGCATATGAAGTCGCGGACAAGCTGTCCCGTGCTGGCGCCTTTCAACCTCGGCAGGCATGCTTTCATGAACACGACGAGTATGTGCGCGAGGGCAACCGACATCAGATGGGCTATGACGCCCCGGAGCTTCCGCCCCTGGTAATCCTTTAGCCCCAGATCCTGCTTGGCCGAACGGTGATGCTCTTCCACCTTCCAGCGCATCTTGTACAGCCGCACCACCGTTGATCCGTGTACGCTTTCATCGCTTGCGAGCAGGTATTTGACTCCCACGTCAGCTCCTTCCGGCTCATCTTCCCTGAAGTTTCTCACAACGACGAACCGGCACAGACCGTGACCAGGCAGTTCAGCAATGGCCGACGCGTATTCGATGTCGCGGTAGCGCTTGTGTCTCCGGAACCTGCTCCTGGCAAGTATAGAGCCGAGCTCATGGGCGTGAAGCCTTTGCCCGCGGTAGACCAGGATCCGGTTGCTCTTGCACTTGGAGACCCAGGGCACGTTTGCGGAATCTAGGAACTGCATGAGGTCATCGCATAGGTACGCCGAGTCGTGCACCACCGTCTGCCTGAAGCCTCTCCGCACAGCGCCCTTAAGCATGCACAGCGCAAGATCATTCTTGGTGAGGTACTCCATACCGTCGCTGCTGGGGAGCACGATTTCACACGCCAACGGGTAGAACACGCGTCTGCCCGAATACACAAGGTTCACTATCGAATGCCCGGTCACGTACCTTTCGGCTGAAGAATCATACAGCCTCCGAACGCCCTCAATCTTCTCTCCCGCCTTCTCGGCGATCGTATCGTCGACAATCAGAATTCCTTCTTCATCTGCTCGGGTCAAG
Organism: Bacillota bacterium; assembly: GCA_028709305.1. Taxonomy (GTDB): domain Bacteria; phylum Bacillota; class DTU025; order DTU025; family DTU025; genus UBA10085. Next base: position 21,175 of record JAQVXE010000001.1, on the reverse strand, counting down.
TCAAAGGCCTGAAGGCGCTCACCTACACCCTCCAAGACTCCGCCCCAGTCGAAACGGTTGTCGTTGCGAAACCTTGAGAGCGTTGTCTCGTCTACCTGCCGACCGCCGATGCACGCGGCCAAAACCGGATCCTGTAGTGCCTTCTCCAATTCGACATTGGATCGGGCTTGAGCGAGATGCTCAACCGTCACGGCAAAAGCTCCGTAGCCGGCACTCCGCTCCGCTTCTCAAAACCGTGCTCCAGGAGGATGCAGTTCATGCCAAGCGTGTCCCAAGCCATCCTAACCGCCGGAAGGCCTCCCAATGAGGTAACCTGACGTTTCATGCCCGTCAGCCGCATAGACACGTTTCCAGAAACTCGCCCGCGTGGTATACTTGGTCTAGCCACGAGATCACTCCTCTAGCTGCGGTTTTGTTCAACCCAAGCATACTAGAGAAGGGAGCCTCGTGGCATTTGTTGTTGTACTCCTCCATTACCATATGAACTGCAGAAGTCTTGGCATCAGCTGAAAGTTACTGAAATGGCCTGTTCATTTCAGGCTATTCTAGGTGCGCAATGAAAACGAAGAAGCTTATCATCAACCCTGATGTAGGTCATCTGCCGGAGGAATGGGGCCAGGCTCACTCCAATGTGGCGTATACACAACTCGATTTCTGCTGTTTCTGGCATTGGATGACCATGAGTCCTCACCATCCACCGCCGCCGCCAAACGAACCGTACACATGGATAGTGATAGGGTCATCATTACCCCGGGGAAAGTCGTCAGTTGGATAGATGACCAGCCCATTCTTATAATCAGCAGTTGCTTCGACAGCGAAGCTGAATGTATTGTCTTCGCGTATATCCGTACCGTCTACTACCCATACGTAACGCTGCCCCTTGCCATCGTCTGGAATCACTCTCTGCGTATCGTAACGCGTACCATTGAGGTAGAGGGTCACATCGGAATACCCATCCGGGGGCCCTCCACCAAAACCAAGAGTTTCGGCCGATAGTCGTGCCATGATGGTGGCTCCCGCTACATGAATGGCATTTTCCAGAGAAAAATGATAGGTGAGATTCCCTACGCCGCCACCCCAGGCTTGGCTGTAGAGTCCCCAAAACCACCGATGGCTCGGCCCCCATCCGGACCACTGACTCTGAGGAAGTAGATAAGCCGCTGGGTTGATATTGATGGTAGACAGCAGGGGACCCGTTATACAGAGGTTGGGATTCCCATCCAGCTTCAGATGAGAGTTGTGCAGCAAGAGATACCTCAGGTTCCATGGCAATGCACCAAAGGCGAATCCCGTACTCTGTCCAAGTTGCAGCTTGCTGAGCATGGCTTTGGCCATGAGTGGGCCCGTGTGACAGAGCCTATCGTATCCAATGTGACATTCCACGCCCACCTGTGAAAGCGCATCCCAATGGTTCAGGCCTTCCGGGCGCGGTTTCGATGGCGAACAGGATCCGTTAATAAACAATGTTCTTTCAAAAGGCTTACTGGAGTAGTATGTTGTCCAGAATTTCGGTAGTATTGATACATACGATCTGATTTCATTGTCGCTGTATTGGACATTCCCCTTACGCCATAGATCCTGGCACCATTCCTCCCCATAGTAATCCTGCCAGGGAAGGCCAGTGGTGATAGAGTGAGGTCTATCCGCGGATCCACTCCCGTGACCAACCATGACTACCACTGCGCAGTCGTTCAATGACTTCAGGCATTCCAGTATGTCCCCCCCAGATTCTATGTACTCAGGCCTGTAGCCCATCAGCTTCAGGACAGTCACTGCACCCAGCAAGTCTTCCTTTGCGTAGCTCATCTTTGGTTCACTGCTCCAGCAGTTAATGACCGCAGCCCTTCGGTTAACAAGCCCCCTTGGAAGGTTCACGCCTGGGAACTCCGCAAATGATTGTGACTCCACAGCATCTTCGGGCATGGGAGAAGCAGGCATCCAGAATTCCCAGCCTCCGCTTAGGTACTTTACGTGGATCTCCGATATCTCCGATTCGTAACATACTTCCTCCACGCAATTCTGCTCTCTGAGCCAGTCGGCGACCTGCTGGTACGTGCTGCCTGATTCGAGCATCTGAGTAGCTTGCTCGCTCGTCGTCTCGATTGCCTCCAGTTCATCATCGGTCAGCAACCTGCGCCCGGCAAAGTTCACATTGCTCGATTCGCCGCTGACCTGCCTCGAGACGGGCTCGAAGACCCAGTGTTCTTTCGCCGGGGTCACGCTCACGAGGCCCTTTAGTCCACCCTTACTGAAGTTGCCGCTGGCGTCAGTACCTGCTGTGCCATGACCTCCACTGAAAGCAATGGTTACCCCGTCGACGCCCTGCTGCGGGTTGTCGGCCCTGGTTATTCGCCCTGAGGCAGTGTATTTATCGCACCCCCCTCCGGCGCATCCTGCCATGAACACGCAAAGCATGATCATGAGTAGAACCGGTACTCTTCTCACTACTCATACCTCCGATCTTCTGTCAAGACACGAACGCTGGGATTCCGCTAACGCCGTGTTGGCTTGGATCACCGCCTATCTGGAAAACCGCATACAATACAGACTTGTATCTCCAACTCCATAGGATAGTTCGCCCACGCCTGCCAATACCCTTCCATCAATGGGCTTAATCTAGACTTCACGTCTTTCGCGATCCTCTATCGAATACGCGAAGGGGGGAGGTCGCCATGGCCTCCCCCAGTCATGGATAGGATGCTGCCTGCCGCTAGCCAGCCTGAGACCTGCTCAGCCGCCGGTTGAAGTCGCTGATGGCGTCCGAGGCCTCACGCTTGGTCATACACTCGAACCTTGCATAGTCCTCCTCGGGCAGTCGAAGCTTATCGGCCTGGATCCTGAGCACTCGCAGCTGCGCCTCTGTTGCCTTATCCTGAGACGGAGCCTGGGATGGAGCAGGCGCATCCGACACCTCCCGCTGGGGCCCTCCAAGCGCCAGTTCCTCCACCGAGCAGATAGACATGCGCAACGCATCCCGTAGCGCCCGCGCTTTGGCCCTAGTGGCCGCTATCCCTATGGCATGCACGCTGAGCCTGGAGTCGCCTATCGATGCTGGGTCCGCATCCCCGATCTCGACATAGACCTTCTCCCGCGATCTGGTCTTGATCCCTGCGGTGGCCTCGCACACAGCGGTGTACCCGTTGTCCCTGTTGGGTGACTGAATCAACTTGACCTGCAGGTCTTTGAGCCCAGATCTGTGTGCGGCCTCCAGTAGACCCGCGTACTTACTTTGGGGGCTGTAGGGTGCAGCCGTTAGGTGCCGAACGCCCAGCGTGGCGCATGCTACGCGGAATACGTGCGACACGAACACCTTCCCGTTATCTACGAAGACCGCCTCGGGTACGCCGCGTTTCACAATCCCCTGTCTCACGCAGCTTTCCAGGCTGTGGCCCTTTTGGTCGAAGTAGAACTCTGCATGGGGGATCAGCCTCGAACAGTCGTCGATAAAGGCGAAGAGATAGGTGCGCCTGGGCTTGCCCGACGCGTCCGGCACGTACGGCCCGTACTTGATGTCGCCCTGCCATAGCTGGTTAGGCCGTGCCTTGACGAACCTGCTGGTTCCCTTCGGCGTCCGCTTGGGGATATCCATCATCCCGGCTTCTTTCAGATGGCGGCCGAGCGTGGATCTGGCAACTTCACCCGGCTCTATGGTTCCTTCGGCCGTCATGATGTCGATGATCTGCCTGACGCTGCGCCCAGGCAACTCCTCCTTGAGCTCTATGGCACGCTGAAACACATTGGACCTTAGGGCCCTTGCGGATCCGGTATCGGACCTCTCTTTCCTGTACAGCCCTTCAAGCCCCTCATCCCGGTAGGCCGCCGCCCACCGCCTCAGGGTGCGCATCGACACGTCCGGCGCGCCGGACGACACGTTTCTGGCCCTCATCTCGCGGATCTCGGCCCATGCTTCCGATGCTTCTTCCCGGCTCATGCCCGACTTCGCAGCCGGGGCAACAGCCGTGTACCTCTCCAGAGCCTGTTCTGTTCGATCATCTTCCTTTTTCATCCTCGCCCCTCCCCGGTTTGTCGTCTCATCAAGCATATCCCGGAGAGGTCCAGCCAGGGAGGTCCATCTCGTGGCGGTCACAGCAATGGGACGCTCCAGGGCACATGGCCCTCGCTTTTCGCGTAACACAACAGGACATTCGTCTGACTCGAAACCAGTCTGCACTTGGCCTTGAAACCCAACGCCCGGCTCGCTCTCCCCACAAGCTCAGCCAGCGTTTCTCGCGCCTCGGCCGTCTTCTGGCGGCAGGCGACTAGAATCGCCCGCATGGCCGCCGCGATTCTTGCCCTCTTGGCTTTGAAAGCGTGAATCCACCTGCCCAGAGTCGTACGCGGCACACCCAGCTCTCTCGATATTTCCCTCATGCGTTTGCCCCTCTGGTGCTCTTGCACCGCTTTCTCTCGGATCCACTGGGGATAGGGACTCCGTGGGGTCAGCACCGAAGGAATCAAGGAATGCGAGCGTGCACACCGCGGGCACTCAGCACGTACCATACGGACTTGCGCTGTGTCGGGACCCTCGGCAACCCAGAGGTTCCGACCATAGCTCCCTCTCAACGTCATGGGCCCCCCGCACTCGGGACACCTTACGAAGCCTTCCCGCACCCCGCGACGCAGCAACTCAATCACATCTTCGTCGCAAGATCTCGCAATCCGCGCAGCAATCAAGTACGATCAAGATGCTGATGGGAGATGGAGCGGCTACCGGGGAGAGGCTAGCACCTCATCGATCCGGCGCCCTTCATCTCTCTCCTTTCATGTGATGCCTCTCTCTTCGACAGGCCTCCCTCCGTTCTCCTCCCAATAGGCCGTACAATTCAGCCAGAACGCCTTAACATACTGTCAATCACCGTGGGCAGGGACACTGCCGGGAACACTCTGAAGATCATGGCCTGATGGCTTCGGCCTACGCCCTCGCTCTGGGCCGGCTTGCACTGTCGCCTATGCGCGATGCGTGCCCGTAGGCCCGCTGTGACCGTAAGCTCGCTTGCTGCAGCCTGCGTTCGGTGATATATTGTGATTACAATATACTGACCGGAGGGGCAGCCATGATCAAAACTCTCACCGCCCATGGAAACAGCGCGGCGCTGATCATCGACAAACCAATACTGGAACTGCTTGACATAACGATGACCACCCCCCTGAAGATCGTCACCGACGGCAAGAACCTGGTCATCTCGCCTGTGCGCGACGCGGGACACGATGAGCTGTTCGGGGCAGCGCTCGCCAAGGTGAACGCAGAACACGAGTCCACGCTCAGGAAACTTGCGGAGTAGCATGCAGTTACAGGCTTTATGGGGTGCTTTGGCATGGACAGTATAATCTTCTTGACTCTGGATGAGGCGATCGACGTCCACATGGACCTAGTGAACCGATACGGTGGCCATCGCGGCATTCGAGACATCGACCTTCTTCTGTCGGCCCTGGCAATGCCTCAGGCCTCGTTCGGAGGAGAGTTCCTCCATAGAGACATCTTCGAGGCGGCAGCAGCCTACGCATTCCATATCTGCAACAACCATCCGTTTGTCGACGGCAACAAACGAACCGCCTTAGCTTGCGCTCTAGTCTTTCTGGAGCTGAACGCGATAGAGACGCGCGACCCGGACGGAACGCTATATGTCGCAATGATCGACGTTGCTTCAGGGGGCCTGAGCAAACAGCAACTTGCCGATATCTTTCGCACACTGTCAGTCGAGTGAGAATTCCCGATGAGTATCTTGGCTTCGCTGAGCAGCCAGTGTCTGCACGCAGCCAATGTGGGCATGAGTACTTCGGATTCGATAGCGGGCCGTGCATATGTGCCGTACGCTGCACGCTTGCCGCGCAATGCCCATTTGCATGGCCTTTTGTGATGCGTTCATGCTATGGACGGGTTTTGGCGGATGTGTCGCGGATCCGGAGGTGGGTAGAGAGAGGCCTTGTGCCTTAGCCTTTGTGGAGTCTCACCGTTTGCCGGCCCTTTCGGGCCAGTGCCCTCGACAAGCCGGCATGGCACTTGCGCCTCTTTCCCCCCCTCAGAACCCGGCGTGCGGATTTCCCGCACCGGGCTCCCCAAGATCTCGCGTAGCTGGCTAGACTATCCTGTGAACCGCCTCGGGATCAGGTAACAGGAACCGCGCCCGACTGCTAAGGATATCCCACGACAGTTGGCGCCGCTGGCTCCGTCGCCGTAGGGATCGCACCCACATCTTCTGAACTTCGACTCGCACATAGTCCAGCTTGGGGTACAGTGGCACAGCCCAAAGTACTGGTAGAACCCACGCAGCATCCTGCTCAAATAACCCTGCTGGCCGTGCGGTCTCCAGTGCCCATGCGCCTTCAGCCATTGCTTGACCCGGTCCAGAAACTTGCGCACGGCCTTTCTGCGTGGAATGCGGATCACCGCGAACCTGCCTTCTCGGTCTTTGCCGCATACGTGAGAGCTGAGTCCGATGTAATGCTGCAAAATCGCCTTTGACCAGATGGAGTTCGGACGGACGTCCAGTGACCATACATAGGCTAGCCACAATGCCGGATTACCATGCCGGAGAGTGGTCACAAGATGGTCACGAACTACGCGGAAACGGTGTCATTGTGCGTACGCCCCGATATGGATACTCCATACAGGGCGCACGTAGAGGGCATATTCGTCACAGGAAGGTGCGAGGAAGCACTCACACAGGCTACTTCTAATCCGTGGGCCGCAGGTTCGATTCCTGCCAGGCGCGCCATATCAAATAGTTATATGGCAGGCATTATGATAAACGCGGCTGGCGTCAATTCTCAGCCGCGTTCGTATTCGTGTGCGAAATTTGATGCCTGTGTATGCCCAATTTCCGTTGCATATCTGAACTGTGACTTCGCTGTTCGAAGCTTGCGTCGTTGACCCTCGAGGATTTCAACTGGCATCGTGGCACGCTGGTGATTGGCCAGACTAAGGCGCTTCTCAAGAAGATTGCCGCATGTTCGCCAGCATGGCTACAGGTGGGTGCCATTTGACTCCTACTCTCAGTCCGTCGAGGTTCGGCACTGTCATATCGGTCGCCTACCCTGCGCTGACACCCGTCACTATCATCGCAGTGTCGTCTGGGGCACGAGCCTGTAAGCTGAATGGGAAGCCGCAGTCTTCTCCTCAGAAAATGCGTGGTACGCTAAGTAGGGCGTATGCCGTGGGTCATACCATATACGGACTCTTCTCTATAGGGCCCGGAGGTATCGAGCAAGAAAACGCGCCAGGCCCAAGAGCGGAAAAGGCGACGTAGGGGGCTGCGGTTTCATATGGGCAAACCCGAGAACTCGGAGAAGAAGACAGGCAGCGCAGCTCTAGGCTGCGGGTTCGTTCTGATTCCGGCGATTGCACTTCTGTTTGCACCCAAGGGTTGCCGCAAAGAAGGCCAGTCTGCCCTCATGTCATAGGCAAGCGGAGAGCTGATGGAGACGACCATGAGGGTTGCGCTTTCTAGTGTGCCACACAAGCTTGTGATATTTGCGGAACGTGCAAATCGGAGCCATCGTAAGGCCTTAAGCAGATAATCCGGTTAGGTTCGATAGCTAAGGAGGGTCACCTTCAGATGCTCACCTGACGACCCTCCTTGCTCACGCACAAGTTGTAGGCCATTGGCCGACAATGCTTGGCCTTATTCCATAAGCCTAACAACATGTCACAGGCGCGGCCCGTTAAGGCCATGGCAAGCCCGGGGCCCAGTACCCACGATTCAAGTGTTTTCCCTAGCAATCCCCTATTTGAGACCGAATCGATCGGGATTAACGCACAACGGGCTGAAGCTTCCATTCTTTGCTCTCTTCATAGTCGCTCACGGATCCAACTCGAATACTAGGAATTGACCTGCCTGAAAGCTCGTACACTCCGCTAAATGTTCCCGCGAAGAAGAGGGTATCACCCGGCCTCGGATAAGGGATTCCCTCCACATCGAAGAAATCAAGGCGGTAAAGACAATCGCGCAGGTCAAGAGATTGAACAATACATGAGTACCGATCGAAAACCTTCGTTACTACCACCCTCGAGGCTACATGCTGCCCTACACCAAGCTCAGGATCTGCCATGAGCCTCTCGTAATCCTTGCTGTTGCGCACTCCTGCATAAACCCACCCCACTACAGCTACTATCCCAAGCGCCAGAAGAATCACGTCAAGGATGGTGAAACCCTTTTCGCCCAAGATTATTGCGCCTCCCTCCCCGGCTTTGGTAGCATCATTAGTCGATTACCTTGATATAATAAACCTTCACTCGCGGTATCGGGTTTCGATGCTTGTCCCGCAAAATCGTGATGATATCCCATTGGGTAGACACCCCATCCAGAAATCCCTTGAACCATACCTGGTCCTTAGACCGCAATATCGGTCCGCTCCTGGCCTCGCCAACAAGCTCCAGAACAAAGCTCTTGTCGGGAACAGAGTTTGTGGAGAACAGGTACGTGAAGTCAAGCAGAACCTGTAGGATTTCACCTTTGCACTCAATCTCACGTCCGCGGTATTCCTCTGGGTTGCTTATGTAGGCTTTGTAGGCTTCGCGCGCCTTGCGATCCAAGTCGATCCTGTGGCCCTCGATCTCCAAATAGCAGCCCGCCTGCGCAACTGCTAAAGAGAGAATCGCAACAGCTATTATCCGGCGCCATCCATTCGGTATCGCCTTGAACAAGATATTGTCCCTCCTTTCCCTTAATAGACCCTGCGAAAGGCCGTGGCCACGCTACAGCTGATTACCTGACAGCGTCCGAATGTAGTAAATCTGTACACGAGGCATCACCTCTCCCCCATAATCGTCGGCAACGTGAGGAACGTGCCAGTCCATATCCAAGCTGGTTCCGTCAAGGCACCCCCCGAACCAAACGTTATCGCCTACCAGAAGAGGCGGCGCACTTCTGGCTTCACCTACTAGCTCCAGCATCATAAAGCGAGCACGTAGGGTAGCAAGCCTGAGCACGAATACAGAAGTGCTGACTGGACAGACGATTTCACCGTACCCTTGGACTTCGTAGCCACGGTATTGTCCCGGGCACGCAAGGTACTCCTCATAGGCAGCCTCCATGCTGAGGTCGACTTTCGGTACGTCAAGTGTCATGCGCCCGATATATGGCTTTCCTATGTCTACGGCGATCTCGCAGCCAATCTGTAACCCCGCCAGACACAGAACAAGAGCCACAAGAATCGCCCTTCGGTTACTTCCTGTCAGTACTCGCAAGCTACATCACCTCCTTTCAGTCCATCGGTTGCAGTACTTTCTGGCATGTGCCATTTGCCTGCCCCCATGAATGTCGCTGTGTCCCCCATAAATCAACACTTTGCACCGCGAATCGCAGTCTGGCTTTAGTTGGCCCGGCTCCACAGCGTGGAATGATCTGATCAGGACTTGATCGCTGCATTGCTGGCATTACTTGCCTCTTGTGCAGCCCATCCTTGCAAACAGGTTCTATATGCCGCCAAACATCAGCAGGTCTCGAAGAAGCAAACTGAACGAATCATTGATACATCGCCTAATTGCAGAACTCGCAGGCGGGGGGCTACCCCTGCTTGACGAGTACGGGCGTTGCATCCCTTTGTTCATGGATCTGGGGGCATGTCTATCCCCTCGTTTCAGATCATAGTCCTTAGCGAAGTGCGGCCCATGCATTGTTGGCCTATGTTTATGTCAATCTTCCTGACAGAACCCGGAATGTCCCGCGAGATTTCCTGATGGGGCCCTCGAGGAGATTCCATTTCGCCAAGGCCGAGCGGGGGAGAGACCAACCAAGGTCTACTCCCCCAAAAACGCAGATGAGCCAAGTGCAATGTCCTGCCGGCTATAGCCGAAATGTCCGCCGAATAGCTAGTGTCAGAAGGTATAGCCGAGGCTCACCCCGTACACGAGTCCTGCTAATTTCTCGTTGTCGGGGGGACCTGAGAACACAACCTCATAGCCAAGCTCCGCCGCAAGCCTAATCCGATTGAACATAACCTCTGCACCTGCAACGCCGATGATCCCCGGCATCACAGCTTTGCCCTCGACTTCCTCCGCTTCCACTCCCCCCCCGACAGCTAACGCGCCAAGACTGACGAAAGGATTAATGTCACCGCGAACAAAGTAGTATCTGCCGCTAACGGCTCCCTCGAAAAACCACGCTTTGGCATCTCCCATTGGAACATATAGGCCGCCACCCTCCAGGCAGATCGCGAACCCATTTTCGAATCTGTGTTCAATTTCCAAGCCGAACAAACCTGTACCAGATCCACTCTTCACGCTGACAGCTGTACGGCTATTGGCCGACGCAGATGCAGTTAGGCCGAAAAGCAAAAACGCAGACAGCACGCACATAGTAACTAGCATTTTGCGATTTCTCATAGTCTAACCTCCAAATGAATTACTCACCTGCGCACACGGTATCCGGCTTCAATACCCCGTCTCGCATGCTATATACAACGTCAGCATAGGTCTTCAGCGCCATATCGTGCGTTACCATTACGCAGGAGCCACCTTGATCACAGTAGTCGCTTAGAATCTGACATATCTCTATTGACATGTCGCTATCCACTGAGGCTGTTGGCTCATCTGCAAACACTACCTTTGGAGAATGAACTAATGCCCTGGCCAGCGCGACCCTCTGCCTCTGGCCGTATGACAACTGGGCGGGGTATGCATTGGTTTTGTCTGCAAGGCCGAGCTCTTTAAGAAGATTGCAAGCTCGTTCGAAATATCGGTGCGACCTCCCGGCACACACATTTTCAACAGCGGTTAGATACCCTACCAGGAAATGCTGCTGAAAAACGAACCCGAAATCGGTGAACCGTAGCTGCCGAACCTGACGGCTGTTCCTGCCCGAAAGCAATCGTCCCTCATACCTCACCTCACCTTCACTGGCTGGCCGCATGCCGCTCAGCAGGTACAATAGCGAGCTTTTGCCACTTCCTGAAGGACCAAAGATCATGATCACCTGTCCTGCTTCTACCGATAGCGACACATGCCTTAGGGCCCAGGTCTTGGTGTCACCTGCTGAAAAGCAAATTCCGACATCGCTCGTAGTTATGAGCAATCGCGACCCTCCAGCATAGCTACAACATCCAGCTTGAGAATGTTGAACCATATGGTTATGGTGCTGAACACTGATACCAGAATCGGCACTGGAATAGCGAATACGATGCTTCTCCAGCCAATGCCAGCGATCTCTATCCCGCGCGGCCTAAACAAACAGGCTGACAACAGCGATACGGTCACTTTGGCCGCCGCCAACCCCGCGCCAAAGCCTACAAGTCCCAAGCTCAATACTTCCACGATAGTCCTTAATACGAGCGTCGCAGGAGTGAGGCCAATGGCTGACATGAGAGCGAATTCGCGCAGCCTGCTCAGATAGTGAACCGTATTTACCAACCCCATGGCCGTGGATACGATTACAACTACAAGTAGATCCACCGCCCACATAATCAGCCTAATGTTGGAATACTCTGCATTGTAGCTTGGTCTCACAGACTCCAGCGTGGTTATTGTCACTTCGTCACTTGGGAGATTGGCCAGGGTTTCGTTCATGGCTTCGAACCGCCCGAGCGCAGGAAATACGAGGTATGCGTAATTCAAGTCGCCCGTGTCGTAGACCCACTGCTTTTTGAAGTATTCCAGCGACGCGAGACAAACAGGAATATCCCCTTCAAGAACGCCGGTTATCATGAAGGCGCCCCATAGGTAGTCATCAGAGTCGATTTCCCTGCCTATTAGGTCGCCGGTCCAAACGCCCTTGGCCTGGGCTATGCTCTCATGGATCGCTATTTCGGGTTCGCCCTGGCGCGGCAGTCGTCCGCCCTTGAGCCCGACAGGCAATTTGCTGAGCACCGTCTCGAACTCTTGGGCAGGCACTGCAACGACAGGCCTAGATTCGCTACCCAAAACTCCTACTACGCGTACAGATGAGTCAAGAAACGGAAGCACAAGTTCCACCGATTCCGCATCACGCAAGTGATCTATAATACGCTGCGGTACGCCGATGCCTTTCGATACGATAACGGAAGCATACTCATATGCCAGAACGGATGACCTGTAAACCGTCATCATGACCGAATCGGTGATCGCAGATATCGCCGTAATCACCAAAACCGACATCATTACCAGAAGCAGCAATAGCACGCCTTTCGATCTATTACGCAGCAAGAAAGTCCAAGGCCACGGCAGCGCGGCGATTGAATGCAGCGTCGTGTGCATCCGTTCATCAACCTTTCAGCAGCCCTGAGATATATCCAGCGGCCTAATACACCCTGCCCATCACCGTTACAGGCATACGAACCATCACCGAGAACTGGCTATCGGCGGGTATAACGACATTCTGCCCCTTTTGAAGCAGCGTCAGGAGACCCACGGGGCCCAAGAAGACGTAGGCCAGAAAGGATTTGCCAGCTAACTCCACATCGCGCGCTGCAGTCTGTTCATTGGCCTCCACCAGAACCGGAATATCGTCATAAGTGTAGATAGCATTCATTGAGAGACGGAGTTCTCCCGCCCTTCCCATGGATTTGGCGGGAACCGCTAGGGTCACTTTGCCAACGCCGGGGCTGCCCGCTGGAACAACTACAGCGCCGTCTATGATGATATCTTCCAGGACTTCGATTCGGAATGTTTCGCCGACTATAGACGTGGCAGAATTCAACGCATCTAGCAGCCTGACCGAGACCATGATCCCTGCGGGGATAGTCCTTTGCTGCCGGTCTACCTCCTCGCGCGCTTGGGCCGCCGCCTTTTTCGCTTCGCAGTCGAAGATGAATGTCTGCGGGGTAACAACAACGTCTTTCTTGGGTCCGCATCCAGCAAGTGACAAGGCCGCCACAGTAAGCATGACCGCCGGCGCCACCAGCGCCAACAGTCTCCTGATGCGCATCAAAATACCTCCTTCTGATCAGGTTGACCCGATCTACGAGATTCTGCGCAGATGTCAGCCTGCGCTCAGCGTTCCATTCTACAGCTATACTCCAATCCCTTCCTTTAAGCTGCCTAAATTTGCCGGCATTTCTTGCTCTAATCCGGCCTAAACCCAAACAGAGTACCGCGTATCTTGATTGCGCCCCCAATTACGAAAATAGGAGGTCAACGTCGGGAATCTTAGGGCGAATTCACGCAAGCAAAAATTGCAGGATTTCGCTGATGCAAGATGCATTCCGAAGGCTGCTGTCGAGTCTGTAAAGTAAATCAGAGGATTTCCGATTCCCCGAAACAAAGTCCCGCTCCAGCAGAGCCTTCCGAATAATGCCGTCACAATCCATGGCATGTGGCGTAAACACTATGACTCCGCTCGCTATCCCCCACTGCAGCAGCATGGTAAGGGGGCGTATTCGGAGTAGCAGAAACGCCAAGAACCAAAAGGAAGCATGAGCCCATATTTGGGATTTCATGTAGAATACGGAGGCCAACATGACAACTCTTGAAATCCTTGCAGCAATCTAGTAAGGTCAAGATGCTTGGTGGGGATGAAGTGGTCCCGGCGAGAGGCTCGAACCTCGTCGATCCGGCACACCTTCATCTCTCTCCTTTCATGTGATGTTTCCCCCAGCTACACCAACACCCTAACCCCTTTCTATTACTGAAATCCAATCTGAGCAAAAGCGACTTTACGCGGTCATCTAGTGTGAGCCCCTACAAGAGGACCTCTAGAACATGGTCATGCGCTGGGGTCTGTCTATGGGATAGAGCATCCAAGGCGAAGACCCAGGATAACTATGGAACTCGGAGAATTCCTGCCTTTCTTCGATGCCCGAAAATCGGATGAATAGCCCGGAATGACGCTTATGCGTCGATGACAGGCACGAAGGATATCTCAACCTGCCCAGGTGGCTGAAGTCTGAGCCGAAGGCAGTGTGAATCCGGGATCACGCAGAAACTCAGCAGGACCTACTTCGAGCTTGAGGAGGGTTGACTATTGAAGAACAGGATCTGCTTTCGGGTGACAGAACGGCTCATCACCCCGAACGACCATCGGACAAATATGTCGCGCAAACGCCCCGACGGCCTGTTCAACGCTGAGTGGACTGCTCAGTTTGCGGGTGAGCACGACAAACATCTCTTCCATGATCAGAGTGCTTACGACGCCCGTCTCGCGCTCCGCCAAACCATGTAGCAGGTCTAGAGCGCACGTCTGTTTCTCCGGCTCGGAAATATCATAGGCATACACAAGCACGTTGGTATCTATCAGTGCCCTACCTCTCATGCAGATCATCCCGCTGCCACGTTCTGCCGCTCGAGACTCGGGATTGTGCCGCCGAGACCAACTCATCAATGAACGCCTCCTGCGCCGCCCACGCGCTGCTATCATGCCGGGTGCTTCCGGAGTATGCGGTATACGACTCCAGAGCGTCGCGCACAATCTTAGCCTCAGTCACGCCGAGTTCAACCGAGTGCTTCTTGAGGAAGTCGTCGTGCCGACGCCTGACATACAACTGCTTCCTGACCATGTCTGCCACAGCGGTTCCCCCTGTATCGGATGCGCCATATACATCATTCCATACATCATAAATCGAGCAATCTACCTTCATGAAAGCGTCGGGTGACATTATCTCAATCGCGTTACCGGGTGACAATCGAGTTGCTCGATTCGCCCCCCTCATCTGAACACAACCCGGTTGAGTTTCTGATAGGATCAAGAGCTGCTTTGATTCGAAGATCACGAAGTATGCCACGGCGCGGTAGGATGTCTGGTTGGGTGGAGCAATAAGGAAGAATCATGGGCCGATCCGTTCTGAACGACACGCGCGTATCATAGTCTGAACTGATTTGAACCCCCGTAAAGCCTGCTGATTGTGTAAAACCCATTCTCCGATTCGCCTCATCATGTAGGGGGGATTCCCATGTCCAGCACGAAGAAAACACGCATGCTCATGCTTAAGCTTGCGTACGCGCTAACCATCGTGATCGCCATCGCATTTGGGGATATCCTCAAGAGCACCTCGTAAGCAGTCCACAATCCTGAACCGCATGGTCGAACATGATCCTTGCGCCCAGCGCCATTCCCGGTAGTGACCACTCCGTTTCTCACACCAAGTCGGACGAGTCTGGAGGTTGCGCATATGGGTGTGTTTCCCGAGTTTCATCAATACGACGGTTTGGGTCTTGCAGAACTTGTGCGCAAGAAAGACGTAACACCCCTCGAACTGGTGGAAGAAGCCATCTCGCGTATAGAAGCGTACAACCCAAAGATCAATGCGGTCATACACAAAATGTACGCTAAAGCGAGAGAGCGCGCGAAAGGCAAACTGCCAGAGGGCAGCTTCACAGGCGTACCTTTCTTGATCAAAGACGCCATGGATACCCTGGAAGGCGAGCCGACAAGCTCGGGAACGCGTATCATGAGGAATGTTCCCCAGCCGCACGACAGTGAAACGGTTCGTCGTTTCCGCGCCGCAGGACTGATTTTCCTCGGGAAGACGAACCTCTCCGAATTGTGCCTGCTGCCGTATACGGAACCCCAGGCCTTCGGGCCTACGCGTAACCCGTGGGATCTGACCCGTACGCCCGGCGGTTCTAGCGGCGGTTCGGCCGCGGCGGTCGCAGCCTGTATGGTTCCCGTTGCAGGAGGGAACGACGGTGGTGGTTCCATCCGCATACCTGCATCGTGCTGCGGAGTGTTCGGTCTCAAGCCTACGCGGGGCCGTGTTCCGACAGGTCCCGATCTCGGCGACCCATGGCGCGGCCTCGCGCAGGAGAACGTCATCTCCCGTTCGGTGCGGGACAGCGCCGCGATGCTGGACGCGATCGCAGGGCCGGACGTTGGCGCGCCGTACTGGGCGCCGCCCGTCGAACGGCCGTATCGCGAGGAGGTAACGACGGAGCCCGGGCGGCTTCGCATCGCCTTCACCTCCCACCCCTTCATGGGCAAGGACGTGCACGAAGACTGCATCAAGGGTCTGAATCATACCGCACAGCTGCTGGAGCAACTCGGACATGAAGTTGTTGAAGCGGCACCCGAAGTAGACAGGGAGGCTTTTTCGCTGTCGTATCTGACGGTGATCGCCGCCGAGACTTGCGCGCAGGTAAGCTCAATCATCAAGCTCGTCGGGCAAAAACCATCCGTCCTGGATTTCGAGCCTGGCACGCAAGCGCTCGCCGCACTCGGCAAGGTGATCAGTGCGGGCGATTATGCGAAGGCGCTGAACTACCTCTCCGCTTCATCGAGGCAAATAGCAAGGTTCTTTGAGGCTTACGACATACTGATCACACCGACACTCGCGCAATCGCCCGTACCCATAGGCTCGCTTCAGATGTCGAAAACCGAAAGCCGGATAGTGCGCCTACAGAGCAGGCTCAACGCGGCCTGGATCATGAAGGCGCTTCACGTTATTGATATCCTTGCAAAGAAGACCTTCGACTTCATGCCGTATACTGCGGTATTCAACGTGACCGGCCAACCAGCGATGTCCGTTCCGCTTCACTGGAACGAGGAGATGCTCCCCGTCGGGATGCAGTTCGCTGCGGGTTTTGGCGCAGAGGGGACTCTCTTCCGACTTGCGGGGCAACTCGAACGCGCGCAGCCATGGTTCGACAAGCTTCCACCGGGACTGCCTTACTAAGCACCGAACGCGCCAGGCATTGATCTGATATGCACAGCGGTTTGGGGGCAGCGTGTAATACATGAATGGAGGAGGTGAATCTGGCATGTCGGAGGTAACCGTAGCAGGTGATATTGAAAAGAACATTAGAGTTGCCAGTGACTATGGTACTCTTTCAGAACTGCAAAAGCTGCAATTCAGACGGGTGATAATGGAAGGGCTGAAAAGCAAGTTCATTACTACACTTCAAGATGATACGGATAGCATTCTGTCAATTGTCGACATATGGATCAAGTATGGCTTTCTCCCGATGGACCAGACCTTTTGTGCCATTGATATGAATACAGAAGAGGTCCTCGCGATTCTACTGCTAAACAATTTTCACAAACCAAACCTGCTAGATTCTGCTCGTTGCTTGATAAGTGTCATCTGGACCATTGGTATGAAGAAGGCCTTAAGAGTAGCGTTCAATTTTCTAGCACTAGACAACATAAACAAGGAAGACAACCGGGAAAACATAAAGGCCGAGATATATCTTCTTTCAACCGGTGAATCACAAAGGGGAAAAGGGATCGGAACGATATTGGTCACACACGCTCTGGATAAGCTTCATTCGGAACATGAACGCGAGTTATCAAGGAATGCCGACTGCAGAGTGAAGCTCTTTGTTTTTGCCAAGAATCCTGCAATGAATCTATGGGTCAAGCTAGGCTTCAAACAGGTAGGCTCAGTTGCGACCCCAAAACTCGCCAAAGTGTTTGGTGGTTCATACGATGTTTATGTACGCATGGAACGACCATTGTAATCAGAATCCAGATGTTAACAGAGAAAACGCGTCGAGTCAGGAACGGTAATACCGCGTGGCCGGATCTCCGATACTCACGGATTTTTACGATAGTCCCCACTTTCATCAAGTTTGCTCGCTCCCTCGAAGCCGTATTGGCCGTAGCTACCAGTTAACTTCGAGAGAAAGCGGGCTCTTCAAAGCACTAGACTCAATACCTGTTGCAGACAGATAGCGTCGCAGAACCTGCACTACGAAAGCCTGTGAGAGATGTAGACTGCAGTCCTGCCCCGCACCATGTTGTCTCGGATATAGGGTCAAGCGCCGCGGTGGGTTCGTCAAGTATCACGAAGGGCGCATTCACGTTCTTGACTCCCAACACGTAATCGTTATCATCCCGCTTCTCTACAGGAAGCGTGCCTTGATACCGCTCGCTTTCGATGTCCAGAAAATCGCCTAGAACCGTCAGGTACGGTACGTTCCTCATAGCTTTGCCGTAATTCTGGGCAAGATTCGTAAGCCCTGAACTCATCAAGAAAAGGACTGACATCCTGCCCCTCGACATCAAGAAGGGCTGGGAGCAGCGTAAGATCATGGGTCCTGGGATATTCGACGTCCAACATGCACAGCCATGCCTTCGGGGCTTTCTCTGCAGCCTGCTGCGCGTGAAATCCGAAGACCCCATCCGCGAACACACGTGGATCGGTCATCCCCTGTAGAGCTGTCAAGTCTCTATTGGCTGCTGCAAGCAGCAAGCGTCCTTCCTCACAGCTTCCCATAGAGGACTACCCCCTCTCTCAAAGCCCTCCCGATGACGTGATTACGCGAGTCTCTCCAACGGTCTACCTCCTCGCGACTGTAGACAAGGATATCCACATCAGAATCGGGTCCGGCGCTGCCAGTAGCGTACGAACCAAAGAGGATTATGGCTTCGGGGTCAGCTTCGCGCGCGACGACAGACGCCATTTCTTCTATGAGTCGCTCTGTGGCTTCCATTATTCATGTCGCCTCCCATACGTCACCTGTCGCCACGCACATGCAATAGGCCACAATAGCAAGTAGAACACTGAACCGCCATATGCCGACGGCGGTGCACCATAGCAGCCGTCTGTAGCACTGCCCGCAATCCACGACAGCGTCCACATACGCACGTCCCCTCACATAGCAGATCAACAAATGCCCTTGCCCATCATCAGGTTGCGGTATTTGATCGCCTACGCTCTTCGTCCACCCGGCATCTCGTTGATTGCGCTTTCCATCATGGAGCACATCTTATCGATGGAATAGCCCCTTCCCCCAGCTAGTCTGTCTTGCTCCGCAGCGATCTGGTTCTCCCAGTCGCTTGCACAACTCGCGCATTTCACCGTAGTTCCCGCGAAAAGCCGCAGGCGGCTTCATGCTGACCATACGGATTACGTCATTTATGGTGTTATGGTACGCCAATTGTGACACACCAAGAATACAGAGGCCCCGCGGAGCGGATCCCAGCGAGAGTATCCATGTATCGGATCATACAATCATTTCTATGAGCTCAATTGTCATCGCTACAATGGCGTTTCTTCATCGAGCAGGCATCATCACCTCTTGTTCGGTTCTCATCGGCGATACCGTGAAACCGCTTCTCGAAAATCTCTCTCAGTAACCCGCCTCCCTGCTCCGCACATGCATTCCACCATAGAAGCGTACAACAGGAGACAGGGCATAGAAGCGACAATCACATACACTTTCCCGGCTAGATATTGCGTCTTGTGGAGAAACAATCTATGATGCAGCTGCAATCAACTCTCGACAGTGACAAACGCCCGTCGCAATTCTGGCAATACATGCATGATTGAGTCTTCACTTCAAAGCAGCGATGGCAGCCGTATCGTTACCATCTTGAAAACAACTTTGGCAAGCGGTTATGCAGCATTCTCAGTAGTTCTCAGAAGGTATAGTGGCCGAATCAAACGGCTAAGTTCTGAGCCTCAAGCAATGTGAACCCCGGGGCACATAGAGGCTTGAGAACACCTACCCTGATTTCGAGGGGGTCTGTTTATTGAAGAACATAGATTTGTTGTCAAGTGATAAGACGACAGATTATCATCAAGGTCAACCAATCCTGGAAAAGAGAACGTACTTGCTAAGGGCATTGAATCAGAATGAAGTACAGATTGCAGTAGAACTTGCCTGGGAATTGTCCAAGGATCCAGCAAATAGAAGTTACCCGTTGTTTCAGAGTCGGGATGAGATAAGAGCGGAGTATGTCGCGGGACTGAGGGGACAGAATGCGGCTTTGCTTGGCTGTTTCCAAAGCGAACGTTTGATTGGCTTGTTGTGCTATTTCTTTCAACCCGGAGAGCACTATCTCCAAACAACTTCTTTTATCGTGGCGGAAGATTACGACGCTGTCGCAGATGAATTCGTGAAATACCTCCGCACAAACTTCAAGGAATATGAAATCTACATCGGCATCACTGCGGAGAACATCTGTGCTGCCAAAATCCTGCGGCTAAATGGATATGAGTTAATAGAAGCGAGCCTGGACATGCGTCTTGGAAAAAGCCAATTCATAGAACAGGATTCCCCGGATCATGAGATCATACGGATAGACCGCACTAATCTTGAAGAATACGCTAGGTTTCACAAAGCGCACTTCGACGACATTTACTGGAATGCTGAACGTTTGCGCAAAAACATTGATCAATGGACTATCCTTGCCTTGAAAACACAAGGCAAGATCAGTGGTGGTTTATTCCTGCGCATAGACGCCGACTCGGCAGAAATCTTTGGCATGGCATTTGCAAATTCTACTGACGCGCATGTCGCGTCCGCCCTCCTAGCAAGGGCGTTGAAGACGGTTTTTGAGGAGAATCCAGGTGTTGATAGTGTGGTTTTCTTCACGGACGAAGATGAAAAACTGAATCAGAGCGCGGCTCTGTCAAATGGTTTTCGATGCCATAGTCGTTATCAATGCTATCGCAATGCATGAGCATCCGTTTCTCAGAAGGGTCGTCGCGAAGAAACACCTTTTCACTGATGCAATCCACACCCCAGTTGTCGCCTCAAACGTCTCGGTGCGAGTATCTCTTATGCCAGCGCAGTAGGCATCCAGCAGTGACTCACCCTCAAGGGATGAATGAGGTCGATTGTGGTATAACTCCGCAGCTTCGCGTTCCTCCTAATGTTTTCAGGGCGGATGAGTAGAATAGTGCCTCAGGCTATGTGCCTCATTGCAGCCCAAAGCACCCCAATACCTGCCCGGCTAGCGACACCGTAGCATCTATGTGGCATGGCTACACGCTGAACATTAACTCCAGAGTCCTCCATTAGCAGCGCCCTATTCAGACCGAGCCATTGATACTTGTGCATAACCCCCATTGGACCGATCTCAGCCACCTGTGTGCCATCCCTTCCTGAAGCGGCGATCGCGACTACGCCTGCGTTCTTGGGCCACGTGCATCAACGCCGGTTTCGCGTCTGTAACTCACTTGCCAGTGCTTTCTGCACAACCTCCAGCACGCAACAAAGCCTTGAGGGTCAATTCCACCACGCTCTGAGCTTCGCGAACAACATCAGAATATGCCTTTCGTTCGCGATAGAAATAGAGGGCCTCCATCCGCACCGAGGCTTTCTCCAAGTAGGCCAGAGTCAACTCGTCACTCTTCACAACCTAATACCCCCTAAGAATCGGTTGGTGCGCCACTCCCATGTGTTATTCCGCCTGACGCGGTAAGCTCCCACTTCTTTGAGAAGCGCCGAGGCGGAATTGATGATTCGGTCGATGATCCCTTCCGGATCCCAGACAATCACATGATCAGTCACCAAATCGTAGTAGATCGGCTGCATCATAAGTGCCTCGGTCTCAGTGACGATGTACGGTGAGAGCTCGCACGAGAGGCCCTCCTCTCTGAA
>JAQVXE010000030.1 GCA_028709305.1 Bacillota bacterium | reverse complement strand
GAAAGGCTTCTTGAGCCCAAACCAAAGCAAGTGTCTCAAGCTGTACCGGAATCATTCGTTTGCTATGTCGGTGCAACCCGACACGGTTCGAAGGCGGGCAATGCTACACTCAAACACATAGGAGCTTCACAGGGTTTGACCGTTCAATATTCTGAGAAGAATCTGGGGGACAACTGCATACAATCATACAATGAGGGGGCGTCGCGAATGGTCCGCATCTACCTGGATTCTTTGCTCCTTCTGATCGGCGGAACATTTGCCCTGGATTTTCTTACTTTGTGGGCGGTGGGGCACATCAGTGGCAGGCCGACGCGGGCCCCGAGACTGGCCAAGGCTGCCCTGATCTCGGCAATATTGTTCGTGGCTGTCGTAGCCCTGTCTGACCTGAACGTAGTTGCTCTGGCATCGCCTGCGTCACTGGCGATTGCGTTCCTTGCTGCTGGCGCGTCTTTGGCCATTGCGTATCCTGGAATAGGCGTGCGAGCATTCGTCATCTCCCTGTTTTACAGATACCTTCTTACAGTGATGGCAGGGGGCGCGGCCGTGGCAGCCCATGCCGCGGCCTCCGGCAGCAAACCACTCTCCTTTCTTGCAGCCATTGCCACAGTCATATTCGTTGCCGAAGCGGGATGGGGGGCCGTCCATCGCGGAATGCGTGAAGGTCTGTTCTATGTGCCCGTCTCGATAAGGTTCGGCCACAGGTCAGTCTCATTGACGGCTCTCATAGATACTGGGAATCTGCTAAGAGACCCATTATCAGGCGTTCCCGCGATTATTGTGGAATACTCTGCCATAGAGCCGCTCTTGCCTCATGGAATTAGGGCTTCGGTTCAGGCAAGCGACACCGATTTCGTTGCAGCCGCAAGGGCAATTGCAGATTCCCCCTGGTCGACACGTTTCAGGGCGGTACCCTACTCTTCTGTGGGACAGACCCGGGGACTCATGATTGGATTTCGGCCCAGTGAAATCCGACTATTGGACGGCAAGAAGGAAATATCGACAGACAGAGCGATTGTCTGCGTGCATAACTCCAGTTTCTGCCCTACGGGAAAATATCGTGCGCTGCTCAATCCCGAGATCTTGATTGCGGGTTGAGTGCTCCTGGGAGGCTTGCTCATGAGAAAACGGCTAGAGAGCATGGTGTGGGCGATCAGGCTCTTCGTCATGAGGGCCATTGGCTGGTTTGTGGTTGCTCGGGACTCTCAGGTTCGCTACATCGGGAGTCACGAGATGCTCCCTCCGCCTTTGAGCCTTGACGAAGAGACAGCTCTCATGGAGAAGCTAAGGACCGGAGACATTCGCGTCAGAAGCGAGCTGGTGGAACGCAATCTCCGCCTTGTGGTCTATATTGCAAGAAAGTTCGAAAGCACAGGAGTTGGCGTAGAGGACCTGGTTTCCATAGGCACCATCGGCCTGATCAAGGCGGTAAACACATTCGATCCCGACAAGAGGATAAAGCTTGCCACGTACGCATCCCGATGCATTGAAAATGAGATATTGATGTATTTGCGAAAGACAAACAGGATTCGGAGCGAGGTTTCCTTCGACGAACCTCTTAACGTAGATTGGGACGGAAATGAGCTGCTTCTTTCTGATGTGTACGGCACTGAAGATGATCTTGTCTACCAAGCTCTCGAAGAAGAAGTGGACAGGAGGCTGCTTGGCGAAGCCCTCTCGGGCCTCACTGGGCGGGAGAAACGAATCATGGAGCTGAGATTCGGGTTCTCAGACGGGTCGGAAAAGACTCAAAAACAGGTTGCCGATCTTCTTGGCATTTCCCAATCATACATTTCAAGGCTGGAAAAGAGGATTCTCGCCAAACTGAGGAGACAAATGATAAAGGCGGATTGAGTCTGCTACCTGCGCCATTTCACTATTGCCCCGACGCCGACCATTCGTTGAGGTCGCGTCGGGGCACTGATTTGTGAAAATAAAGTCAATTCAATGGATGCAAACGGAATAAACCTTCACGGTCGGAGCAATACTTCTGATAGCAACACGAATGTGAGAATGTGGAGTTGTTCCGACATGGCACTTAACAAGGTCGAGATCTGTGGCGTAAACACGTCAAAACTTCCCGTGCTATCCAGCGCGAAAATGCGCGAACTGCTTGAAGCGGTGCGCGATGGGGATAGAGAGGCCCGCGCTAAGCTGATCCACGGGAACCTGAGATTGGTGCTTTCGGTTATACAAAGATTCACAAATAGAGGCGAGTACGTTGATGACCTCTTTCAGGTGGGTTGCGTTGGGCTCATAAAGGCCATCGACAACTTCGACCTCGGCCAGAACGTGAAGTTTTCCACGTATGCCGTTCCGATGATAATAGGCGAAATAAGACGCTACCTGAGAGACAACAACCCGATCAGAGTGTCGCGTTCACTTCGCGACATCGCCTATCGGGCGCTTCAGGTTCGGGACAAGCTTGTTTCAGAGACTTCGAGGGAACCTACCATGAACGAGATTGCCGCGGTCCTAGGGCTTCCAAGTGAAGACGTAGTATATGCGCTCGATGCGATACAGGAGCCAATATCTCTGTTTGAACCCATTTACCATGATGGCGGAGATCCAATCTATGTCATGGATCAGGTGTCGGATGAAAAGAACACGGATGCTAACTGGCTTGAGGGGATTTCCATCAAGGAGGCCATGCTCAAGCTCTCCCAGAGGGAACAGACGATACTCAAGCTCAGGTTCTTCGAAGGAAAAACCCAGATGGAAGTGGCCGACGAAATCGGGATCTCCCAGGCACAAGTCTCCAGACTGGAAAAGAACGCGCTCCGGCAGATGAGGAAATCCATGTAATCCGGTTTAGATAGGCCAAACAGGAGGTGTGGGCTACGAAGAGAGAGATCATTGCCAGAACAGTAGTATGTGGACTAGTGCTGCTCTGTTTCTTCCTTTGCGCCGCGGTTCTGGCAGCCCGGTCTGAGGCCTCTCGGGATGATGCCAAGCCCGCGTTCAACACGTCGAATCTGATCAGGCTCCACGTTGTGGCGCCGGCAGACGACGGCCCAAGCAGTTGCCTGAAACTTGCCGTGCGCGACGCGATCCTAGACGAGGCATCTGCCTTGCTGGAAGGCGCAAAGAACGTTCGTGAGGCCGAAACGTGTATCCGAGCGAACCTCGACGTAATAGAGCGAAAAGCGGATGAAGTTGTTCGGCGGGCGGGATTCTCATATCCCGTTCGCATCACTTTAGGGAAAAACCAGTTTCCCAGCGTCTCGTATGGCCGAACATCCTTGCCGGCAGGCGAGTACCTGTCACTTTCGGCGGCCATAGGTCCGGCTGCAGGGTCAAACTGGTGGTGCGTTCTGTTTCCCCCTCTTTGCCTGGTAGATGTGGCTCAGGGATGCATTATCGAGGCTGAGCGGCGTGACGGGGAGTCTGTAGGCGTGGAGTTTGCAACGAGATCCCTTTTCCTTACTTCGTCGGCGGCGGAAACGGAGAGTGCGCTCTACGAGGCATCGAAGGCTGCACGACGCGCAACCCTTGCTCAGTTGAACTGGGAGTTGCCTCCATGGATATGCAGGCTTCTTGGCATAGGCCGCTTCGATCAAGCGAAGAAGTGAGATGATGTGCCCCCAGATGTGCACCTTGCTACTGGCTCTTGCATAATATGTGGAGGGCTAGTTTTCCTTTCAGGAGGTGCGCATGTGATACAGCGGGCATCTGAACTGAGGGTCAAGGAAGTCGTCAGCATCAACGACGGCAGGCGGCTTGGCTTCATGTTCGATCTTGAGATAGACATGGATACGGGCAAGGTCATGAGCTTCGTCATACCCAGTGGCACCAGGGTACTGGGATTCTTGGGGCGAGGAGGGGAGTTGGTTATAGATTGGGATCGCATAAAGAAGATCGGCCTCGACGTTATCTTAGTGGATGATTCGGGGTTGACGATCTGACCGTCCAGGCTATCTGTACCAGCA
This sequence comes from Bacillota bacterium, assembly GCA_028709305.1. Taxonomy (GTDB): domain Bacteria; phylum Bacillota; class DTU025; order DTU025; family DTU025; genus UBA10085. The sequence goes on along the minus strand of JAQVXE010000030.1, from coordinate 17,751 downwards.
TGCTGTCGTCACTGGTATCTGCGGTGATACTCCGACGACCGGATGCCGGACAAGCTATCACCAACCACCAACTTGGACAGCTCCTATGGGGGCAAAGCGCTGGCCTTGAGCGCATTCCCCCTTGAAAGAGACGGACGCTGATGTTATACTTTCGCCTGCTGGAGGCGATGTCAGATGCAGGGTTGTGTTTCGGAAGATACGGCTGTTTCCCTCAGGGACAAGACTGGCGAGGTGCTAGAAGTAACTCTTGCTTTCTTCAATGTTCTGCTCGATGCTGATTCTAGCGAGGCAGACCTTGGAGACTACGCGATTCTCAGCCGTTCGGGCTGGACGGAGCTTCTCTCTGTCGCCAGGCGTAACCTGTGGGAAGGTGAACACATGTGCCACTTGCGTACGCGATTGGGCCATATTTCGCTAACCGGGGAACAGGAGTTACTTGTGAGAAGGGGCGTTGAGGATGTGGTAGTTCGGGCAAACACTGTGACGGCCGGCGACGCTCTCCTCATGCTTGAACGCCCCAAGCTTGGAAAGAATGCTCCTCCCATTGGCGAGCAGCTAAACTTCAGAATCCTTGGGGTTCTTTCCACGACTCGGTCGACTAGCTTTGGCGGGTACGTGTATAGCCTGGAGACCGGAGATGGAATGTTTGTGGCGAATGGGTTTCTCGTGCATGGGCTGTGATATAATTATCACTGATGTACAGACCCGCTGCTATGGCAGTGTTTGGGTTTCCGGGGAGGTCATCAGTGGGCATGAGGGCTCAGCAACCGGGGCGGCGCAGGCCTGAGGAGCGTACGCGCGCCAAGCGCACACAGAAGTCTTTCGCAAGAGCCGTGACCGTTGCTTTGGTCGCGGTGCTTTCCTATTCGCTCTATGCCATGATAAGCCCAGGGCTTGTAGTGAGGTTTTCTGATTCTGCTGCAGCCCGATCCGGCTCCATTGAGTTTTCTTCTCCGGGCAACGCCATCATTGTCAGGGACGAACGTGTTGCCATTACCCCGATCAGCGGCGTAGTTCATTTCCTTGTCGACGACGGCGAAAAGGTGGCTGCTGGCGCGGCTGTTGCGGAGGTTCGTGACACCGCGATTTCGTCTTCTGCTGAAACTGACGCTCTCCTAATCGAAGGGGAGTTGGATAAGTTCGTTCAGGAAGCCGCATTGCGTGAAGGCAGGGAAAGGGATCGTCTACTTGCAATCAGGGTGCAGATTGCCCTAAAGGAAGAGGAACTCAAGGTTTACGTGGATCGCAAGGATGCGAAGAACACGAACAAGGTTCATGTGGAGTTGGAGCAACTCCGCCGGCGGGAAGCTGAGGCTGAGGCTGAAGTGGAACGGATAAGGGAAGAGACTGAGGCTGCTGCCTCTGCGATCGCAGAGGCGAAGCGTCAATCAGATGCGGCGCTCGATCGCGCCTTGGCGGTGCTGCGAAGCCACAATGCTGCTCTCATAAGCACTCACGTTGATGGGCTGGAAGGGATCTTCAACCCGAACAACCCTGATCTTCTCCTAATCAATCCCGCTGATTACGACGCATTTCCCTCTGTTCGTGCCGAAGGGGATTTGGTAGCCGCGGGGGCGGCTGTATTCCGCGAGATCCAGAATCTCAGCACCAACCTGCTCGTGTTTGCGGAGTCACTTGGCGGATCAGCTCCCGATGTTGGGGCGCGTGTGTGGGTCCGGTTTCCCCGGTTGGCTCTTGAAGCTGTGCCTGCAACAGTCATTGGCGGAAAGAGGCGCCTCGATATGGGAGAAGAGGTCTGGGCTTTCCATATCTCCCTCGACAGATATGCAACTACCCTCACAAACCTCCGTTCAGAGAACATCCATCTAGTTACCGACCATGTGTCAGGCATAGTAGTTCCCGTAGAAGCTCTGGTAACCCAAGGCGAGGCTACAGGTGTGTACGTCTTTCGGACCGGCAAATTTAGGTTCAGGGAAGTGGAAGTCATCGCTTCCAACGGTATGGAAGCTGTAGTCAGTGGCCTGAGGGAAGGGGATAGGGTCCGTTTGGGAGGCAAGATGGGCCGGTGATGCCAGGTAGCGCCCGGTCGAGGCCGATCCCGCCGTCTAGCGGGGAAGGATGGAGGAATACACCATGGAGCGGAGAATACGTAGCCTAAGATGAGGTGGTTTTTTGTCGTCGATTTCCGAGAATCTGAGACTGGTGAAGGGGAGAATAGCCGCAGCCGCGGCGCGAGCCGGTCGAGACCCTTCTGAGGTTACATTGGTAGCTGTTACTAAGAACGTTGATGCAGGGCGCGTGGCTCTGGCAGCGAAGGCCGGAGTCAGTGATTTCGGGGAAAACAGGGTGCAGGAGGCAGCAGAGAAAATCCCGCTTGTGGACGCGGACGTCGCCTGGCATTTCGTTGGACATCTCCAGAGAAACAAGGCCAGGGATGCCGTGGAGCTGTTCTCTCTCATACATTCACTCGACAGCATGAAGCTAGCCCATGAACTGAACCGCAGGTGCGAGATGGCTGATTCTTCAACCGATCTGCTGCTGCAGGTCAACATCTCCGGAGAGGAGACGAAGTTCGGTGTCCCTCCTGAGATGGCCAAGGATTCTCTGTTGGAGGTTGCCAGGTACGAGCGTTTGCGGGTTCGCGGGCTCATGACCATTGCTCCATATTCCGATGATCCGGAGGATGCCCGTCCATGGTTCTCTCAAGCTCGCCAACTAATGGGTGAGCTGGGGAGGCTTTCGATCTCCAACGTAAGAATGGACGAGCTGTCAATGGGCATGTCAGGAGATTACGAGGTGGCTATTGAAGAAGGCGCCACTATCATAAGGGTAGGAACTGCGATATTCGGAGAACGCCGGTAACGGCAGTGGAATCCGGCCCCTTAGGCTCTGAGCGGGCTGTTTGGAGGTGCCTAGATGTACGACAAGTCAGCGATTCTTGGTGCTGTGCGCGATGCGTCCGAATTGGGAGTTCCCGTGTTGTTGGGATTCCTCGATGAGGAGGAACAGGATGCGGCGGCGCGGGCGCTTGCAACCATTGGCGAGGTGATGCCTCGCTTTTACGGGGGATACAGGGGTGCAGTACGAAAGAGGCTTGTGATCATGCCGTCTAGCTTCATTGTTGAGGTTTTCGATGCCGGCATATGCTATTTCGCTTTGCGCGGTGACGGTTTGGATCTTGGTCCTTCATCTAGCCCTGAGATGGCCATAGGACAACTTCGGGCTATGGGAATTCCCCGTGACCACATCGGAGATGTTTTCTATGGAGGCAATGAATGGCAGGGCGTAGTACTAGCCAGCGTCTTTGCTGATGGCGTGATTAGGGGGTCGGAGGGGTCTGGTGTCAAGCTCGTGGAGTTAGACGCGGCCGAGGTCGTGTTCCCAGGATCCGTCCCCAAGAAGATCCGGGCCACGGCGGCTTCAATGAGGCTTGACGCTGTAGCAGGGGCTGGATTCCCGGCGTCCAGATCAAGGCTTGCTCAGGAGATAAGGGCGGGCAGGTTCAAGGTGAATGGCGAGGCCGTTGACTCGCCGTCTGCCAAGGTTTCTGAAGGTGATGTGATAGTTTGCCGAGGCCGAGGCAGGCTTGTTGTGGAAGAAGTTTTGGGGGAGACCAGGCGCGGAAGGCTCTCTCTACTATTGACGCGCTATTCGGCGAATATGCCATTCTCTTGAGAGGAGGATAGAAATGCTCACACCACTTGAGGTTCATTCCAAGCAGTTCCAGATGAGGTTTGGGCGTTACAACGCGGCGGAGGTTGATGATTTTCTTGATCTGGTGGGGCAGTGCTATGATCAGCTCTACCGCGAGAATGCGGAGCTCAAGGAGAACCTGCGGCTCCTTTCCGAGAAGGCGCAGCATGCGCCGGAGGAGTATGACGGCGATATTGCCGAGACGATCAAACAGACTCTTTTCATGGCTCAAAAAGCAGCCGAAGATGCCAGACGCAATGCGGAGGAAAAGGCAACGCTCATTGTGGAGAATGCGGAGAGGGAAGCCGCTGCAGTGCTTGATCGGGCCGAGGAGAAGGTTCGTTCTCAGCAGAAGCGGCTGGAGGATCTTCACGCTCAGGAGACGTCTGCGCGTGCCAGGTTCAAGGCAATGCTCGAAGCCTACCTTGAGATGCTGGAAGATACCGATAGGAATGCATGAGCCGCCTGGCGCAGGCAGAACCAGAAAATGCGAGTAAAATCGCAAAACCGGGGGCACTATATCCTTCGCGAGGTGTGACCTGTGCGAAGGAAGAGGCGGCCGGGCGAACTCAGGGCCCTTGTGGCCAGGATCATCCAGCTGTCGCGACGCTTGGAAGATGCCAGCGTTGCAGAGTACGTCGAGTTCATGCGAAATCCGCGACGGGTGATCTGGTCGAACTTCCTTGCCGGAGTTGCAAGGGGATTCGGCATTGCCATAGGGGCATCGGTCCTTGCAGCGATATTTCTATATGCACTCTCTGTTATCATCTCGCTTAACATCCCGATTATTGGCGACATAATTTCCAAGATAGTAAAGATCGTAAAGGACAGCGGCGTGTGACGCAGGAGGTAGGCGGATGGAGGCAGGGAAGATCGATGCGTATAGAGGCAAGCTTTTGGACCTGAAGGTGCAAGCTGAATCGCGTGTGCGTGATGTTGAAGAGATGGCAGGATTCGACATGCCCGAATCGGAGTGGAGCGGCGAGCTCTCCAGTTACGACAATCATACGGCCGACAGTGGTTCTGCGCTGGAGATGCGCTCTGTAAACCTTGGCCTGATACATCATGGTCGTGATACGATCGCCCAAATAGAATCTGCCCTAGACCGGATTGATGATGGCTCCTATGGAAAGTGCGAACAGTGCGGGCTGGATATTCCTTTAGAACGTCTGGATGCAATACCATGGGCAACCAGTTGCACTCAGTGTAAAGCGAAGTCTCCGTCACCCTCCGGAAGAAGTGGGCCGAGGCCCATCGAGGAGGAGGTTTTGAGGCCTCCCTTCGGCGGCAGGGATCCGGCTCGTGCCTACGATGACCCTGGAATTCATGGGGAAGACATCTGGGACGCCTTGGCTGAGTACGGAACTGCCAACAGTCCCCAGGATGAAGAGGCCCGACACTCAGGCGACGAGGATGAGTTCTGATGCCTGTGTGGGGTTGGAGTGTTTACGAGCCCCAGTTCGTGTGCTAGAATTGACTTCAGACTTGAGAGAAGCTACTGGGGTGGAGTAATGTGGCGCTTTTCCTGACTAGTGCATGGGTTGTGCTTGTTGATCAGATTACCAAGACGATTGTGACGCGGCAGATATCGCCCTGGGATGAAGTTGAATGTCTCGGGGGGCTGCTGCGGATCACGCATGTGTACAATCCAGGCGCGGCGTTCGGAATACTCCAAAATAAGCAGATCCTATCTATTCTTGCCGCGATTATTGCAGCGGTCCTGATTCTGTTCTTCTATCCCAGGATTCCCAAGCACCAATGGTCAATGAGGTTGGGGATGGCGCTCTCGTTAGGCGGTGCGCTCGGAAACCTTGTTGACAGAGTCAAAGTTGGCAGCGTTATTGATTTCATAGACATTGGCTTTTTGCCGGTATTCAATGTGGCAGACAGTGCTATCGTCGTGGGGGTCGCATTGCTCCTTTGGGGCTTCATGCGCGACCCGAGTGGAAGGAGGAGTAACTGATGTATCCGATCCTGTTTCATGTGGGAAAGTTTCCAGTATACTCTTGGGGCACATCTCTGGCCGTAGCTTTCGTCGTAAGCGCTCTTTACGCGGTCTGGCAAGGCAAGAAGAAGGGCATAGATCCTGACGACATTATCGACTTGGCGCTTTATGCGTGCATTGCGTCGATTCTTGGGGGCAGAATTCTCTTTGTGCTCCTCAATATCAGCAGCTATATACACAATCCTGTAAGCATCTTGTGGATGCGCGACGGAGGCCTTTCGTTCTTCGGCGGACTTGCGGGAGGTATCCTTGCAGGCCTTATCCTAGTCAAAAGGCGTGGGATTTCTGTGGGAAAGATGGCTGACGTAGCCGCCCCTGCCATAGCCATAGGTTATGCAATAGGCAGGCTTGGTTGCCTATTGAATGGATGCTGTTACGGCAAGGTAGCGGTGGATCTGCCATGGGCACTTGCATGCGGGACGGATGGAGCTCCGAGGCATCCTACGCAGATTTACGCGATAATCTATACGATCATAATCCTCTTCATCCTTCGAGCTTGGGAAGGCAGGAAGCGGTCCGAAGGCGAGGTAATGTGGGCATATGTGGGGCTTTACTCAGTAGCTAGATTCATCGTTGAATTCTGGAGAACGGGAGCTCGCGACTACTTTGCTCCGTTCACGGCCACCCAGGCGGCGTGTATCGTCCTTGCAATCCTGGGATTTGGAGTGGTTTGTGTGAAGAGGAAGTATGCGACTAAGGCACTAGGAAATTCAGACGCTACCCGCCCATCTGTGCGAGGGTAGGTCATGCACGTTCTCATTTTCAGCCCTGGGCAGTCAGATGACCGAACAAGGCTGGATGTATATCTCGCGAAGGAGTCTCTCGCTCCTTCGCGTTCTCATATCCAGAAACTGATTGGAGCCGGGCGGGTCAAAGTCAACGGCAGGGTTGAGGCTCGCGCCTCGTATCGCGTACGTACGGGCGATACTGTCCAAGTAGTGGTCCCTCCGGCGCCACTCGGCCCGAACCTTCCCCGGCCCGAGCGGATCGACCTGGACGTCATCTACGAAGATGACGACCTTATGGTGGTGAACAAGCCCAGGGGGATGGTTGTACATCCAGGTGTGGGCAGGCGTTCGGGAACCCTTGTAAACGCTTTGCTTGGTCGGGGGATGAAGCTTTCGACTGTGGGCGGCGAGTTCAGGCCCGGGATAGTCCACCGTCTTGATCGGAACACCTCGGGCGCAATCATTGTGGCAAAGAACGATGAGGTGCACGTCGCCCTTTCAAGGGCGCTCGCCTCAGGGGGTATAGACCGCAACTACATTGCAATTGTGCGTGGCGACATTCAGGATGCAAGCGGCAAGATAGATGCGCCCCTCGGGCGCAATCCCGTAAACAGGATGAGGCGAGCTGTGAGGCGCGGGGGTAGGCGGGCGGTGACCAGGTTTACTGTCATTGAAAGGTTCGGAGATTACACCCTGGTCGGGATTGCGCTCGAAACAGGCCGAATGCACCAGATTCGCGTCCACATGAGCCACATAGGAAGGCCTGTAGCCGGAGATTCTGTCTACGGGGGAGTCCCCGGCGAGCTTGGCCTCGAGGGGCAGGCTCTTCACGCCCAGAGTGTTGAGTTCGTGCATCCCACAACAGGCGAGAGAGTAAGGTTTGAGGCGGAGCAGTGGCCAGATGACATGCGAGGTGCGCTCGAGCAACTAAGGTCGCGTACGCCATAGGGTTCGCGGCTATGGTACAAGATAGAGGGGCGTCAGGATGATGAAACGCGGATTGAGTTTGAAACTTGGGAGTGAGAGGGCTTGGGCAGTCGTCTTAACCCTATCATTGGTATTCGCCATGTCGGCTGGCTGCGGCGTGGGTCCGGATCTCTGCATTGCTGAACCCAAGCAGATGTTAGCCGTTGGAGTACGGGAATCCAGAGATGTGTGGCAAAGGGCGGCTCGTGAGGCTCTTGAGCCTCGGTTGACCCTGGCCGCTGCAGGCGATGTAATGTTCGACAGGGGCGTGAAAACCGTCTGCCGGCGCCTTGGACGTGAGTGGCCGTTGGGGGCCGCAGCTCCAATACTGTCGGCGGCCGACGTGTCCTTTGTTAACCTTGAAACCAGCCTTGCACGTGGCGGACAGCCCATCCCCGGGAAGGGCATATGGTTCAGGTCTGAGCCGGAGTTCGCTCTGGAACTGAAGAAGGGCGGGGTGGATGTAGTGGCGCTTGCCAACAACCATGTGCTTGACTATGATGAACCCGCCTTCATCCAAACACTGGCTGAGCTTAGCCAATGCTCAATTGCTGCTTGCGGAGGCGGGCTCAATATTGACGAGGCACGAACGCCCGCAGTCATCAGTGCTGGAGGAGTCAGCATTGCGTTCCTGGGCTACTCGGAGCTTGCCGACATCTTCTGGACCTACTCCTATCCCAGGAGCTTCAGGGCGCAGAAGGCGCGGCCCGGTGTTGCGCCAATGGATGAGAAGATTATCGTCGAGGACGTAAAGAGGGCCAAGGCTCTTGCAGACCATGTGGTCGTCTCTTTCCATTGGGGCGAAGAGTATATTCGAATGCCCAACCCAAAGCAGATAGGATTTGCCCACATTGCAGTCGACGCCGGGGCCAGTCTCGTTCTGGGCCACCATCCTCACGTGCTTCAGCCCGTTGAAGTGTACGACGGCGGAGTCATATTCTACTCCCTTGGGAACTTCGTGTTCGACCAGAAGAAGCCTGATACTGTGGAAAGCATGATAGCTCGCGTCTCGTTTTCGCCTGGGAAGGTAGTCTCGGCGGAAATTCTGCCAATGAAGATAGAGGAATGCCGCCCTCGTCCCCTCACGGGATGGGCGGCCCAGGCTGCACTTGACAGGATGATGCGAGATTCTGCCCGGCTTGGCACTATTGTTGCGCGAGTGGGGGACAGGGGGCTAGTCGTCATTCCCGCAAGTGCTGCTACCGCGGAGGCCAAGGGCATCGGAGAGCGCATCCCTTGACGGGGTGACCCAGATCGTCTTGTGGCTCTCGTAGATGACCATGCCTGGACGGGCGCGCCGGGGTTTGCGAACATTCTTTGCTTCTGTGTAGTCTATGGCCACGTTCGACGACATCCTGGCCTGACTGTAGTAGGCTGCGAGCAGGGCGGCGGCGTGCAGTGTTTCCTCTGGAAGATCCTCATTCGGCCTCCGCCTCACGATGACGTGGGCGCCGTGGATCTCTCTTGCGTGAAACCATAGGTCGTGGTCGCGGGCGAGCCTCATTGTCAGGTAATCATTTTGGAGGTTATTCTTGCCCACGTAGATTTCATGGCCTGATGGGGCTTTGAACTTTGCGGGCATGGGTGCTTTTCTGCCATGAGTCTTCTTTGCCTTCCGGGCATTACCATGCTCCTTTTGGGGCTGTATGAAGCCGAGTGCGCCCAGCTCCTGCGTGATCTCAACAACTTCGCTTTCGGACTCTGCTATCTCCACCATTGCCAGCATCGATTCGAGGTATGCAACTTCATCTTGGGTTGTCTCGATATTGGCGCTCACTGCTTCTCTGGCCCTCTCCGCCTTGGAGTATCGCGCAAAAAGAGATTGTGCGTTTTCGGATGCAGAGAGGCCTGGGTCTACTTCCACTTCAACCGTGGGCGTTTGTGGGTCGTAGTAATCTATGACGCTCACTACGTCCTTCCTCAACGGGCCGCGCCCGAACGAGTGAAGGTTAGCTGTGAGCAATTCTCCCTTCCTGCGCAAGACTGAAGCATCCTGGGCCTTTGCAAGCTCGGTTCTCTGTGCCTCAAGCTTCCGAAGCGATCTTGCCAGTCGAGCCTGGAGTTTCCGAGTGATATCGCGCTGTGCCGACTCAAGCCTTTCCCGTTCTTCAGCCCTTCCATAGCAGTTGTCGATCATCTCTGATGCTGACGCGAATCTTCGCACCTCATACTCTTCAGGAAGTCCGGAAAGCCCCCACACCGAAAGAACTGCAGGCTCACCTGTCTTGCGGTCAAAGGCCGCCTCAAACAGGAAGTCGCCGCTTTTGGCAGCTTGCCTGAAGTCTTGGAATTGGACCCAAAGGGACTCGATGTCGCAGGTGCCGAGTTCAAGGGGGGAACGTTCGAGGCCTATTCCTGCACGGCGAGCAATCTCCTCGCTGTGGTCTTGCCCGATCCCTTCAAAGCATCTAGAAAGAAGATGAGCCGCGCTGTACCTGCGTTGCTTACCTCGGGAACCCGCCTCCCTTGCCTGTGCCGCCTCGCGCGCGGCCCGCGCCTGCATCTGCGCTGTCTGCCGTATTACGGCTGCATGGAACTCCTCAGCCGTAACGTCAAGCGGATCGGGTTTTTCGATTGGCGGAGGGGGAATGTAGATTGCTCCAGGGGCAATCTCGCGGTATCTGTTCCGTGATTGGTCGACCCTGTTTACGGCGTCAATAATCGTCCCATCCATCTGGGTCAGGATGATATTGGCCAGGCGGCCGGTGATCTCCGCTATCAGGAGACGGTTATCGGCAGGGCCGGCATCGGCCCACCCTTCGATCTGTATGATCAGTATCCGGTCTAGTCCATCCTGGCGGATTGAAACAACCTTCCCGCCAACGAGATGCTTTCGCATGAGCATGCAGAAGGCGGTGGGAGTCGGGAGAGAAGGCGGGACTGAATCCGTCAAGCATATGCGGCCGGATTTGGATGATGCCGATATGAGCAGCGATTTTGCATGCCCGCGCCCCAGACCCAGGGTCATGCAATCATATGATGGTGACTGGATCTTGTCGATCCTTATGCCAGTCAGCGTTCTCTCTATTTCTCGCGTGAGAGCGGAAATCGTAATTCCGTCTATCTGCATGGTTTGAGCCCCTTTCAATGCAGTTTTCAGTATAGCACCCGTGTATGAACATGGTCAAAGGGCAATAGGAATAAGGGACGAGACTTGCCGGGATGGAAGATGGCACGGCGAAGAGGTGGTGTTTTCAATGTCAGATTCGCGCGCCTGGCACTCTGTGAGCGCGGGCGTGGTGGAAAGGGAGCTTGAGACTTCGGCCTCCTTTGGCTTGACGCTTGAAGAGGCTCGATCGAGACGAAGTGCGTACGGACCGAACCTTATCAGGTCTGGAAGGCGCCACTCGGCTTTGGTCATTCTCCTCAGTCAGTTCCAGGACTTCATGGTTCTCGTCCTTCTGGGCGCGACGGCCGTATCCGCTTTCTTGGGCGAGTACAGGGATGTTGTGGCCATACTTGCAATAGTCATCCTCAATGCGATCCTCGGGTTTGTGCAGGAGTTCCGGGCAGAGCGTGCTCTTGAGGCCTTGCGCAAGCTGTCGGCACCCAAGGCGACGGTTCTGAGGGATGGACGCGCCGAACAGGTCGATGCCGTAGACGTAGTTCCAGGAGATGTTGTTATCCTCAGCCCGGGCGACAGGATTCCGGCAGATGCGAGGCTCGTGGAATCTTTCGGGATTGAGGTGGACGAGTCTGTTCTCACTGGAGAGTCGAAGCCGGCCCGGAAGGACGCCACGGAAATTGTGCGCCAGTCCGCGCCTGTTGTGGAGCACAAGAACATGCTTCACGCCGGAACCGTGGTGACTCGAGGGCGGGCGGTAGGACTGGTGGTGGCCACCGGTATGGAGACTGAGATGGGGAGGATAGCCGGAATGATAGAGGATGTCACTGACGGCGACACTCCTCTACAGCGCAGGCTCTCCCAACTCGGGCGATGGCTGGTGGCAGGTTGCCTGATGCTGTGCGCCCTTGTGGCAGGTCTTGGAGTGGCCAGGGGAGAGTCTATCGAGCTGATGTTCCTCGCCGGAGTAAGCCTGGCCGTAGCGGCCATCCCTGAGGGGTTGCCTGCAATAGTCACTGTCAGCCTTGCATTGGGCGTTCAACGGATGAGCGCGCGGAAGGCCATTGTGAGGAAACTCTCTGCAGTGGAGACCTTGGGCTGTGCCACTGTGATATGTGCCGACAAAACAGGCACTCTGACCCAGAACCAGATGACTGTAGTCGAGATCGATCTCATAGGACGGAATATTCAGGTTACAGGGTCGGGATACTCTCCTGAGGGGGAATTCGCCGAAGGGGGCGATCCCGTGGACCCTGCGGCAGACAGAGTTCTTCAGGATCTCCTTGTTTGTGCGGGCCTGTGCAACGACGCAAGCCTTGTTCGGCAGAGCGCTGAGGAACGGACCTACGGGGCCCCTAGCCGGGGGCGGCCCTGGCAATCAGTGCGCCAAAGGGGTTGGGATGTTGTTGGAGACCCTACCGAAGGAGCATTGCTTGCCATGGCGCACAAGGGCGGACGTGAGACTATGCAGAAGGTGCGCAGTTTCATACGTGTTGCTGAGGTTCCCTTTGAACCGGAACGCCGTATGATGGCTGTGGCATGCAGTGGGCCTTCCGGAGTTTTCACTTTCGTCAAGGGCGCCCCCCAGGTTGTGCTCGAACTGTGCGAAAACCGCTATTTGGGGGGGCATCCGGAAGGCGGCACGGCCCCGCGAGATCGTCGGTTCGACGGCGCAGTGCTTGCCCGGAACTCGGCTATGGCATCACAGTCCATGAGAGTGCTTGCCATGGCCTGCGCCCCCGGAAACCTGATCGACAGGATCAGGCTGGGGCAAACACGGGATCTTCCGGGGCTTACATTCCTCGGCATGGTTGGAATGATGGACCCGCCCCGGCCGGAGGCGGTGCGTTCAGTGGCCTTGGCGAGGCAGGCAGGGATCGCGACGCTCATGATCACCGGAGACCATGCTGCAACTGCAGAGGCAATCGCGAAGCAGGTGGGGATAGTGGGAAATGGTCGTCGCATTCTCACAGGCGAGGAGCTTGACGCAATGGGCGATGCGCAGCTGGAGGAGGCAGTCTCTGAGGTCGCAGTCTTTGCCAGGGTGGCGCCTGCGCATAAGCTTCGGATAGTGCGAGCCCTGAGAGCCCAAGGGCATGTGGTTGCTGTGACGGGGGACGGAGTGAACGATGCCCCTGCCATACGCGAGGCCGATATCGGAATTGCCATGGGGCAGACTGGGACTGATGTGGCGAGAGAGGCGTCGAGCATGGTTCTGTCGGATGACAACTATGCCACGATAATCGCAGCGATTGAGGAAGGCAGGTCGATTTATGACAACATACGCAAGTTTATCAGGTACTTGCTGGCGTGCAATGTGGGAGAGGTGCTAACGATGCTTCTGGCCGTTGCAGCCGGGCTGCCGCTGCCGCTGACCCCCATACAGATTCTTTGGATGAACCTGATGACAGATGGGCTGCCGGCCATGGCTCTGGCGGCTGACCCCACCGACCCCAACACGATGCAGAGGGCGCCCAGGAATCCCAGGGAAGGTATCTTCTCACGCGGGCTTGGGCTAAAGATGGCGGCTGACGGGGTATTCATTAGCCTGTGCACAATTGCATGCTACATCTTGGCAGGGGTCCTTCTCGGACATGACCTTGAGACCGCCAGGACAATGGCATTTTCCACTCTGGTCATGTCTCAGCTTGTGTACGTCTTCCGCTGCCGGATGGAGGGGCGGGTCTCTTCGGGGGCTGGCGAGAGTTCGAGGAACATGTTTCTGCTTGTTGCAGTCGGATTGTCAGTTGGTCTTCAGATCTTCGGTGTCCATCACGATTTGGGCCGTGCGTTTCTGGGAACCCGTGCCCTGGCTCCGCTCGATTGGGCACTGGTGCTCTTCCTTTCGGGCTGGTCTACCTTCTTGGCATCGGCTGCCAGGGCGGTAAAGCGTGCCATTGGACGTAGATGCACCGCTTTCCGAGTAGGAAAAGCAGGCGAAACCAGGTGAAACTGAAGGGATATTGCGTTTCCTAGCAGGATTTTCGAGGCGGGAGTGGAATAGTAGGTTCCTAAAAGCATACTGTTTGTGCTGGGATTTTGGATTGAATACTTGATACAGCTGGTGTTTGTGTAGTACAATGAGCTGCATGCTCAGCGGAAAAGGATGGAACTTCAATACATGCTGACGAGTATGACAGGCTATGGGCGGGCTGCAAGCAGTTCCCCCAACGGTGCGGTTACAGTTGAAATTAGGTCTTTGAACCACAGGTACTTCGATGTTTCTCTCAGGATGCCGAGGGAGTTTTCATCGGTTGAAGAGAGGGTGCGGTCGCATATCTCGGAAAGAGTTGCGCGCGGCAGGATTGAAGTATCGGTGTCGGTTGAATGGCGGGGCGAAAGCCGAAGTGTCGCTTTTGATGCGCACCTAGCACGGGCGTACGCAGAGGGCTTGGCCAGTCTTGCTGATGCCTTGGAACTTGAGCCGATAAGGTCTGTAGATGCCGTATCGAGGCTTCCCGATGTCATGACGGTCTCTGAGGCAGAGGTTGATGCCGACAGCCTTTGGGAAATGCTCCGGCCTGCTCTTTCCGATGCAATCGACCAGGTTGTCGAGATGAGGAAGGAAGAAGGGGCAAGGCTGGAAAGGGATATTGCAAGCAGGATAGAAGTCATGGAACAGACGATTGACGAGGTTGGGCGGCGTGCGCCTGAAGTCGTCGAAGCCTACCGAGTGAAGCTCGCCCGGAGGGTGAGCGAGATGATAGGGGACGTGCGAGTCGACGAGTCGAGGCTTGCCACCGAGGTAGCGCTGTTCGCTGACAGATGCGATATTACTGAGGAGACGGTACGCTTCAAGAGCCACATAAAGCAGTTCCGCGACACTATTTTGGAATCGGGGGATTGCGGCAAGAAGCTGGATTTCATAATACAGGAGATGAACCGCGAGGCTAACACCATCGCGGCGAAATCCCAGGATTCATCCATTTCAGCCTTGGCAGTTGAGATCAAGGCCGAATTGGAGAAAGTCCGTGAGCAGGTTCAAAACGTCGAATAGTGCTCTTGATGCCACCGTAGGCCAATAATTAACGGGAGGTGCTGTTAATGGCACTGCCAGAACTGACAGATGAGCAAAAACGCCAGGCGCTCAAGAAGGCTCAGGAAGTAAGGAGCAAGAGGGCCCAGATCAGGGCTCGACTGAAGAAGGGCGAGATGACCCTGGACGAGGTTCTTGCAACAGCTGATAGCGATGTGATCGGCAAGATGAGAGTTGCATACTTGCTCGAGTCGTTGCCTAGGATAGGCAAGGTGAGAGCTCGCCAGATCATGGAGGAAATCGGCATTGATGAGAACCGAAGAGTGCAGGGTCTTGGCGTCCGTCAGAAGGAGGCCCTCCTGAACAAGCTCGTTAAGTAGGTGTTCAGCCGTGGACATTAAGCTCGTCAACATAGGCTTCGGGAACATGGTGTCCGCAAACAGGGTGGTGGCGATAGTCAGTCCTGAGTCTGCACCGATCAAGAGGATCATCCAGGAAGGCCGTCAGCGCGGCATGGTGATCGACGCCACCTACGGACGGAAGACGAGGGCCGTAATCATTGCCGACAGCGGTCATGTAGTCCTGTCTGCGGTCCAGCCCGAGACAGTGGCTCACCGGGTAGCAATGAAAGAAGCAGATGTCGACGGGCGCGATTAGGGGTACGGATATGCTCAAGCAGCTGAGAGAGGTTCCAAGAATTCGTGGGAATCTAATTGTGATCTCCGGGCCGTCGGGCTCGGGAAAGGACTCAGTGCTTGCCGTTGTCAGAGGGGAAGTTCCGGATCTGGAGTACTCGGTCTCAGCGACTACTCGTCCTCCAAGGGAAGGCGAGGTCGATGGGGTTCATTACTTCTTCCTGACGCGCGAGGAGTTCCTTGCCAGAAAAGAGGCGGGAGAGTTTTTGGAGACTGCTGAGTTCTGTGGTAATATTTATGGCACTCCGCGGAGCTTCGTTGAGGGAAAACTGGATCTAGGGGAAGACGTGATCATGGACATAGAGATACGCGGGGCTGACCAGGTCAGGTCCGTCATGCCGGATGCCGTGGCAATCTTCCTGATGCCTCCATCCCTTGCGGAACTCGAAGCTAGGCTTGGAAAGCGGGGCGCTGACTCGCCTGAGGCCACTAGAGGGCGCCTCAGAAAGGCTGTTGAGGAGATACCTGCTGTGCTAAGATATGATTATGTGGTTCTCAACTACGACTTGGAACAGGCTGCAGAGGAAATCCGATCCATCATTGTTGCGGAGCGAGCCCGGGTGGGCAAGTGCGACTGTGACAGACTTGTCCGCGGTTTCCAGATGGAATCGCGTAATTTGTAAAGGATAACGCTTAGCCTCCCTGACGCCTCATGCCCGGATGGCGGATGAAGGGGGCTTTTGCAAGGTACCCATGGCGGTAGCGCCGCATGCAGAAGGAGGCAACACGAGTGATTCGACCCTCGTTGGAAGAACTACTGGCCCAGGGCGACAGCAGATATACGCTGGTTGTGATGACAGCCAGGCGCGCAAGAAAGATAATGTCGGCACAGCGGGACGTGATAGAAGCCGGTCCTGAGAAGCCTGTGACGCGTGCCCTGCGGGAGATCGCTGAGGGCAAGGTGAGTTACTACAGGCCGGTTCCGGGCCAGACCGGGATCCCCCAGGAGTATGCTGGCTGGATTGAGCAGCCCAGCGGCAGGGAGCAGCTGAAGCCTGCCGATGACTACTTGGAGCGGGCGCCGCTTTTCTAAGATGACGACCGGAACGTGCGTACTGGGAGTTGCCGGGGGAATAGCGGCGGCCAAGGCTTCGCTCCTTGCAAGCATGCTCGTGAAATCGGGCTTCGATGTACACGTAGTCATGACGAGAGCTGCGTGCGAGTTCGTTGCGCCTCTGACCTTTCGTACGTTGACTGCAAATCCCGTCAGCGTCGACATGTTCGCCGAACCGGGGCAGTGGAACGTCAAACACGTGTCCCTTGCGCAGGCGGCGGACCTTCTTGTGGTTGCGCCTGCGACGGCCAATTTTCTTGGGAAGGTTGCATCTGGAATAGCTGATGATCTCTTGACTACCACGATCATGGCAACGCGGGCACCTGTGGTCATAGCGCCTGCCATGAATACACGCATGTACACCAACCGCATAGTCCAGCGGAACATCGAAGTTCTTTCGGCCTCAGGGTACAGGTTCATTGGGCCGGAATCAGGCCGGCTGGCCTGTGGCGATGTGGGCCCCGGCCGGATGGCCGAGCCGGAGAGAATCCTCGAGTATACCCTGCATATTCATGAGGGAGCGCGGCGCCCGTCCTTTGAAGGACGGCGGGTGGTTGTGACTGCAGGTCCTACCCGCGAGCATCTGGACCCCGTCCGGTTCCTCACCAATAGATCATCTGGGAAGATGGGGTATGCGATTGCAGGCGCGGCTGCAGCTCGGGGCGCGAAAGTTATCCTCGTGTCGGGCCCTGTTAGCCTCAATGTTCCTGAAGGATGCGAGGTAATCAATGTTGAAACCGCCTGCCAGATGAGGGATGCGGTCGTCTCCGCTGCATCCGGAGCAGACCTGGTTGTTGCGGCAGCGGCGGTTGCAGACTATATGCCGACGAATTTCAGCGAGAGCAAGATTAAGAAGTCTTCAGGCTTTGGGTCATTGGAGCTCGAGCGCACGCCCGATATCATAGCTGAGCTTGGCCGCGCTAAGGGCGGACGCATCCTCGTGGGCTTTGCTGCCGAGACCGATGATCTCATTGCCAATGCCCTCCGAAAACTTGCCTTAAAGAACCTCGACATGATAGTCGCAAACAAGGTTGGCGGTGCGGATTCGCCTTTCGGCGCCGACCGCAACACAGTGACTATCCTTCGCCCTGAAAGAGCGCCTGAGGCGCTTCCTCCCATGTCCAAGCTTGTGCTGGCGCATGAGATTCTGGACAGAGTTTCTGATATTTAAACCCAAAGAAGATGACTTTCAGAGGACTGGATGGAGAAATTTGAGAGGATTCGGTGCGTTATCGTAGAAATACGGAAGGAATACGGATGCGGGCGTAGAAGCTGTACCGAGAGCGTACTTAGGAGGAGGCCTGATGCTGTTTGGCGCGTCCTGGCCACAAACGAATAGGCGACTATCTGCTCGAGGCAGGGGCGCTCAACCACGAGCAATTGGAAGAAGCCCTCGAAGTGCAGCGGCGCACAGGAGAACGTTTGGGCAGGGTGCTTGTGAAGCTGGGGCATGTGAGCGAGGCTGCGATAGCTGCGGTCATCGAGCGCCAGCTGGGCGTTCCTCGAGTGAGCCTTGTTGAGTACGTGATTGCAGATGATGTCATCAAACTGGTTCCTGAGAGCATGGCTAGGCGATACAAGGTTCTTGCCATTGAGAGGCGCGGCGACA
>JAQVXE010000130.1 GCA_028709305.1 Bacillota bacterium | reverse complement strand
GAGGTGGGAATTGCCCTGGGCCATCGGGAATCCAAAGAGGTGGAGGGTCACCATCTTCAGATGGCCGGCGCTCAACTCGCCCTTGAACCAGGCGAAACAAGAGAAGTCGCCTTGCGTTTCGTAGAACCCGTAGAAGTCTCAGAACCCGGGACGGGCTTTGTCTACGACGGAAGGCCATTCACGGTGAGATGGAATCCATATCCCGGCGCCCATGCGTACAGCCTCAGTTTTCATTCGATCAGCTACGGCGAACACGGCTACAGTTCCATGGGCATGAGTTCGATGAGGACTGCTGATACGGTCTTTGAGATCAACAGCATTCCCGAAGTTCAGTTCGGCGGCTACGCCTCCGACGATAAAGGCGTCCTTCCCATCTACCTGACAGGAGTTGCAGAGGCGTATTCATTGCGGATTCTGGCCCTCGACGAGCATGGCAGTGTCATGTCTTCCAGCAACGGCCTGTATTTTGGAGCGGGCCCCAATCCGAAAGGACTCATAGAAGTTGAGCCGAGGAAACTCCGGGAAGAAGAGAAGCTTCTCATGGACAGGAAGTATGACGAAGCCGTTCTCAAGCTCGAAGAGGCAATAAAGCGAGATCCTTATGACATCAGGGCATTGGAGATCCTGTCCCGCATCTGTTTTCTAGGCACGTATTACGCAACCGAAGATCAGTCCACCCATAAGATGGCCCACAAGGACCCTGAGCGGAGCAGGGACATTCTTGAGACCCTCGTAGCGCTCGAGCCAAGCCGAGAGCACCTCAATGCCCTGGCGGGCGTATGCACCAACCTGAACGACAGGGAAGGCGCTGCCAGCGTCTACAAGGTGATGCTTGAGCGCGGGTTCGAAAGCAGTGTTGATCTCAACATGCTGGCATACTACGCCCTCATAGTCGAAGATGACTACCAGCAAGCGATCGTCTACGCAGCGCGAGCGAAGGGCATCGCAGAAGAGCACTACGATCTCCTTCCCCTGACGGGGCTCTATGTCATAACCGGCCAATCGAGCAAGGCAGTAGACCTACTCCAAGACCTCAAAACCCAAGGATCCAGAGGCACCTCTGAGCTTGAAGAAAACCTGCGGCAATACACCGGGCTGAACGTGGGAGCCTCCCCGACCAGCCAGCGCCGTAACGACTACCTGGGAACAGTCAGCCACTCCTTTCTGGAAGCACAGAGGATCTGGCAGGAAGACAAAAGCGCACATAGCTCCTTCTTGCTGCTGGTGGCAAGGCTTTCAGATCCAATGTGGCACCACTACAGAGAGGAGCTGCGCCAGCAAATAGACGAATTCCAGGCTCGATACGGCAGTAACGCTCCCGTGCTCGCAGATGTCATAGAAGCACTTGCATGGGCACGCTGGCTATAGTAAAGACGGTTGCCGCGAGCAAAAGACCTGTGACACAAAGAAGAGGCCGATGCCAAAGGCGTCGGCCTCTTAGATCAACAGTCTCAAACTAACCGCAAACTCAGGTGGAAAGCAACCGCTCAAAAATAGAGTCGCTCACCGCCGAAGCAACACATAATCCCCCAGGCTTGCCCCGGTATCTTTGGCCACTACCCCACACTTAGCCTTCAGCACGAAGTAGATTGTTCGGCCTGCAGAATCGCTAAGCGTCTCGTAGTTCCCCTGGCCCTTGCTGATCACAACGTCCGCTTCCCGGTATAGCTTCAAGAACTCCGAATCGGCGGCATCGAGAATAAGGCCGGGGGCACTGCATCCCGTATCAACGATGATGGCATCGTGCTCCAGCCCCGATGCAACAGCATCTTCCGCCGTCGCGTCATTGATTATCGGAGCACTTCGGACCCCGTAGAAGACGCTCGGCTCCGCCCCATTGCCGCAAGCCCTCTTGATCTCGGAGATCATGATACGGTCAAGCACTGTCTCACCTGCGTTATCCCCAATAATCAAGACATTCCTTGCACCCAGAAGATCCTCGCGGAGGGCGTCCACGTGGCACAGTGCAAACCCTCTGTCCAATTCCTTCATGAGGGTGGCTTCCATGTCTTGAGCCCGCAAATCCCCGTATACTCCAGCGTCCAGGAGGTTCCCCGCCGCCGATACCTCCAAAGCCCGAAGCAATCTATCGCCATCGCCCTCAACAAACCTCTTCAGCCCCGGGTAAACACTTAGAGCCATCTCGATGCTGTCCTCTTTTACCCTCTTATACGGATCCGGATTGCTGGAGTACTCCTTGACCAGATGGTGGATTACCCCGCCCATCTCTGCCGGGGTCCTGTAGGAATCATACTTCGTGAGCGCATCCAGGGATTTGAGGACTACCTTCTTATGAACATCAGCATCAGCGCTTGCGAGGCGAGCCGCCTCCAAAGCCTGCCTTACATTACAATAAACACAGTCCAAATGAGCCTGCATAGTCAACCTCCATAAGTAACTCCAAATCAAGCGCAGCACCGCATATCGCAGGTATAGCCCTGATCCTGAACTGCAAAAGCGTGCCAACTCTGTTGCACAAGTGACACATGCGTGTCACTCACATATCACAAGCGCTTCCGCCCCGTCAGCCCGCAAGCCTTGCTCCAGCAGAGCCACAGCCGCTTCTACCTGGACATCCTTCTGACCGCAACTCTCTTCTTTGCAGTCTTGAAAGCAAATGAGAGCTCCTGGCTTTTCAAGATAGCGGCCATTGCAAAGTAGACCACTACCCCCACGCCCACCGAGGCGCCAAGTCGCACTACCTGCAATAGTGTACCCGCACCAGGCACTGCTCTGGTTATCCAAGCATCGAAGAGCGACACCGCCGCCCACATTACAGTTGCAGAGACTACAGACTTTGCGATGGACGCGACTAAGCTGTATTTATCCTCAACCCCGTTTGGCCGCTCTTTTCTCACCCATTTCTTCTCCTTGTGTCTTAGGACTGCCTGTTTCATTAGGAACGAAGCTACGTGTTGGCATGCGCCTCCGAGGGCAAGTCCCACATGACCCATGGGTCCCACAAGCGCCAGGCTGATCCCAACATTGACTCCAATGGCCCCTATATTGACCACCACAGGGGTGATCGTATCCTTCATTGCATAGAAAGCCTTGGATGACAAGTCGGAAAGGCTCATAGCCGGTATGCCCACGCAGGCATAGACCAGGGCAGCGGCTGTGGCGGCAGTTGCCTCAGGCGTAAACGCACGCCTCTCAAACGCCAGGCGCACTACGGGTGTTGCGAGGACCGCAAGCCCAACCGCCATAGGCAGAAGCGTAAAGAAGACTACCCCAACAGACCGGCGGAACATCTTCGTGAAATCATCGCTAGTATTCTCAGAGTACATCCGCGCCAAAGTCGGGTAGAGCACAGTGACTAAGGCAGTGCCAAAGACTCCTACAGGCAAGCCCACGAGTCGTTGAGAGTAGTTGAGAAAGGTTATTGAACCCTCGGGAAGCCTCGATGCCAATGTGCGATTGATTACCGTTCCGGCCTGTCCGGCAACGGAACCTAGAACGATAGGCCCTATCAACCTGCCCACCTGGCGAAGGCCCGGATCACGCCAGTCGAGGGTGAGATGGTATCTGAACCCCGCCGAAAAGAGCGCGGGCAGCTGCACGAGGAGTATTGACGCAGCCCCGAGCGCAGTTCCGATAGCCACAGCCTTAATCCCGTACTTGGGCCCGAAAACAAGTATGGAAGCTATGATTATAAGATTCTGCACAAGGCCAACCATAGCCGGCACGGCGAATTTGCCCATCGCATGCAGCACTCCGGTTACGCAGTGCGCAACCACAGTGAAAAGCGCTATGGGGAAAAGGATCCGGGTCAGCTTCACGGTGAGAGCATAGGTTTCTCCGGAAAACCCAGGGGCCACAAACCCGACTATTGGTTCTGCGAAGATGAAGCCTACAACCATTGCCGCTACCGCCACTACTATGCAGGCATTGATTATGCAACTGACTGACCTGAACGCTGCATCCCGACCCTTCCGCCTCTCCAAGTCAGTGAATACAGGTATCAACGTAGTCGTTACCGCAGGACCCACTCCAAAGAGCATGAGCGTAGGAATGACCATAGCCATGAGGTATGCATCTGTAGCAAGAGTGGCTCCGAATTCTGATGCGAGGGCGCTCTCTCTCAGAAAACCGAGGACTTTGCTTAAGATGGAGCCAAGAGCCACGATCCCTGCGGACTTCGCCAAGTTACTAGTCACATTGCCTGACAATAATCACACTTCCCAGCTGTACTCATGTACAAAATGAATGATGTGCGACTGAGACTTACAAGATCAGCTAGACAATAGTCTACCACACGGGGGCGGCGTCGACATCTCTCATCTGTGCGGAAGAGCGCCTTTGCGTTTCAACCAAGCATTCTTCATTTGCGCAGCCCAAACTCCAGTGCATTCTATGGGTTAGTATAGCAGGGGATTATACGTTGATTCCCTGGGCAAGGTTTCTTATTTCGGTTATTGATGGTACTATAGTAATGTAGGCCCGGAACCATTCTCATGGGCAGCAAACGTATTAAGAGGTGAAGCTGAGCTAATGCGTGGGATAGGAATCGACTTTGGGGCAGCCAATTCGCTGCTGGCAACGTTTGACGGAAAGACAATGAATGTCAGGTTGGCACACGAACAGGCGCACTCGTCCATTGTTTGGTACAAGAAGCGTAGACAACCCCGTGTAGGGGCCGAAGCGAAGGATGCGTACATGACGATCCCGGAAGATCCCGACAGCGTGTTCATTAAGTCTGTCAAGAGGCGGCTCGCATCAGAGGATACGGTCACTCTTGCAACTCGCACAATATCCTCGGAGATTGCGACTGAAATCATCTTCAGATTCCTGCTTGAGGATGCTAAGATCTCGCCTCAGCCGGACGACAGGTTCGTCATCGCAATTCCCAAATCCCTCACTGCGGACCAGCGAGAAGAGATTCGCAGGGCGGCACAGGCCGCAGGCTTCAACGCGCAGTTCATGGTGCCTGAAGCCCTCGCTGCGATCGCCGGATATCTGGAGCGCGAATCCGCTAACGATGCCGACATCCGGCTGGCCTCCGTGCTGGACTGGGGTGCAGGCTTCGTAGAGATGACCCTGATTGTTGTCGAAGATGATTGGATTGCTGAGATTGCAAGCTTTGCGTTGGATGAGATCGCAGGCGACGACATCGACATGCTCCTTGCCAGGGAAGCGCTCAGACGGTTCATGGAACATAACTCCCTTGAGTTGGAGAGAATAGAGGAATCGATGCCCGGCCTCAACCCAGTTGAAGCTCTGCTCGGCATGGCGGAAGAGGCGAAGATAGCCTTGAGCTCCGAAGAGCGGGCGGAGATCAAGAAGCCCGGCTTCTGCACGAT
>JAQVXE010000029.1 GCA_028709305.1 Bacillota bacterium | reverse complement strand
AAATCCTCTCTCAGCTGCGCTGCGGCAGTCAATACAACATTACGTCTACCCAGGAAGGAGGGCGCTCGGTGCAACCTAACACCACTGCAACAGCTCTTGTCATCCTAATGTACATCGCAAGTTCTATAGCAGGCATGCGCACAACTAAGATGAACCCGGGCGTCCAAACACGTCCGGGTATACAAACAACAGTACCCACCCCCCAATCAGAAAAAAACGCACTTGTGGATCTTGCAAGCCGCAGCGCAGCCATTGCAGAAACGGCCAATGTTCGCTCAGGACCCGGCACGAACTACCCCAAGATCGGCAAGCTTGCCGCGAACACTCCGGTGCGCTTGGTGAGCGAATCAAATGGCTGGTGTCAGGTTACCCTCCCGAATGGCGGCTATGGGTGGGTTGCCCGCTCATTGCTGAGAATGGGCGAGTCCGCTGGCTCACTGCAAAAATCCCGCCACGATGTAGTCGGGTACTATACGGTTAACTATCCGGGTGATAAGTCGTCGTATGACGTACTTGACTCATACTCTCATACCCTGACAGCGATCGCGCCTTTCGCTTACGCTGTTGACAGAGGGGGAAATGTCACCGGAGAGCATTTCAGCGACGCGATGAAGATATCCTCCTCGCGCGGACTGAGCAACCTTGCGCTCGTTCATAACTTGAATGGCAGATCCTTTAACCAGAGCGACATACATTCAATGTTGAACTCCAAGGCTGCACGGGAGCGTGCGGTGAGAGACATATACGACCTCATGAAGAGCAATGGATATGACGGAGTTAACATTGACTTCGAAAACGTTCCTCCGGGCGACAGAGGAGTTCTTACCCAGTTCATGAAGGAGCTCAGGGCCAGACTGGCCCCTGCAGGATACAAAGTGACAATGTCGGTGCCGGCCAAGTACAAAGACTCTCCGTCATCTGCGTGGATCGGCGCCTTCGACTACTATGCCCTGGGCAAGGTTTGCGACCAGGTAATGTTAATGACGTACGACCAGCATACATCTGGAACAGGGGCAGGGCCTGTAGCATCAGTTCAGTGGGTGGAGAAGGTCATAAACTACGCCATGACTCAGATGCCCAAGAAGAAGATACTGGTGGGCATCGCCGCATACGGTTATGACTGGAACACCAGCACCAACCGGGCAAAAGCGGTCTCTTACAGCCAGGCAATAAGCACTGCGTCGCGAAATGGGAAGAAAATACTATGGGACAATGCTTCGCAAAGCCCATACTTCCGCTACAAATCAGGCAAAGTCACCCGGGAGGTATGGTTTGAAAGCGCAGACAGCATGAGGGCCAAGCTCAAGCTTGTCAAGAGATACGACCTAGGCGGGATCGCCATATGGAGACTTGGGCAGGAAGACAGCGGTTACTGGGAGGTTATTCAGAGAGAGTTTCTGAAGTAGTCGACTGCCCATGTCACCTTGTGTGCACAGGCGGGCCCAACTCCAGAAGGCTGGAGACCGTAACGACTCTGTAACCCTTCTCCGCAAGGCGCTTAAGGATCAAGGGAAGCGCTGCAGCAGTTGGCTCAGTGGGGTGAACGAGGATGATATTCCCGCCTGCCAGTCGCCTCTCAGCCCGCTCCACTATGACGGCTGGATCGGGACGCTGCCAATCGATGGTGTCAACCGTCCACATTATCGTCGCATAGCCCAACCGGCCCGCTACAGCCGCTATCCTCTGGTTGACCTCTCCGTAGGGAGGAGCAAAGAGCCTGGTGCGCACCCCCGTAAGCTCTCTCAGAAGTGTCTCGTTCTTCTCGATCAATGTAGTGAGCTCTCTATCGGAAAGCTGCTCAGGATGGGGATGATCGTACCCGTGATTGGCGATTTCATGTCCTGAAGCGACCATTGCCTGCACCATCTGAGGGAACTTCAGTGCCCATGTACCGGTAATAAAGAAAGTGGTCTTGACGCCCGATCCAGCGAGAGTCTCAAGTATTGCAGGGACCCATTCCTCTCCCCATGCAACGTTGAACGCCAAAGCCACGGCGGGCTCTGACGTATTCACCTTGTATATGGGCTTGAGCATCGCGGCGGTTACCGCGGGGGTAACCTGCCGGGTAACCAAGTCAACATTTGCCCCCCGCGGCGCCGCCATTACCGACTTGACAGTATTGTCGATGTCTACAGCTATGCCGGGTTGCTCCGAGACTATTTCCCCTGTTTCCGCGTAGTAGATTGCCTCCTTGGGTATTCTCTCAACGGTCGCCGCCAATCCCAGAACTACGCTTCTTACCTCTTCCTGATAGAGCCCGCCCACGTCAACATCGCGCAATCTTACCCCGGGCTTCGCTCCATGAGCTACCCTGCGCATTCGAGGCATGCTTATTGCTACACATGCTGCAACTATAGCAAGGATGATAGCGAGGACTATGAGGATAAGCGTGCGCCGCTTGATGGTTATGAAGATCATGCCGTCATTCCTCCCATCCTCAATTCCATCTGGAAGCTCCTTGTCTGTGGCTATGTGGCCACCTTGCTGCTCCCTACTGCCATTGTCCACCCCTAGCTCCACCGTCGTCACCCCGACGAGGGTTCGGCATCCAAGGAAACCTGTGAAGAGGAATCAGACTCGGCCGGAGTCCTCACTCGGACCGGCCTCTGCTCCCCGGTGTTTCGATCTATGTAGTAATCGGATGTGTAGATGAGCTCTGACACGGGAACCATCATGTACCCTTGTGCCTTGAGATCACGAATTATTCTGTCGAGCGCCTCGGGCGTATGTTTGCCTGCATTGTGAAAGAGGATTATCGATCCCGACCCCACTCTCTTGATGACCCGGTCATATATCTGATCTGCAGTGAGATCCTTCCAATCGAGAGAATCCACGCTCCATTGGATGGTCTTGCATCCACACTCTTCAGCCATACTTATCACGGAGTTCGTATATTCTCCGAAAGGAGGACGGAAAAGGGTAGGCCTCGACCCCGTGAGGTCGCAAAGCGCAGATTGGGTTAGTTCAAGCTCCTCCTTGATCTGCGCCGGCGACAAGCTTCCCATGTGAGGATGGGTCCAGGAGTGGTTGCCCAACTCGTGGCCGTGCGCCGCTATGGTCTTCACCATCTCAGGATAGGACTTTATCCAATGGCCCGCCAGGAAGAACGTGATCTTTACTTCATGCTTGTCGAAAAGGTCCAAGAGAGCCAATGTCTTGTCATCGCCCCAAGTGGCGTCGACTGTAACTGACACAGCTTTGTCGTCGCGGGCGACAGAGTATATGGGAACAAGCCTACCCCCTGTGCTCACGGCAGAGATTGCACTAATGCCGACATCAGCAGTGGCATTGCCAAATAGAGCCACCGCAAAAGATGAGGTGAAGGCTACACAGGCTATGAATAGGAGCATCCGCCACTTGCTCAACATGTGGAAGACAACCATGGAATCATCCCTTCTTGCGGTTGTTGCCCCTAATACATATGCAAAGCGACGGGGTATAGAATATGGAATCGCGGTGAGCTTCAAAGGGCGAGCGCGGGCCGAGAATCCTAGCCGGCGCATCCATCACGCGGACCACAGAGGGAAAACACCACTCCATCGGTGGTATTAGTTAGTGAGGTGGGTTCAGGAGCCATCGATAAAGCCTCTCGCTGACATCCTCTGAACCGCCAACATAAGTTTCGCAGCCGGGCAACGCATCAATGAACTTCCTGCCATAGCGGCGTCGAACTATGCGGGGATCCAGGACCACAACTGCGCCCCTGTCGCTGGACGTTCGAATCAGCCGTCCGAACCCCTGCTTAAACCTGAGAACTGCCGCGGGAAGTGTGTATTGATTGAACGGCTCTCCTCCCGTTTCTGCAATGTGTTCGATTCTTGCCTGAACCAGAGGAGCCGTGGGAACAGCAAACGGTAGCCTCGGCATTACCACACATGATAGAGCTTCTCCCGGAACATCCACCCCTTCCCAGAAGCTGTCGGTGCCGAAAAGCACAGACCGCATGTCCCTTCGAAATTCAGACAAAAGGGCATGCCTGGGCGCTTTTCCCTGGCGAAGCAGCGCAATCCTGCTCCCTGCCAGGTGCGACTCAACCGCATCGGCTACCCTGCCCAGGAGCTTGTACGATGTGAAGAGGACGAACGCTCGGCCGTCAGACGCATCGAGGATTGATATTACAGCATTGGCAATAGCCTCCTCCCATCCTCGTGTGTCAGGGTCAGGGATGTCATCGACTACAGCCAGAAGCGCTTGGCTCTTGAAGTCAAAGGGGGCAGGGATTGTTATCTGCCTGACCTGGTTAGGGTCAACCAGGTCGAGGCCGATGTCGTGCATGATGTAGTCGAAGCTGGCCCCAACAGCCAAAGTGGCAGAAGTGAAAACAACAGATTGCTGTGTGCCTACAACGTGCTCAGCAATTGCTTCACCCGCTTCAATCGGCGCAGCAACCACACGCACATTCGAGCGAGGCCCCGGCCCCGAGATTTCGGCCCAGAAAACATGGCCTGGCGCATCAGCAACTACTGCGAACCGAATGGCCGATGCCAACTCCCGGGCACGGCCAGCATAGGCCAGGAGCTCCACGATCTCAGGGAAATCCGCCTCATCAAATCCAGAACCGTAGTCTTCTCGATCGTCACCCACATCCTTGGCCGGAGCGGCGCCTGTTGGCTCATCCTCTTCTCCCTTGAGCAGAGCGGCAAGGCTCTGCAAGCACTTCGCCAGCCCATCCAGGGCCACAGCGAAACGCTCATGGGCTGGCCAGACCTTGCCGTCCCAATCCTCGCTCTGCTTCACCTCCTCGGTAATGCGCATGGTCCGCTCAGCTCCGCTGTTAGAAACCCCCACTATTGCGCGGCGAACCTCATCAAAGAAGGTCTCTCCCGCTTCACGAGCACGAATCACCCCCGGGATCGCTTCAATGTCAATCAGGTCGAGGCAGGCTTCTGCCCGCCGCCTACCCAGCTCACCCGGCCAGGTGGAGTAGAGGTTCGAACGGACTCTCACAAGCACACCGTAGTCTGCTTGAGGCGATTGACTGCCTCCGGAAGCTGCAACAAGAGCGTTGGCAGGCGTTGCCGCCGAGCGTTCACGCCGGTAGATGGCATTTGTCAGCCGGACAAGGGAAATCCGCGAGGCTTGCCTGCCGAAATGCTCAGTGGCTACATCCGCCGCGTTATGGGCCTCATCCACTATCACAGCGTTGTAGCGAGGAAGTACTGCGCGATCTACCTCAGGACCCATCTGACTCCTTATGGACGCGTCAGCAAAGAGAATGTGGTGGTTGACTACCAGAACTTCCGCACTTTCCATTGATTCCCGCGCCTTGTGAAAACAGCATTGCCCGTAGTTAGGACACCTTGCTCTGAGACACATATCGCCTTCTGAGCAGACCATCGACCATATCTCGGGGTCAGGCTCAAACGGCATATCTGAGCGGTCCCCGCTCTCTGTCTCAACTGCCCATTCGACGACCTGTGCCAACCCGCTCCGGTATCTCGGCTCTATCATGGACTCTTCGCCATCGAGAACCCGATTGAGTCTTCTCAAGCATAAGTAGTTCCCGCGTCCTTTGACGAGTGCAGCAGAGAGCGGCTCCCCCAGCGATGCCGCAAGCGCTGGGATGTCCTTCTCTATCAGTTGCTCTTGGAGGTTGATGGTGTTTGTAGAGACGCAGATCCTCACCTTGTTCCTCTTCGCCCAAAGAAAGGCGGGAATGAGGTACGCCAGAGACTTTCCCGTTCCCGTCCCGGCCTCCACAACAAGATGGGCCGAATCTGAGAAGGCGGAGGAGACAGCCAGCGCCATGTCTATCTGACCTTGGCGGGTTTCATAACCTTCAAATCCTGCGGCCAGGGGACCCTCGGACGAGAAGATGTGGCGTACATCGGCAGGGTCAATCACGATCGCTCCGGCCTCATTGGCCAAAGGATCAATCACCGATCGCAGCGCAGAGCAATCATTGTTCACGATCCAAAAGCCTATTCCTCGATCAGCAAGCATTGAAGCAACCGCCAGGTCGGCATCGGAAGGCACCAGCTCCCCAGATGGATGGTTGTGTATTACGACTTGCCCGCGGATGAGAGTGCAATCGACGACGGGAGCCGCAGTCAGATTCCCGCGAGCCAGAACAGAGATGTCAGTGACGATGAAGTTGCGGTCACAGCGCCCCACCGCGAAGATCTCGGTGCCTCCGGCTTCCTCTATTGCTTGCCGCAGGCTTTCTGCGGCGTCGGGGGCAATGTAATTGGAGACCACCCCGACAAGCGTCGTGTTCTTCAAGAGCCTTCCTCCGCAGCCGCCTTTAGGGCAGCCAAGTTCCGCACCTGGTCGTCAGGGGAATCAACGGGCGTTTCCAATATGAAGGGGAGATCGCGGAGCTCTTTCCGGCCAAGGATAGCTTTGAACCCTGCCATGCCGATAAGCCCTTTACCTATGTGTTCGTGCCTATCACGGGCGGCTCCTAACTGCCCCTTTGAGTCATTTGCATGGACGAACATGACACGATTGAGGCCAGTTTCTGAGTCAAGTTCGTCCAGGGTTCTATCGAGCCCACGATCAGTGGAAACATCGTAGCCAGCACCATATGCATGGCAAGTATCGAAGCAAATTCCAAGGGACTCGCCATGCTCGGACAGCTCGCAAATGGCGCGAAGCTCTGCGAAAGAGACACCTACTTCCGTTCCGGCGCCGGCCATGTTCTCCAGGCATATCATGACCGACGAGCCGGAATCTTCATAAGCCCGGTCGATAGCGCGCGCAATCCGCTTGCAACCGGCCTCCGCTCCAGAACCCAGGTGATTTCCTGGATGGAGAACGAGATAGTCAGCGCTGAGAATCTCTGCTCTCGAAAGCTCATCAGTAAGAGCAGAGACGGACTTTCCGTAAGTCTCATCCTTGGGGCTTGCCACATTTACCAAGTAGTTTACGTGAATTACAACAGGTTTCAGCCGGGCCTGTGCGACTGCGCTGCGAAAGGCGTCGGCTTCCGAACGATCAATAGGCTTTGCTCTGAGCGTACGGGGGTTGCGACTGAATATTTGGAAACAATCACAGCCGAGTTCCACTGCTCTTGAAGTTGCATTGGTAAAGCCGCCGGATATGGAAAGATGAATGCCGAAGCGGGCCATGATATTATCTCCCTTCAGTAAGCCTGTCTCTATTTTACACATGAGGGCGTCGACCTTACAACCTCTACAAACCATAAGACGTGCCCCAACATAGGGTTGGCGATAGACAGGATAGGGCCTATGGGCATGCATTTGGCCCGTGCCTTTGGGAGGCACGGGCCAAATGTAGTGCATCGGTCGTGCGCCGAACCTAGAAATCTACGGATATCTTGGCCCCCAGTTTTCGACTGGGCATTGCGTACGACAGTCCTATCGTTGTCCCGTCGCACCAATCGATCTTCTTGGAGGCTTCTATGTAGAATCTGTACTCGTCAGCCTTGAGTGTCTTCCAGTATTCAGCCTTGGCCGACAGGTCGAACGGAAAATCATTGGTCACGGTCAGCTTGATACTGCTTGGCGCCGAGGGGCTATGCGCGAATTCCGCTGAGAGACCAGCAGAAGCTACCTTGGTAGAAACCGACGCGACACCCCCATTGCTCTTTCCCTTCTTGTACTCGTATGATCCTCTGACGAAGGCTACATGTTGAGCGGGCTCAGAGATCTCCAGGCCCGGCTTGACTGAAAAGGTTGCCGAGTCCCGGGTCCCAGTTGCGTCCGTGGAGTATGAGGCATCCAGGGTCAACTTGATCTTCTCCGCTGCCTGTGCCCAGGCTTTGCCGTATATGGTCCTGTAGTTCGCGCCTACGTTGCCATAGGGGGCCGCGACTCCGTCTTGCGCGCCCTTCAGGCCCAAAGTGGCGCCAAGCCGCTCTGCCTTGTAGCTTGCCTCTGCAAGATAGGCAAGTGCGGAGTAGCCAACCTCTCTGCCTCCTGCACCGGCCAGAATACGGATGTTGTCGTTGCCCTGACCGAACCAGTATTCCTGGCCGTCCTCCTCGTAGTGGAAGACATACTCGTATCTCCCCGGGTCGAGAGCCATCGTATGCTTCCAGTAGCCGGTAAGGGGGTCGTGCACCATCTCATAGTCTGTGCCCCAATCCCAGGAGCCTCTGATGTACACCTGCTCCCCTGTGGGCTCGGTGAAGTAGAAGTCCTGGAGAGACGCATCGTCCCCTCCGACGTGCCTTACCAGGTTGTCGCCTCCTGTTCCCTGCCCCATCCAATGGCCCCAATCTGGCTCGCCTTCAGGGTCAGCGTACCAGAACTTGTACTCGTATTCTCCTTCGAGGAGTTCGATTGAGCCCCTCCAGTTGCCGTCGGCGTCTCGCGTGAGGGCCAAGCCCTGGTTAGGGTCCCAATCGTTGAATCCACCGACTACGTAAACCGTGCCGGCTCCTGATGATTCGCGTTCTGCAGGGTAAACAAACTCAACTTCCGCAGGGACTTTGCTGTCGGAGACTATCGTAGTCCCGCGAGTCTGGAGGAGTTCGCCACGAATTGTCAAGGCATCGGTGGGCTTTGCGACTGCGTATGCGCCGATGTTGGCCCTGTGATCCTCCCCATCCTCTCTGGCACTGGTAGCCCATCTCTCGTATGTGCCTACCCCTCCCACTGAGATCTTTTCCGTGGGGCGAGCTTCGATCTCTCCGTAGACCAGGGTCTTGTTGCCTGCGAGCGTTGCGGCGCCTATCCTTCCATCAATGATGCCTTTGGAGTAGAGGATCTCGGCGGCGCGGCGATCCCATATCCTGTTATCCCATCCTTCTGACGCTATGAGGATCATAGGGTCCTTAGTGCTACCAGCATGGCCCCTGTAAAAGAGTTTGGCTGCGACTCCATCAGAAAGCCTGAACGTAGCCACAGCCTGGTTCACCTCAACACCGTCAATAGGCGGCATGAAGTGCCAGCCTGCATCGCCGCCCAGAGATAGGGATTTCCAAGCATGAAGCTCTGTGAAGGTCTCGAGGCCGGGGCGGAGTTGGCCGCTGAACTTGAAGTAGGTATCGCTCGACAGCGACAAGGATTGCTCGGGCTCCTTTGCAAGCCGCGACTCGAACCACCCGTCAAAGGTGAGGGCAGGTTCGGCCTTGGGAACTACGCCGACGTAGACTATGGAGTTCTTGCCCCCATATGGGTCTGAAACGTGCTCAGCTGCGCTGGGATCATCATACCACTTGTCGCCGTCAACCACGAATTTATACTCGTAGCGTCCGGCCTCCAAATGGATCACGGCGGTCCAGATTCCATCTTCGTCAGGGCCTGTCATGGGGTTTGCTGTCGGGCTCCAATTGTTGAATGTGCCCGCCACCGTCACTGTATTTGCTGCGATTGGAGGAGTGAAGGCAAATGCAACAGGAATCTTCTCGGCCGCAAGAGCGGGAGATGCTAATGCCAACATGATGACGACTGCGGACCAAACAAACACTCTCTTTGACACTGTGCAACCCGTCCTTTCGGTTGAGATACAGAATCCATTGATGTCAGCCCTCGGTTGCAGGTAACCTGCGCTCACGTAGAGGGCTTGCGAGAAGCGAGGGGCCGCGTTGCGACCCCTCCACCACGAACTTGCTATTCCCAGCCAGGGTATATCATGGGCACTACTGCGAGCTTCTTGGTTGGAACATCATGAGCGGAGAGTATCTCCTCCTGGGTCTGTCCTGGCGCAGCCAGCATGTCGATGACGTTGGGGTCGTAAACGCTGTTATCGCCCCCACCGAACCGCCACTCTGCGGCGTGTTCCAGGACCTCGCGCACGCGCAAGTTTCCCTCGGATGGGAAGCCTTCCTGTCCGAGCACGAATACCTGGTAGCCCCAACCGGGCTGCGGCTCTCCTATGATGGCCTTGGGAACTGAGACTGCAACGACATTGTTGATCGTGTCAACGGTAGCGGTAACACCGCCGACGTCCCCACCCTCCGGCAGGAAGACTCTCTGGTTCCAGCCTTCGACCCAGATTGCATACTCCCACGCGCATTCGGGCTCGAAGTCCACTCTCCTGCCGCCCAAAGCCTTCGTGAAGCCTGAGCCAGGCACGTTATCAGTGTCGATGTATATGTCGATTGTTTGCACAGAAAGCCCGATTCCGGAGTTCCAGTGGTTCACGATCTCCGCTGCAAGCTCCACCTTGAAGACTACTTTCTCTCCTGAATCGATGGCTTCAAACGAAAGTATGTCAAATACACCGGGAGTGAACACCGGGTTTGTCGGATACGTGTAGGTCCCGGGCCCGTGGTCATCTCCGCGCGGGTCCTCAATCCTGAAGAGCCGACGCCCAACAGTGACTACCGGGGCCTTGAACTCCGCCGGGCCTGATGTCGGCATCATGTCGATGTTTCGATTCCCCCTCGATGCCACGAGAGCGATATGAGCCACATCGGCCGGCTTTATCCCCAAAGCCTCGAAGGACGCAGAGATTTCAAGGGCTTCTCCCACCCCGACTGTGTCAATCCGGCCCACTTCGGTCCAGGTGTCGTCGCCCGCTGCTACCGAGAGGAGGGCAGTTGCGCGGCCTGACTTCTCGATATCTGCAAAGTCCACGAGTATCTCGGTTCCCGGAGCGAATCCCAGAACCGTAGCCTCATGACCCAATGGGCTCCACCGGGGAATGGTGTTAAGCTCGTGCCGTCTCGGATTGGTGAGGTACGCTGCTATTGCAAAGTCCTTGCCATAGAGATCATCGAACCCGTCCTGTGTTCGTATGCGGATATAGAGATTCTCATTGTCCACTCCAACGCGCAAAGACGAGAAGATGTTCTGACCTTCTCCCCAGTTGAAGACAGCGGCATCATCCTTTGGATAAAACGACGACTTCTCCCACTCGCCCCAATCGACAAACCCATCCATCACAGGTTCATGCATCAGTCCTGTTATTCGATCTTCTGGGACTGCTGCCTGCTTGGGGATTATCGGCATGTAAAGGTAGTTTGGAACCGGAAGGCCAATGTAGGAGTACACATTCTGAAGATGTATCCTGAAGAGCTCGTCAAAGGCCTCGTCATTGCCTGAATCCTGGTCATCGCCGTACCACCAGAACCAGTCAGAGCCCTCTGCGGCATAAAGCTCCTCCCATGCCCGCTCAAGGGCGATCCCTATTTCATCGTCACCCGAGTCGGCGTGTTCTGCCGTAAAGTCGGCAAGAGTTCGTCGCGCTTTTGCCAGGTAGTCCCATGCGCGGTTCTCTTCCACTTCTCCTATCCATGTCTCAAGATCATCCGAAATCCACGACCCAGTATGCAGAATCGGAATCCTGTCTGTGGCGGGATGTGTGGCAAGGTACTCCTCAACTGTAACTGCCTCAAAATCCGGATCATCATTCAAAGCCCCGTAAAGCGTGTGCAGAAACTCCTTGCCGTCGTTTTCATAGTACTCCCAGCAATTCTCTCCATCGAGGGCGATTGTTACTACGTGCGGGCCAGGAGTTGAAGCAAGGCTCCTCTTCACGTTCCGCAGATAGTCCATGAGGTCGCGCGCCGCTGCGCGGCCGCTCATGCCTGAATATGAGAATCCTACCTTGTCTGAAAGCACGATATCTCTGAAGAGTATCGCTACTTCCTTGCCGTCCTGCTCCACAATGTAGGGCTTGTAGAGGACATCAGGCCGGACTATCCTGCCGCCGCCGTCGCGCAAACCGATCCCGAGGGACCTTGCGAGGATGCCCTCACTGGAGACCATCCAGTCAAAGCCGGCATCGTGAACGAGGCCGACTATGCTTTGCCCTACTGCCTGTTCTGATGGCCAGAGCCCACGCGGCGCCATTTCAAAGTGGTGTTCGTAGAATCTGACCGCCTTCGCAAGCTGCGCCTCCACATCTTCAGGGTAGGCAAACGGCTCTACCGGCAAGTCCAGCTTAGGGCTGGCCACACGCGCAAGCTCCACGTCATAAAGCAACGGCATTATCGGGTGGTAGAAGGGCGTAGTAGTCACCTCGATCTGCCCTGCCTTCTGCATTTCCCGATGAATTGGAATTACCTTGCGGATTATCTCATCATGTTTGTCGAGAACGATACGCTTGTCCTCTTCGGTGAAGCCCCGGCCCTTTTTCACGAGGGCCTCGATGTTAGGATCTTCATCGATGAAGTCGGGGTCGAGCCAGGCCAGATTGAACCAGACCTGTAGATCGCGGAAGTCCTGTTCATCATAGGACTCGATGGCGGTGGCTATGGATTCATCGCTCACTCCCTGCCCCCGCTTGTTCAGAAGCTGCCAATATCGGGGATACTTCTTGATGATGTTGTCCCAGTTGGCGTCGAAGAATCTTCTCAAGATGAAATCCTTATCATCATTGCTCAACTCCGATGCGGGTTTCAGCGAAAGTAGAAGCTGAATGTCTTGCGCTCCGTCCACGTACTCATCAAGCTGCAAGATCAGTGACGGCACCAGGTTGAACGTTGCATGGACATTGGGGTAGTCCTTCAGTATTGATACCATGTCATAGTAGTCTTTTACAGCATGCATCCGCACCCAGGGCATCATGTACATGCCAGTTGCGGTGTTCTTGTAGAATGGCTGGTGGTTATGCCATATCAAGGCGACATAAAGGGGTTCGCCTGAGCCCGCTGACGCCGGCGCCAGCCATAGCCCCAAGACAATCACTACGAGCATGCAGATCGCCGGAACTCCATACCGTCTTCTCAAACACATCTCCTCCTTGCTGGAGTATTTTGCTCAATATCAGGTTCACTACGTGGTAACTTCGGACCTCCGCTCTTGGAGCGAAACTCCATATATGCCACTACTATGCTAGATTTCTATATCGATATAGTAAATCCTCCGTTGGTGCCCGCGTAATAGAGCCTGGAGGTGTTTGAGATGACATGACGGGCTGACGAGTTCGAGGAGGGCGCGGCAGGAATCTGCATCCTCAGCAATGAAGACAGGGGTTTCCTCCGGCAAACCGATCCACTGTCGCAGCTCGAATCGATGCCGGTCAGCGGAGCAATCGGGCCAAAGCTTGATCCTCATAGGAAGGAGCCTCTCGATGTCTGCAAAGCTGGCCCGCCTCACTCGCGCTCGGCGGTACGCAGTTGACCCTCTGAGTCCACTGCAAACCCTCCTTGGGGCAGCCCAAGGACGCACGATTTGTCCCCGTCGCTTTACCCAAGCTCTCCGTTGAAGCTAGATCAACTGCCCTGGTCTACTCTTTGGCTTGGCGCAAAAGACGAAGTCTCGCAAGCCTAGGTCAGTTCGGGTCTGCGGCTTCAAGGCTCCTGCACGATGCACGAGTGATATGACAGAGGCAACATGAACGAGGAGGGGGCTAGCCCCCTCCTCTCCTATACATGGTTTTCAATGTAGCCTGACATGCTTGTCGAGCTTAGTCGAAGTCCCCTGAGTCTAGGTCGACCCTGAGCTCTAGCGAGCCGCCTGTGACCTCGACATCCCGTAGCCAGTAGCTGTTCCAGCCATCGGATATCTCTATCTCGTATGTCCCCTCAATGA
Source organism: Bacillota bacterium (assembly GCA_028709305.1). Taxonomy (GTDB): domain Bacteria; phylum Bacillota; class DTU025; order DTU025; family DTU025; genus UBA10085. Next base: position 8,660 of record JAQVXE010000029.1, on the reverse strand, counting down.
GATCACCTTCGAAAACTCCACGGCGAGTCGGCTCCAGGTCCCGAACGTAATCCTGTGTCTCGGCGCTGTACACCATGACTCGGAAATCATCGCTCGGGGCCGCCTTCCCGTCGATGGTCAAGTTGAGCCGGACTGTTGCCTTTCTTCCGAAATCGAGTATGCGCTCTGTAGTACTACCTCCAGCTACGTCAACTCCGCGAATCCACCTCTCGTCGAAGCCAAAAGCCTCTCCCAGGTCACAGATACACAAGTCGTATGTACCCTCTCGCAGCTTCTGTTCGTATACGCCTCTTGACACCTCATCGAGATCGGATACGTATTCCTGTGACTCAGGGTCGATTTCGTCTGGGTCGTGGGCATATACCATTATCCAGCCTTCATCATGGGGTTTGCCGTTCACAATGAGCTTTGCGCGCAGCACGCCTGAGCCGCCTAGCTCGATGTTCTTCTCAAGCGTCTGCCCGGCCACAACCTCGACCTTCCGCAATTCCCTATTGGCATACCCCTCACCGAGGTTAACAAGATGGATGTCGTATATGCCTTCCTTTACTTTCTGCTCGTATACGCCTCTTGACACGCTCTCAAGGTCGCATACGTATTCCTGGTCTCCGACTCTGCGTGCGTCGGGATCGTGCGTGTATAGCATCACCCGTCCCTCACGATGCGGCTTTCCATCTGACTGGAGGTTAACCCGCAGTACGCCTGAGCCGCCTAGCTCGATGTTCTTCTCAAGCGTCTGCCCGGCCACAACCTCGACCTTCCGCAATTCCCTATTGGCATATCCCTCACCGAGGTTAACAAGATAGATGTCGTATATGCCTTCCTTTACTTTCTGCTCGTATACGCCTCTTGACACGCTCTCAAGGTCGCATACGTATTCCTCGCTGTCGATGCTGCGCTTGTCGGGATCGTGCCAGTATAGCATCACCCGTCCCTCACGGTGCGGCTTGCCATCGGAGAGAAGATTCACACGGATCTTCGTAACAGCAAACCTCACTTCGGTCTCCACGGTCTGCCCTTCCCTGACCTGGATGTTGCTGACATTCTTTTCCGCAAATCCAGCGACGGCCGGAATCGCCACTACGTCGTAGGTGCCTTCAAGCACATTGGCCTCGAAGAGCCCTCGCACGCCGGAAACCTTGGTGAAAGGCTTGATCAGCGAGCCTCCCTGGAAGAGCTTCACGTCCACCTGGTCACTCGGGCTATCATTGACGAACGCCTTGACTTGCAGCCGTCCAGGCTGCTGGAACTGAACGTTCACTCTCCTGACCTCGCCCCGCTTGACCTCAATGCCCTCCACTATCCGGCTCTGCTCGGGATCAGTGCCGTATGTACATTCCAGGTGGTATGTTGCAGGCGACAGCCTTATCGACAATGCATCTCCATCGACCTTGAGCTGGCCTCGAGATGTGCCGCCGCTGTATACGACTGCTTTGAGGGCCGAAGGCGGTATCCGCCTGCCCCCTGCGTCGGCGTACAGGAGGATGCTCCCGGTCAATTGCCCGAAGTCAAGGCGAATCCGCGTGGTCTCTCCCGCCTTGAGGCTTACCCCGGTCTGGCTGGTCTCGATGGTGTCATTATCAACTACGAACCGGCCCCGTACGGTGTACACACCCTCGTCCACAGAGAGTTTGAGAACCTGGCCGGCTGGCTGCTTCACCTCAACTGGCACGGGCCTACCCGCGGAATCGAGGATCTGAATGTCGGTCCTGGCGGTGACGTTGGCACCATCGGCCCAGACCTCCACCTCAAGAGACGGTGCCGCAACAACCTGAACCATGATCGACTTCAAAGCCTGGTTAAGGGTATCTCTGTCCTTGGCAGAGAAGTAGTGGCCGATGCACTTGACTTTCTCCTCCGCTTTTTGGTCAAGTCCGAATCCAACCACATACGGCTTCATGATGATCCCTTGTTGCTGCAATTCTCTTGATATTGCACATGGATCAGCGCCGCAGCTCTCCTCGCCGTCTGTAATGAGGACTATGACATTCCTTCCGCTGCGCCAATCAGGAAAATCCTTAACCGCCTCCCGCAAGGAGTAACCAATAGGCGTCTGGCCCCTGGGCCGCAGCGACTGCACAATCTTCAGTATCGGTGCGCGTACCTTGCCCACCGGCCCAAATGGTTGCAGCAGCCCCGAGTCTTCACACGGGCTTTTGCCCGGCAGCTCGAAACCGTACACTCTCAATGCGATCTCAAGGTTGGGGTCGTCCCTTAGCCCTTCTACGAGGTCCGTGAGGACTTCCTTGGCCACGTCCATCCTGGACTTCTTGCCCTCAACCTTAGCTGTCATACTAAAAGACGCGTCAACAATGAACTCAATGTAGGTCTTCTCTTCGGCTGCATTCACGCGCATAGTAGGTAGGGCTGCAACGAATATCACAGCAGCCATCAACGCAATTGCGGTCAGCGAAATACGAAGACAACGGGACCTTAACATAAGGCTCACTCCTAATCAGTTTGTTGGACACCAAATCGTTGGGGTTCGCTTAACTTCATTGCAATGGTCACTGGATTACCGGTTGAAAAGCCCTCTGGCCTCAAGAAACAGCAGCATCGGAACCTGGTGGGTAGAATAATGGAATCTCATTGAATCTTAACGAAAACGGAGTGACCAAAACATGACCAAAGTACGCCGTTTCCACTTCGCGCGCAGTAGGTGACTGGGGATAGATGTCGAATAACTAGTGTTGACCAGTGAGAATGTCGCGACCTGAGGGGGTGCACACAGTGACAGACTTCGTCGTAACCAAACTGGAGCCTCCTAGAATCAGCCCTGGCATAGTCTCGCGGCCCAGATTGATCCGGAGAATGGGACGGTTCGATGGCGGAAAGGCAACCTTTCTAGTGGCTCCCGCGGGTTATGGTAAAACCACTCTCTTGCTTCAGCTCTCACAGGCGTGTGGTGAACCGCTCGTTTGGTATCAGTTGGACAAGCATGACAACGATCCTGCAGTCTTTCTTCAGTATCTTGCAGCAGGGTTTCGCCGTGTGCTTTGCGGCTTCAACATAGAGGTTCCGTCGAAAGGCTCAATGGATCAGCCATCGTCTGTGCGTTCAGTGACCGCGGCCATACTCCGTGAGCTTGCGGCTCACCTTCATGGCGAAATGCTTCTTGTGATCGATGGGTACGAGGCGATAGAGGATCCCGCTGTGCATGCGCTAACAGAGGATCTCATTAACCTCCTTCCCTACGACGTGCACGTGCTGATTGCAAGCCGCACGCCCCCTCCCTTGCCGCTGTCCCGCCATATCCTTGCAGGCCAGGCGCTTCTCTTGAATGCCCAGGATCTGCGTTTCTCTCGTGAAGAGATCCAAGCATTGCTTGGGCAAAGAAACCTGAGCCTTTCGGAAGAACGCATTTGCGAATTCGAGCGAGTGACCGGCGGGTGGCCGGCAGCTATGGTGTTGGCCTCCACCATGCAAGAGTGCGTGGCCAGCGACTGCGCGGCAACCGTTGCAGAGCAGCAAGCTGATTCGACCGTCGCCAGAATGCGGCAGATGATAGATTCGTACCTGGAGTCTGAGATCCTTAGCAGGCAACCAAGCCATGTCCAAGGCTTTCTTGTCTCCACATCAGTCTTTGACACCCTCATCCCTGAAGACTGCGACAGATTGTTGAACCGCACGGATTCCGGGGATATCCTTGAGTTCTTGGCAGATCATCAGCTCTTTGTCGTCCCAGTCCCGGGTGAAGGTAGATGCTATCGCTATCATGACCTCTTCAGAGAGTTTCTTCTGGGCAGGCTTGAAGGCGGGCGTGTGCCCGTGCTCAAGCGGGCCAGCAGTATAGCTATGGAGTCCGGCGTGAAAGGACGAGCCGTGGACTTCCTGCTCGCAGCCAAATTGCAGGATGACGCCGCACAGATCATCCGCGAGGCAGGACGCGGGGAGCTTGAGGTTGGAGGCTGGCAGACTGTTGGAAGATGGCTCAAGTCTTTGGACGCTGGCCGCGTGGAGGCGGATCCCTGGCTTTCCTTGTACAGGGCTCGCATTGAAGTTGAGAAAGGCCATATTGATGATGCAAAGGTTTGGATATCGCGGTCGAAGAGGGGATTCATTGACCTGCAGGATGCGGAAGGCCTCAGGGAAAACGCGCTGGTGTACGCCAGGGTGCTTAGATACTCAAGTCGTTATCTCGAAAGCTGTCGCCTGCTCGATCAGGTTCGGGCAAGTTCTGACAGGCATGAGGTAGGACATCGCTTCGACCTGGCATTGGAGCACGCTGCATCCCTTTTCATGGCCGGTCGTCCTCAAGACGCTGAAGCCATGCTAGTCGACGCACTCATCCAGGGTGAGGCAGGAACAAACAGATCGGCAGTCGCACACATCTCTGAAGCTCTCGGGATCCTTCGTTACCTCGGTGGGCAATACTTAGAAGCGGTGCGGCTTTTCAAAAGATCAGCCAATGCCCTTCGTGAGGAGGTCCTCCCGTCCTGTTTCGCTCAAGGGTTCCTCTCCAGAATATATGCTGACTGGGGGCAGCTGGACCGCGCTCTCGATCACGCGAGCCGAGTTGCGCAAGTGGCAGCCGAGAAGGGACTGGTTGATACCCTGCCGTACGCGTACAACCATCTCGCCTCTGTTCTAGCTGAATGTGGCGACCTGTCGCGAGCCGAAGAGTGCTTCAAGAAAGCCCTCGCGTACGACGCTGATATCTTCCTTCGGGCGCTGAACCAGGTGGGCATGGCCAGGTGCATTGCCCTGCAGGGCCGCCTATCTGAAGCGGCGCTGGAAGCCGAGTCCGCCCTGGACGGCCTCGGTCAACAGTCACTAGCCTACGCCTACTGCAGCACCATCGCCGCCTCCGTACTCGCGCATCTGGCAGAATACGAGAAAGCCCGTCCCATGCTTGAAGATGCAATACGCATCATGGAATCATGCAACCACTCAGGTCCTGTGCTCTGCGACGCCTACGGCGTCCTGGCGGGAATCTTGTTTGCCGAGAGTAAACCGGAGTCAGCCTGCGAATTTTCCAGAAAGCATCTTGAACTTGCAGCCCAAATGGGCTACATCCAAAACCTCCTGGCAAGTTCGCCGCACCTCTACGGGCCTGTGCTCAAAGAAGGAATTGAAGCCGGGATCGAAGTCAGTTTTGTCCAGCGGATTCTGGCTAGATCCGGTCAGTCTTGGTTTCCGCTAGTTGCAGAGTTAGCTGCCCATCCTGCCCCGGAAGTGCGACGGAGATCAATCACGCCGCTTGCAGAAATCAAGGGATCCCGGGCCTTCAAGATCATGGAAGAGCTTCTGGGCGATCCTGATCCTTCGGTAAGGCATGCTGCGTCAACAGTAACGGCCTCCCAGGCCATTGCTGCAGCAGGCCCGCCGAAGGTGGAGACGCCTCCTCTCACGCTTCTTGTGATGGGGCCATTCAGGGTTTTCTGCTATGGCCAGGAGATCACGGCAGGCCAATGGCGTTCGACCAAAGCCCGCGACCTCCTTGCCTACCTGGCACAGATCAACGAGCCAGTGGCTGCCTCGCGCATCTTAGATGATCTCTGGCCCGATGCGGAGCGCGACAAGGCGGCAACCTCGCTCCACAGCACATTCTACCGGCTCAGGCAAGCCCTGGCTGCATCAGCGAACGCCTCCTACGCGCCCCCCAGGGAATTCATATTGCACGGCGGAAAGAGGTACCATCTGGCGCCCGATTCATACGTAACAGATCGCGATCGCTTTGAGGAGCTTGTCCTGCGTGTCGCCGGAGCCAGTAATATGTCGGGAGAAGTCATTGAGTGCCTCGAGGAGATGGTCGATCTATACCGTGGCGACTACCTGATAGACCTCGACTACGCCTGGGTCATGCCCGAACAGGAAAGGCTAAGGCAGATGTACAGCAACGCCAGGCTTCGTCTGGCAAGGTTCTATCTTGAAGAGAAGCAGTATTCGAAAGCAGTGGAGCACGCGAGGGCCCTGCTGCAAATGAACCCGCTCTTTGAAGAGGTCTGTTGCCTATTGATGAAGGCATACGGAGCTCTTGATGACAGGCGCGCAGTCCAGGAGCAGTACAGGGCCCTGGCGGAAGCCATGGCCGAAGAGCTTGCCATTGCCCCCTCCCGAAGGACCAGGGAACTGTTGTACCGGCTCTGCGGGGACGTTGAGGCCCAACTCAGACAAGAGCTCGCGGGCTTCCCAGAGCTGCCCGAAACACCGGAAGGTTAGTTTTTCAGACCTGTATAGTTTTTAGTCATTTGCGATCGCGAAGTGTTCAAAAGTTGGACGTTAGCGGTCTAAAAACTAGACGGTTTCCCGCACCCCAATCCAATATGTGGAGCTATGCACTTCTGCATAGCCATTTGATCCCGGAAACTGGCTGCATATGTCATTGTATTCCTTCTTATCCCTGTATAGGATTGCCTCCCGGCTTCAAGTGGCTAAAACTTAGACGGGGCCAGTACAAAACTTAGACACTCGCGTTCGAAAAACGACTAGATTTTAGACACATCCCTTGGAGGCAGGCCGAAGTCGCCCTTTAGTATGAATCCATTGAATGCATAAACCGCACGCGCAGTCATGGGCCTGCTTCGGAGCTTTCCGGCGCTTCCTAGCGAGTGAAGTCAATCAACACCTTCATGCTCCCTCGGGTGCATGCTTTCTCAAACGCCCTTGCCATCTGATCCGCTGGATAGATCTTTTCAATCAGCCCCCGAGTGTCCACCGCCCCCAGCTCAAGCAGCCGCAGGGCAGGCGGAAAAGGTCCGCACCGCGAACCAATGCATGTGATCTCATTCCGCACGATCGGCGTAAGGTTCATCGGAGCGCCCTTCTGGAACGTGCTTTTCATCACAATCGTCCCCTTTGGGCGAACTATGGACATGGCAGTCTCCATCCCAGATGGATTCCCTGTGCAGTCTACTGCAACATCTACAGTGCCGGCGAAATCCGACACCAATGATACATCCACCCCTGTCTTCCTTGCGATCCCCAGCTTCTCGAGATGCTTTCCGAGAAGAATAACTCGATGTCCGTAGGCATGTATTGCCTGGGCTGTGAGGAGGCCAAGCTTGCCATCGCCGATCACAGCAACTCTATCCGTCGGTCTCATGTGAACCTGCTCCATCACTTCAATCGCCGCAGCCAGGGGCTCGACGAAGACTGCCTGGAGGTCTGTGATAGAGTCTGGGACAGCATGGACGTTGCTCTCAGGCAATACTACGTAGTCAGCGAAACAGCCCGGCCATCCGTTGATCCCCATGGCCCTGATACGCTCGCAATGGCGGATATTCCCGCTTCGGCATGTGCTGCACTCCCCGCAGCTTATGTTTATCTCCCCAACAACGCGCCTGCCCACGAGGTCGGTATCGTCGGCATCCTCAACCACGCCCACGAATTCATGTCCCATGATTCCCTTGTAGGCAAAATACCCCCGGGTGACTTCCACATCTGTGTTGCAGATCCCCGCAAACGTCACCCGTATTAGGGCCTGCCCGATTCCTCTCTCCGGGATGGGCGCATCCATTACCTTAAGACCATCGTCGAAAACAAGTGCTCGCACCGAAGGCCCTCCTTCCTCCCCATGCACTCCATTTATTCTAGCGTCAGGTTCAGCTAAATGCTCTGGCGTCCAATACTCTCAACTAGCTTTCAGGCCCTTGATGCCGCTTTAGGCAGTAGATCCATGTTCTCTTTGCTCCCCATGATTGCGATGTCAATATTAGAACCGTTCCGGCACTGGCCCGCGGCAACCTAACCAACCAGAACTACGGCAAAACAGTCCAGGTCCTCTCCCGCCAAAACCGTGTCTAGCAAGAAGGGTACGCACTTTGAACGGGCGTGTGACATCAGTCTCTGTTGAATATCAGAGATCTCTATCGCCTCCATCTTCACTTCACACCCCACTACTTGCAAATCCAGGTTCCCCGCAACATCGGCAAGCACGCTGGCATGCCCCATGCTGCTCACCCGTTCAAGATTCCGTACCCAGGCCGTTTTTCCTTCCTGCCGCATAGAGCAATAAGAGCATTGACGACTATATGGCTAAAGTGTAATATAGCCATGGGTGATGATTATGCACAATGACTTGACTCCCGATAACGACGCCGCCATCGAGCGGCGGGTGGCAATATTCAAAGCGCTTGCCCACCCAACACGCTGCAGAATCGTAGAGATTCTGGCAGAGGACGGCGAAAAGTGCGTGTCGGATCTCGTAGAACGCCTGGAGTTTGACCAATCCACGATCTCGAAACACCTGAGCATTCTAAGGACTGTAGGTGTTGTGGAGTGGCGGAAGGACGGACTTAATGTGATATACAGCCTTAAGGCGCCATGCGTGTATCAGTTCATGCGGTGTATCGACGGCGCCTCGTGCTGCCCGGCGGCAACCAATCTTCCTGAACTGGGTTTTTTCCAGGCGGTGAAGTGCAAATGAACGAGCTCAAGACGATGGCGATCATTGTTGGCATCTTCCTCATTGCCTACTTCATACCGCTCGACAGCGTGCGGGTGCAGTCGGCGATTCTGGCATCATTCAGCTTGCTACAAGAATACGCCAGGGAGCACGTGCTCTTCTGCCTGATTCCGGCCTTCTTTATTGCTGGGGCCATGCAGAACTTCATATCCAGTCAATCTGTCATGCAGTACCTGGGAAAGGGCGCAAAAAGGTGGACTGCTTACCTTGTGGCGGCAGTTTCAGGCGCAGTGCTCGCCGTCTGTTCGTGCAC
>JAQVXE010000129.1 GCA_028709305.1 Bacillota bacterium | reverse complement strand
CCGGAGGGCGATCTGATCGAGGCTCTTGAGCTTTTGGACCATCCGTGGTTTGTCGGCACCCAGTACCACCCCGAATTCAAGTCGAGGCCGGGCAGGCCTCACCCCCTATTCCGTGAATTTGTCGCCAGATCTATGGAATACTCTAAAGTCAGATAAGCGCAGCCCAGGCGTGACATGGAATGGGCTCGCTATGGAAATAATGGATAACGTTGCCGCTTCGTCGAAGGATTTCACGGTTGCTATGGCGAATAGCGTTTTGTGACATGCTGATGATCTTCGCGATCATGCCATTGCTTCAAGCAAGTCTCATCAATCAAGACCAAGAGTATGCCCAGTCAAATTGCTTCATAGAAGTTCTTTTGGCGCATGGTTGCAGCTTGCGCGGTGAACGGTTTTGCCTTTTGCGTATATGTTCCTGAAAGGAAGATGCAACACAGATGAATATTGCAGAATTAGAAAAGATGACCTTGCCCGAGCTTCATGAGATAGCAAAGCAACTGGGCATTCCAGGTCACTCCCAACTCCGGAAACAGGCCCTTACTTTCGAGATTACCAAGGCTGCGATTCAGAAGGAAGGCGCGCTTTGGGCCGACGGAATACTGGAAGTGCTCCCGGAAGGCTTTGGCTTTCTGCGTGTGGGGAAGCTTACGCCAACCTCTGACGACATCTACATATCGCCGTCGCAGATTCGAAGGTTCAGCCTGCGCAAAGGCGACATGGTTTCCGGCCAGGTCCGTCCGCCGAAGGATGCAGAGAAATACTTTGCACTCCTCCGAGTTGAGGCAGTAAACGGCCTCGACCCTGAACTGGCTGCGAGGCGGTCTCACTTCGAGGATCTTGTCCCGGTCTATCCCGACTACCGCTTGAAGCTGGAACACGATTCCAAAGATGTAACCACGCGACTGATAGACCTGATGGCGCCGATCGGCAAGGGGCAAAGGGGCCTCATCGTATCAGCTCCCAAGGCGGGAAAAACCACGATTCTGAAGAGAATTGCCAACGCCCTTACACATAACCATCCTGAACTTGTCCTCCTCGTGCTGCTGATTGATGAAAGACCAGAAGAAGTCACCGATATGGAGCGGTCAGTTGACGGCCTAGTTGTGGCCTCAACCTTTGACCAGCCTTCTTCGAACCATGTACGCGTGGCTGATATGGTGCTGGAGCGTGCTAAGCGCCTTACAGAACACGGGAAGGACGTTCTGGTGTTGCTCGACTCCATTACCCGGCTGGCAAGGGCCTACAACCTCGAGGAGCCGCCGTCAGGGCGCACCCTTTCGGGCGGTGTCGACCCGGCGGCCTTGCATCATCCCAAGAGATTCTTTGGCGCTGCTCGAAACATCGAGGAGGGCGGCAGTCTTACCATAATAGCTACGGCGCTTGTTGATACGGGCAGCCGTATGGATGAGGTAATCTTCGAGGAGTTCAAGGGAACCGGCAACATGGAACTGCACCTCGATCGAAAGCTGGCAGAAAAAAGGGTCTTCCCCGCTCTTGAGATCAATAAGTCGGGTACGAGAAAAGAGGAACTTTTGCTCAATGCCGAAGAGTTGGAGACAATGTGGCTTCTGAGAAAGGCCATAGCTTCGACCGGCTCTGCGGAGATGACGCAGCTCCTTATCGACAGGATAAAACAGACCCAGAACAACGAGGAGTTGATCAACATTATCCGCAAGTCCCAGTTTGCGGAGAACGTGCGAAACTGGCATAATTCAGTTTAGGGTCGCCGTTCGACTAGATCGGGCAGGCCTTGCGGACAATAGGGTTATGCTACCGAATATGGCTATTGGTTAGCGGCTTATGGTTAGGCTTATTTGGAGGGAGACGGTTGCGAAAAGAGTGGTTTGCGGCTTTTCTGTGCGTAATCGTTGTCATGTCTTGTCTGCCATCCGTTTGCCTGGGCACCGAGGCGGAAGGGCTTGACGCGGGAACCTTTGGCGAAGACATGGTCAAGAGATCCGGCGCCTTAGAACTGCTTCAGAAGATATGCAGTCAGAGTTGGGCGATATTCCTGGGAACGTTTGGAGCAAAGCAGAGTGCAGTGGCGGGCGAAGGCGACGGGCTGAGTAGTAAGGCGTCCCGATTGAAGCAAAGCGGCGACTTGTTGTCAGCCTTGAAAGCAGACAGCGAGCTCATAGGCCCGACTATTGCGGCTGCCAGCATCGCAGGCGCAGTCCCAGACGGCAATGAAGCTGTTTCCAAACCCGAGCCATCTCAACCTTGCATTCTAAAGCACGTAGTTGAGAAAGGTGAGAGCCTGTGGACGATAGCCAACATCTATGGGGTAACCACTGACACGCTTGCCTGGGCCAATTCGCTGGCCAACCCCAACAAGTTGAAAGTAGGCCAGGTTCTGACGTTTCCTTCAGTGACTGGCGTAGTACATGAAGTCAGCCGTGGCGAATCTATATGGTCGATCGCCAAGAAATACGGAGTCAGCCGCGACAAGATAGTTCAGGCAAACGCTCTCGCGGATCCCGACTCCTTGCAGCTCAAGCAATCACTTATTATCCCCGGCGGAAAGCCACCGGCAGTGACAAACCGGGTCGTTGTAGCCTCAAGAGGATCAGCTGATGCGCGGATTTTGAGTGCGGTATCATCATCGGGAGGTCTTGCCTGGCCCGTGTCGGGGAGGATTACTTCGAGGTTTGGGCCCAGATGGGGCAGGATGCACAATGGCATCGACATTGGGGTGCCGATCGGCACTTCGGTACGTGCGGCAGCTGCAGGAGTTGTGAGCTTTACTGGATGGAATGGCGGCTACGGACGGCTCGTTATCCTTGACCATGGAGATGGCGTGTGTACGTATTACGGGCATAACTCAGCCATCACTGTCTCCCGTGGGCAGAAGGTTGCAGCCGGCGAGAGGATAGCCCGTTCGGGCAACTCCGGGATTTCGACCGGGCCCCATGTGCACTTTGAGGTGAGGGTAGGCGGCAAGCCGCAGAATCCCGAGAACTATCTTCCCTGAGAATGCAGCACGGCGAAACAGGAGATGAATTATGCTATCTGTAGCAGTCAGCGATAGTTCAGGAAGCGTATTTAAGGACGAAAAGCTGCGCGCGGTAGCGCGCACAGGCAATCTCCTTGTCGAACTCCTGGAATCTGATGTTATACCCATGCCGGAAGGCGGAAGCTTGATGCGCCTTCCCGGGCGAGCTCCTGTTGGGATAGGTGCAACGTCAGGCCAGTTTACCGGGGCCGGCCCTGAAGAGGCGGTGGCAGCCGTACTCCCGCAGGGCTATACACGCACATTCCTGCCTGCGTACATAAGCCTGGAGGGAGCGCCTGAGCTTCCTCTTTTTGGGTACTCAGCAGTCGCTATTGCCGGCGACCAGTTGATGGTTGCTGCAATCAGGACTGACGAGCGCGATACATGGAATCCTGTCCACTATAACCTTCCGTCGCTCGCCGATGATGTGGAGAGGCTAGTCTCACAATTCCCTCAAAATCGGGTCATTGCGCAGCTTGCCAGATGCGCAATGGAATATCAGTGCTTCACAGCCCAGAACATTTTCTATAGGCGATGGGAGGGGGGCATCCCTGTCTCCCCAACATGTAATGCCAATTGCCTGGGATGCATCTCTCTTCAACCGTCAGAGTGTTGCCCATCACCGCAGCAGAGAATAGATTTTGTTCCGACAGTCTCTGAGATTGCAGAAGTGGCGATGCCCCACCTTGACGGGGCAGAGGATGCAATAATCAGCTTCGGCCAGGGGTGTGAAGGCGAGCCTACCTGTGAATGGCCTACCATAGCAGCGGCATGCCGGGAGCTCCGGCTTCATACCGACCGCGGGACGATTAACGTCAACACCAACGCCAGCAACGTCCAGGCCATTACGGCTATTTGCGATGCAGGTGCTGATTGTCTGCGAGTGAGCCTGGCCAGTGCGCGTCCGGATTACTATGCCAGGTATCACAGGCCGCACGGGTTCAGCCTCGCTGACGTTGAGCGTTCGATAGTTGCAGCTCGAAGCCGCGGGCTGTTTGTTTCATTGAACTACCTGGTCTTTCCAGGTTTCTTCGACCAGGAACCTGAAGTTGATGCATTATGCGACCTCATAGAGAGGTGCGATGTTCAGATGCTCCAGCTTCGAAACATCAACATCGACCCTGACGCATACGCCCGGATCATGCTCGTGGAGGATGAGGACTTGCGGTCCCAGAGGCCTGCCGGAGTAGAGGAGGCAATAGCGCATATCAGCGACTGCTTTCCCAATCTTTCCATTGGTAATTTCACCCTTCCAATCAAAGCCATGTAGCTCGCGATTTCGCGTACCCCCTTGCACATATGCGTTTGACCTTATCTGACCAAAACAGCCCAATCCCCGTATTGTATAGCGGGAACGGGCCGTGAAGACTGTTGCATTTTTCAGTGATAGGTGTATGATAATAATTGAAAGGTCAATAATGGTCAGATCAACGGGAGGGTGCCATGGGCAGTCTGTCAGATTACATTGAAAGCTACTTGAAGCTGCTACTGGACAACGGCCCCCATGATTGCGTGGAGGTTCAAAGGCGTGAGCTCGCTGAGAGGTTTCGATGCGCTCCGTCGCAGATAAACTACGTGTTGTCCACGCGCTTTACCGTTGAACGTGGGTATGTTGTAGAAACCAGACGTGGCGGAGGCGGCTACATTAGGATTTACAGGCTTGACGAAGAACCTGAAACAAGCGGCATTCATATGGTCTATGAGTCTGTGGGGGATGCTATTGATCGTAAGGCGGCGGAGGATCTTGTTGCCAGGCTCGTCGACATGGGCGTCCTCGATGAAAGGGACGCAGCCTGCGTTCGCGCGGCAGTCTTCGATCAGGAGGATACAGAAGCTCCTGAGCTCGAAAGGATCATACGAGCCCGAGTACTTCGCGCCATTCTCATGCTGATGCTGACGCAGCCGCCCACGGCTTAGAAGAGGGAGGGTAAGCAATGATTTGCGAGGTGTGTCGGAAGAATGCAGCGACCGTGCATGTTACGAAGGTCGTGAACAATGTCCGCACCGAGCTCCACCTCTGTCAGCAGTGTGCAAGGGAGCGTGGGGAATTGCAGGTGCTAAGCACGCCTAGCTTCGCGTTGTCCAACGTCCTTGCCGGGCTTCTTCAGGGTGGCTCTGGCCATGGTGTGCATGTAGGTATTCCAGCCGGGGCGGGCAGGAAGTGCAGAACGTGCGGGCTGGATTACTCCGAGTTTACAAATAGCGGGTTCCTCGGATGCTCGGACTGCTATTCCGAGTTCGCTCCGATGCTCAACCCTTTGATAAGGCGGATACATGGGCACACGCGCCACACAGGGAAGGCTCCTAGAAGGGCAGGGAAGGCTGTGCGCTTCCGCAGAGAGATCGATGCTCTGCGAAGGCGGTTGCAGCAATTCGTTGAGACTGAGGAAT
>JAQVXE010000028.1 GCA_028709305.1 Bacillota bacterium | reverse complement strand
TATCAAGGCAGTTCTCCCTGGAAGTTGCAGAGAGAAGGCTTATGGCCCAGGCGAAACCTTTGTGATCGCGCCTGGAAAATCCTTTGGCGTGGAGGCAGTGGGAGATGTCGCGTATCTCTGCCTCTACAAGTAACCTAGAGCCTGCTTAGCGTCTCCAAGCTTGCTACTGTAGGCCGTGGGAAGTCGCAGCAGGCTGATGCGTTCTGTGAATGGCCCACTAATAACACCAAGGCACCACAGGCAATATCAACATGGGAGGTCCCTCAGATTGTCACATTTGCTGTCTCCACTCTCCGTGAGAAACATGAACCTGAAGAATCGCATAGTCATGCCGCCCATGGCGAGCAATTCGGGAACGACGGAGGGCATAGCCACTGAAGCTACACTCGAATACTACCAAAGCCGGGCTGAACAAGGGGTAGGGCTGATCATAGTAGAGCACACATATGTGCTTGAGTCAGGTAAGTATCGCCAAAGGCAGCTGGGAATATACAGTGATCGCCATGTTGGCCCCCTCAGCGAATTGGTTCAGCGTGTTCATGCCGCCGGAGCTGCAATCGGCATCCAAGTCACTCATGCCGGCTCAGCCACGCACAGCAGCACGATAGGGCGCAAGCCTCTGGGGCCTTCAGCCATTCCACTTTCGCCTGATCGCGAACTTCCTTCAGAGATCGAGCCTAGCAGCATGCCAAGTCTGATTGAAGCATTCGCCAATGCGGCCAAACGTGCAGCAGCTGCCGGCTTCGACATGGTTGAGCTACATGGAGCCCATGGCTACCTGCTGAACCAGTTCTTCTCCCCCCTCACCAACATCAGATCGGATGAGTATGGAGGAAGCAGAGAAGGCCGTCTCCGTTTTCCCCTTGAAACCGCAAAGGCAGTCCGTTCAGCCGTCGGCCCCAACATGGCCGTATTCTACAGGCTTGGGGCAGACGACGGGGTTCCCGGAGGGCTGACGGTAAATGACGCTTGTTGGGCAGCCCCCCAACTGGTAAAGGCGGGCGTCGACGCCATAGATGTCTCAGGCGGTCTTGGCGGATCCAGTCTGCCGGGGTATACGGGAGAAGGCTACTTCGCCCCGCTTTCTGAGGCAATAAAAGGGGTAGTTGATGTTCCAGTGCTGGTAACAGGCGGAGTGACCACTCCCCAAGCTGCCGAGTTGTTGGTTCGCCAGGGCAAAGCAGATCTGGTTGGAGTGGGAAGGGCTCTTCTTGCAGACAGCGGCTGGGCGACTAAGGCCATCCAAGCGTTAGGCGGGTAGCATTCGTGAACTCATTGCTTAGCAGATTCATCAAAGGGCAGACGGCTTAGAGCCTTTGCTAAAGAATACGTGCTAGTTGATCCAGGGAGCATATCTCATGATCAACCTCAAACCCCATGTCGTTTTCACGGCCATTCGGGTTGTACCAGCACGTCGCTATGCCATAGTTAATGCCCCCGCGCATGTCGGAAGTGAGTGAATCTCCCACTATCATGGTTGTCTGTCGGCACCTGTGGTCCAATGCGTCCATTGCATATTCAAAGATCTCGGGGCGGGGTTTGCTGAATCCAACCTCCTCCGAGATGATCAGCTTATCGATATAAGGCACCAGCGGGGAAGCTTGGAACCTCGATGTCTGCACTTCCTGGATTCCATTTGTCAATATGGCCAACCTGTAATTGGAGGCAAGGTGTCTGCATATCTCTTCCGCTCCGTCTATGAGGTAAGAGCCTTCTGCAAGGTATGACAGATAGTCTTCGGCCAATCCCGGAGCAGAGGCGCCTGAGCCAATCTCGCGAAGGAGACTCCTAAATCTTTCTACACGGATCTCAGCAGATGTGAGAAGCCCCTCCTCCAGCTGGCGCCAGAGTGCTGAGTTGATTCTCCGGTACTGCTCAAGCAGCTGTTCATTGTATTCCAGTCCATGCTGGCGACAAGCTTCTTCCAGCGCACGTCGTTCTGCTCTGTCGTAGTCGAATAGGGTTCCGTCAGCATCAAACAATATCAACTCGTACTTCATGACACACACGCCCTTCGAAACCAGTCTGCCGGCCAGCCAGTCAGTCCAACATGATCATGTTAACATCGATGTGACTGCGATTCAATGATGGCAGGCGGCCCAGATACCGCAACGGCCTGCCACATTCAGATGGTCAGATGAGATGAAACGAGGCCACCGCAACTGCGATACCCGTGCCAATCACAGCCCAGTCCCACCAGTAAAACGGGATCCTTTGTCGGTAGGTTCGATCTGGATGAAGGCCAAAGCATCTGCCTTCCATGGATATAGCGAGAGAATCAACCTTGCTCAGGGATGTGACTGTCACCGGAATGATAGTGTGCTTGGCCATCAACCATATCGCCTTCGGAGTCGGGCGATCTACTTCAACTCCTCTCGCCACCTGCGCCTGGAGCACCGTATTCGCTTCCAGTCTGAAATACGGAACGAAACGCATCGTGGTAAGAAGGGCAAATCCGTACCTGTAAGGCAGGCCCGCCTGCATCAGAGCATAAGCAAGGTTTTCTGCTCCAGTAGTGCTAACGAAGAGGTGGCTTGCGAGGACTATGTTGAGGAATCTCAGCGACATCAGGGCTCCATTGGCAACCCGCATTTCCCATACAACGTTCTTCACCAACAAGATCTGGCTGGCGAAAAGGATGAGGCTGAAAATGAGTATCCCCCGTGTTCTCCGCCACAGGATAGCGGGCTTGACCCTAGCCAGAAGGTGTCCGAATATGACCAAACCCAAGAAGCCTAGTGCATAAAGCGGCTCTTCAAGCCGCAAAGCAACAATACATGCCGATACCAGCAGTATCAGCTTGGCAATGGGGTTAAGCCTGACTTCACCTGCAAGCGGGCCACTAGAATCTCCCGGGAATGTAGTCATCTTCGCCTATCCTTTCGAGCTCAGCCCCGACCTTTTGTGCTGCCGCGTCTATCAGGATCTCTCCTTCGCGCATGAAGAGGATTCTATCGCAACACCGTGTCATAATGTCAGGGTCGTGGCCTACAACCAAAATTCCAACGCCGTCGGCAGCAAGCTGATCCAGCATGCAGATGAGATCGCATGCCCTTGCAATATCCTGACCTGCAAACGGTTCATCGAGCAGGAGAACGCTTGGGTTGGATACCATGACCGAGGCAAGGTTGAGCCGGCGTTTCTGGCCAAAGCTAAGCAACAGAGGATGAGTCTTGCAGTAGCCGGAGAGACCGAACCTGTCAATGAGAGCCGTCGCGCGCGGGCGGCACTCATCTTCAGTTTCGCCGCGGCACAAAGGGCCTATGACCACTTCTCTCCACACACGGTCCGTAAAGAGCTGATGATTGGGGTTCTGGAATATCATCCCTATTCTCCGGGCACGGTCTGATACTGGCATGCCTGAAATATCAGCGCCGTTAAGAAGTATCGTTCCTGCTGAGGGCTTGAGCAATCCCATAATGGCCTGGAGCAGGGTTGTTTTCCCGCTTCCGTTATAACCCATGAGCCCCACTATCTCTCCTCGACGGACCTCCAGGTCTAGGCCGCGAAGCACATTTCTATCGCCATAGCCCTGCCAGAGGCCCTTCACCTCAAGCACTCGCTCTCCTAAGTCAGGTCGCGTGCGCCGTTTTCCAGGGAGCTGGTGGAGGACGTCAGTCTCGAAGTTGGCGCCTGCGATAGGCCCGTCGTACAACAGTGAACCTTTACTGATTCGGACCATTCGGTGAGCAGCACCTCTAAACCGCCACGGCTTGTGCTCCAGAATCAATAGGGTAAGCCCTGCATCTGTCTCGCGCATTCTCTCGACAAGCTCTATGATCTGCCTGGTGGCCCCAGGGTCTAAATGAGCTGTGGGCTCATCCAATATTAGAAGCTCAGGCTCCATTGCCAGCACAGCAGCGAGAGCAACCTTCTGCTTTTCGCCCCCTGAAAGCTCAGTCAACTTTCGATTCCGAAGGTGCGACGCCCCCGCCATTGAAAGAGCCCGTTCTACCCGACTCATGACCACAGACGGCGGGCAAAGGAGATTCTCCGGCCCAAATGCGACCTCATCCTCAACATGCATTGTGCAGAACTGCCCTTCAGGGTCTTGCTGCACAAGTCCTACATGTTGCGCAATCTGGTACACACTTGACTCCCGCTGGTCCAGCCCGCATACTTCTATGCTGCCCGTCATTTCGGCACCGATCGCATGGGGAATGAAGCCTGCCAAGCAAAGCGCTAATGTAGACTTGCCGCACCCGCTGGGCCCTGTTGCCAAGACGCTCTCTCCAGGCCCCACACTCAGGGCAATATCTCTTAGGGCAAGCTCAGAACAGCCGTAGTATCGCACGTTCAGACCGGAAATCTCAATCATCGCCGCACACCACTATCTTGGAAACCATCCTAACCCAGTAGGCGCCCTCATATCCTGTGGCAACAAGACGCAACGTATCGTCCTCTTGCACGAGAATGACCTCGGGCCGATTCACCACATCATGGAGGTCGAATATTGCGTAGTAGCCATCAGAGGCAACAACCCGCACCTCACGGGCCTGCTTCCGAAGGCCTGCACGTTCAAGGATTGAGACCAGAGGCACTCCTGCATACTCAGTGGGGGGAACATAGGTGACCGCCCCCTTCAGCTCAGCTGTAACTGATACGCTTTCATCCTCGAAATCAATGGGCCTGTAATCGTAAGCAAGTTCCACGATTCCTTCGACTCGGCATGTAGGGCCTGTCCAGAACGGTTGGAAGACTTGAGTGTAATAGTATATGGCGCCGCCTGCCAGCACAGCTGCAAGAGCAAGGGTGGCTATCACGCGAAAAGACGGAGCCCGCCGCGTGCCCTCTGCCTCTTCGTCAAGGTTGAGAACGCGGGCAGACGAGACAACATCTAGCACGCCCACAGCGAAGTATCCGCCGAGTATTGCTCCGGACACGAAAGCAAAGGCCGTCATCAGCCCAACATAACCAACCGACACGCCGGAGAAGTAGAGACCCTGGAATACAAGGACATTCGAAGCTGACGAAATTCCGCCGGCAAGGCACAGTGACCCGAGCGATGGCCTTCTCCCCGCAGGCAGTAGCACTGCATCTACTAGCAATCCTTCAACAAGTGAAACAAGAACAATGGGCAGCCCGTGAGTGCTGCCTGCGAACATCTCAACAAGCCCCTTGAGGACACCTGCAAGGGTTGCGGCTCCAGTGCGCCCAACAACCGCCCTGGCAAAAACGAACCAGAAGACGTGCAGGCCAGCCATCCATTGCCCTGCACCAAAAGGCACACCGACAGCCTTGTTCATGAGATTGCCCAGATATCCTACGTAAGTGCTGAGAACTCCCCCGGCGGCACTCACTACCGCGATAAGGACAAGATCTCTCGTGCTGAAGTAATAGGATTTTCGTTTCGGTCCTGCGCTCATCAGTCGCCAGCCCTCCATAACAGTACGGCCTTAGCGCCAGGTTGCCGGCGCAGCGCCGAGTGGCATGCGCTTGCGCCGGCAAACATTCTTCTCCTAGCCTTCATAGGCTCCTCATCTAAATGCCCTGGAGCTTGATCTCAACAACCTGCTTTACCTGATGCTTTCTAGAAGGCAGGTCTCCTCCTACTAGTCGAAGTGGGCCGTCGCTTTCCGACAGGTACTTCCCATTCTTCTTGTAGGCAAGGATTACCTCGTCGTTCCTCGCAATCAAGCTGGAATCGAGTTCCACAGAGAACCCGTCCCTGGATATCACCACAGCCTTGTAGCCCTTGCGTGCAAGAGAATCATTGAAGCGGTAGTGGCCTGCGGCAGAATCCCCTCCGTCCATCATAGCTACCCACACCCAGAGCGGAAGGCCTTCATATACAGAGGTGCTTCCATCCTTCTCGGTTGTTTCCCACTTGACTCCCGGGTGAGGCGTATCAGGACAAGTTATCGTGCTCTCAAAAGTTGCACGGTCAAAAGCAGTCTTCTCCAGTCCATTAAGGGTGATGATCCAGTCATCTACCCCTGGAACAACCTCTATCTTCGCCACAGATTTTGCCCAGAAGTGCCCATCTGTGATCGACATCTTGTCCTTATCCATAAAGACTATCCTGGGAAGTTTGTCAGCAGTGTCCCGTTCCGACTCGTAAGCAAGGTACATCGTCACTCCGCCTATTCGCAGAGCTCTCTGCTGACCGTCGTAGGTAAGGATCCCTCCGCCAACTTGAGCATAGCTGTAGGTCATGGCATACCCATCACGTGCGGTCACACGAATGGCCTCGCCAGGGCTGATACCCCCGACCTTCTTCAAGATCTCTTCCATTGGCACGCCCTTGTATAGCGCTGGACCCTCTATTCGCCCGGTCGTCCGCAGAAAAGCGGCCTTCGCCGACACAGGTTTCATCCTGTTGAAATCGGCCTCCGCGAGAGTAACACTTGTCTTTCCTGAAACTACCTCGACTTGCCATTTGCTCTGGGCCTCTGCAGGCATCCAATGCGCCGGCATCGCCATTAAGCCCACTACAAGAGCGAGCAAGATGGCCAGTGCTAAACGATTCTTCCTCATGCGAATACCTCCTCAGATTCCAACTTACAGAGTCAATCCTTAACCTCAATACGACTCACATTCCGCGCCCATCTGGCTCCGGCAGATTCGTAAAGATTCCATCCCTGCCCAGGCACGGACGTATTAGCGCAATCATCATTACTGTATACCCCGTCGGGAGGCACCATGACAAGCCTTGGCGACTCCGGCCATCTGGGTGAAGTGGCTCCGTCCTTCTCATAGGCAAGGATCATAGGGCCCTGTATCTCTGCCCACTGATCCGAAGGATATACATTTTCATACGCATAGTCCTGAGAATACCCGTCATCACATGTTACAACAAGAGTCTGACCCGGCTCCAAACCTCCAACCATTTCAACGAGGGAGCTAACTGGAACCCCTGCATAGATTCCATGCCCGCCAAGGTTCCCGAATTTGTTTTCGAAAGCTGCTTCAACGTCGACCGTTTCCATCTGCGCCAGTTGGCCGAGGCTCAATTCCACTCTGCCATCGGGGCCTGACAACGTCACAGAAGCTTCTTCGAACTCCACATCGACCCTTCTGGTCTTTATCTCAACCTGGTCGCCGTCGACTTCAACCAGGACGTAGTGGTAGAATCCGCCCTCGTCCTCAGAGGCGTATAACAAAGCTCCTGCGCCACCTGTAGTCACGTACTCTACGCCGTCACATTCGGCATGGCTGAACATGTGGACATGTCCGCTAAATACGGCCAATACGTGGCTTGCGCCAAAGAGCTCTTCCAACTCTGCTGCTTGGCCCTGATCCAAAAAACAGTGGTCACCCCCTGGACGTGGATCGTAGAGCGGAATGTGCATGAAGATGAACTTCGGGCCATCCTCAGCAAGTTCGGCCTTGAGCCATTCTAGCTGAACACTATCGATTCTTCCCTCAGACGTATCGAGGCCTATGAATCTGGCTCCCTTATGTTCAAATGAATAGTAGGGCGGATCCCTTACAAGTTCGGCAAAGGACGTTCGCCCCTCTCCACGCACATCATGGTTTCCGGGAACAACATGCAAAGGCACTCGAAGCCTCTCTGCGCCCTTGAGGAAGTCATCGTATTGGGCTCTCGTGCCAGATGCAACTGTATCTCCACAGTGAAACAGGAAGTCGGGACGGTCAGAATTGATCCCGTCCATCACAATATCCCAGACCTCGTTCCGCCCTTGGTTGTCACCGACCACGGCAAATACGTAGGATCGCGTGCCGAGCCGATGCTTCAATGCAACGAACACTACAGCTATTGCGCAGATAACGACGAGGGCAACCACTGCAGCCCGCCTATTCCCAGAACTTCCTTGGCCTTCACCCCAGCCCTGCAGCCCAGCATGTTCCTTCAATCCCTCACCCCCATTCACAACACTGTTTCGCGGCGCTCCGCCGCGTCGCCCAAACCTCCCCCCCAATAGCTAACATGGCCGCCAGCAACTGGGCCAGTCCAAAGGAGAAGCAAACGATGGGCAATGAAAAAAGGCCGGTTGCCACAGAAAGGTGGCAGGCCCCGGCCCCAATACCCGGTGCTTACTCTCCTTTCCATGCGGGAGGCGCGCCCGTTTCCAAACGCACCCTATCGGCCTACATGCCCTAACTCCAATTGAACCAGGAGCGTTAGGCGTGCAGGCTCGGAGAAGCAGGTTATCCTGTTAGTTCATTCGACAACATGACCGCAAGTTCCTACAGTCGCAATACTGAAAATGTGTCGGTTGATCCTCCATCGTCTTCGGGGGACTCAGCAAATGTCACGCTACAGAGACCCCCGCCTTTACGCGCAGGGCGGTTGACCGCAACCGCCCTGGCGCAACTTGTCGACGACAACAGGGGATCAGGCATCAGCTGAAATGCTAGTCCTCTGAGCCTGGTGGGAATGCCCTTCGCACTCGCAGCTTGAGTGGACGGCCTCCGCCAACAACATCAGCAATCACTTCGTAGTCCTTCTCGGGGTGGCCAGCTTCCAGACCCGCAAGTCTCAAAATGCTGGTCTCACCGGGATCAAGGGCGGCTACCTGCTCGAGGCTTGTATCAACCACAGTGTCGAGCTCGAGATATGCTGGGTTCGAGATCACCTTGGCTACCAAGACCTTGAGATTTCGGGCGTCGTTGTCAGAAGTATTGCGAACCGTGATCTCCACGTCGAATTTTCCCCAAATGCGTCCGTCAGGGTACGCTTCATCTGACGTAGCGGCAATCATTGCTACTTCTCCAGGCAAAGACGTTTCATGTTCTTCAGCCCATCTCAAACCCTGGATAATAAAGAAGGCAGCTTCTCTGGCCGCAGGCGGAGAGAAGCCTACGTTCTCCCTGGTCCACACGTCCCAAGTGGCGCCTTCGAGCGGAATTAGGCAATGGGTTTCGGGCCTGGTGGGCGCGGCCATGTATGGTTGAGATTCGTCAGGTTCCAAACCCTGCTCGGAGCTGGCACCTTCCGGTTGTACCGAGACTGATATGTCGAACACGACGCCCCATCCAGCCTCAACAGCTACCTGTGTAGAGGACAGAATCTCCCTGCCCTCCGGCAAGAAGACGGTGAGGTCCCATTCTCCTCCAGAGAGTCCAGGTAGTTTCTTGATTCCGCCTACTGTGAAGCCTTCCACCACAAATCTAGCGCTGTCATCCTCTCCCGGGGCAATCCTCCAGTCGTCGGGAAGATCCACTCTCCAAGAAAGCGCAGGCTCCGAAGCGTCTGTCCCGTCCTCGCCCTCTTCCTGTATGTCTGAGCGCCGCGCCGCAGATAGCGCAAACACAGCAATTATGATTCCAACTAGCAGGACTGCGCCGTACCATACAGGATTGACTCGACGCTTGTTTCTACCGTGATCTGGCATTCGGATCCTCCCTTCAGTCACGTCATCAAGGTTCACGGGCTAGCCAGTGCTAGCCTATTTGCCTTATCAAAGCCAGGCATTCTTCACACACATTCTTTCCCTTGAAGCTCCTTATGCCCTCCGTATTGCCACAGAATGTACAGAAAGGTCTGTGCCTCCTTAGCACTATGGTCTCCCCGTCCACACTAATGGAAACAGGATCGTTCTCACAGATCTCCAAAGACCTTCGGACTTCCATGGGAATCACGATCCGTCCCAGCCCATCAACTTTCCTCACTATTCCTGTCGAACGCATTTGTCATTCCCCCTATTTCATCTATCCCAGGGCATCTGCGTTTCCTGCAGACGTATGCGATTCCTGGCGTCTTCCATACGCACTGGGGCCACCTTAATCGTGTTCGCTACGATTTTCACGACTCCTTCTGGGAAACTGACGACATGTCAAAGAGTCTGTCAAGATCTCTTATTGCACATGGGATAGTAAGAGAGGGCCTGAGCCGCCAGAACTGAGGCCCAATCCCTAATTGCCCTTGCCACCTCATCTAGGCGGGAATGTGCCGGCAATGTAGCACACAAAGTCCTACCGTATATCGATAGAGCCCAATATGGAGCGGCATCTAATGTAAAGAGAACCTCTTGAGTCGTCAGAGCCGTGACGGACGAAATCGCGGCTGGCTAAGCCGCCCGCAGCAGCATGCCCGAACGCATTCACATTTCCGAGGATCGCTGTCCCTTCGCACCTTACAGGTAGTTCTGGCGGTAGTATCACCTGTACGCCGCCAAGGACTGCGGTGATATCCAAGTATGTATCTGCATCAGGAATGTGTGCAACTGACAGGTCCAATAGGATATTGCCGCACACCGCTGAATACGAACCGCTCCGCAAAACGCAACCCGGTTGCCTATGTTCGATTCCGCTCAGCACAGCCCAGTTTGTCCTGCCGTCCTGGCCTGGTTCACCCGAGGATCTCGCCATAGCGAGGCCGATCAAGACAGCGGCAATTGCCCAGAATACGCCTCCCGCATGGCTCCCATCCAATGCCCAGCGCCCAGTACTGCTGCCGAGAATGAGTAATCCTATTATTGCTGTGACCCAGCCTACAGTGTTACGACGTCTAGCGAGCTCTCTCGCTCTCACGTCAGGCTCACAGCCATAATCGCCTGTGCCGCCAGAGTCTTCCTGGCAGAGATCGCCCTGGTCCACCCTATCCTCTTGAATAAACACAGGATCGCGCTGAGCTTCGCTGGAGCTTTCCGCCTCGTCTTGCCCGTCAACCGCTCCTCGCTCTTGAGATTCCGTTTCGTCCGGACTTAGCACCCAGAAAAGCCCCACAGCCA
The DNA here is from genome assembly GCA_028709305.1 of Bacillota bacterium. Classification (GTDB taxonomy): domain Bacteria; phylum Bacillota; class DTU025; order DTU025; family DTU025; genus UBA10085. Next base: position 11,676 of record JAQVXE010000028.1, on the reverse strand, counting down.
CAATGAGCAATGGCCAGTAATCGCCTATGAGATCGCGGAAATTGAGACCTATGATGCCTAAGTTCTTAAGCAGGATCACCAGGCCTATCACGATGAGCGCAGCTCCTAGCACATACGCTCGTGAAGCAGGCCTACGCATTCCACTCCCCCCTTTGTCGATCATAGTGCAATGGCGCATCCATCCTTTCGCGGCTCACTCCCTGCAATTAGCACCCCTGTGTCGGGGTCGCGCCAGATCATCTGGCCTCCCCCGAACCCAGCCGGGTTCTTCTCAACCCTGACCATGTGCCCCATGCGGCGCAGCGCATCCAAAGCATCGTCACTGATGAGCGGCTCTGCCGCTACGCTGCCATCGGCCATCACACGCACACGTGGACGATCAATGGCCGCCTGTGGGTCGAGCTTGCCGTCGATGATTCCGGAAACGACCTGAACATGCCCTTGGGGCTGCATGTCTCCTCCCATCACTCCGAAAGCGGCAATGGGAACCCCGTTTCGGGTGGCAAATGACGGGATAATGGTATGAAACGGCCTTCTCCCGGGAGCAAGTTCGTTAGGATGCCCTTCTTGCAAAGAGAAGCCAGCTCCCCTGTTCTGCATGGATATTCCGGTGCCTGGAATCACAATTCCAGAGCCGAATCCCATGTAGTTCGATTGTATATACGACACCATCATCCCACCAGAGTCAGCAGCGCAAAGATACACAGTATCCCCGTGGGAACCCTCCCACCGCCCGCTTCCTCGGGGCTCACCAGGCGCCGGATCCTCAATAGCTCTGTCAGACAGGATCAGTCTCCTCCTATGGGACGCGTAGTGCTTCGACAGCAGTTCGCGCGTGGGCACATCAACATGGCGAGGATCGCCGATGTAGGCATGCGCATCTGCAAAGGCCAACCTTAAGGCTTCAATGACAACATGCAGCACCTCCGGAGACAGAAGATCCGCACCCTCCAGATCATAGCCTTCCATGATGTTAAGAGCCATCAATGCAACTATCCCCTGCCCATTGGGAGGAATTTCCCATATGTCTAGCCCTCTGTAGTTTATGGACACCAGATCCACCCATTCGGGCGAGTGCTCAAGGAAATCGTCAATGGATAGGTAGCCGCCACTCGCCTCCGAGTACTCGGCGATGGCCCTTGCCAGACTGCCCTTATAGAAAGAGCGTCCGTACGAAGCAGCTATGGACTGGAGGGTTTCTGCAAGATCCTGGTTTCTGAAGATCTCTCCCGGACGAGGCGCTCTGCCGCCGGGCAAGAAGACACGTTCGAATTCGGCATACACACCTCCACGCCCGCCGTACCGCCTCTCAGCACTTCGCCAGTATCCTGCTATAATGGGCGGAACTGGAGCGCCTTCGCTCGCATAATGGATAGCCGGGGCCATAATGTCGCGGAACGGCATCGAACCAAAACGACCATATAGCGCGCTCCATGCCGATACTGCCCCGGGCGTCGTCACAGATTCCCAGCCTTCTTTGGGCATCTCAGTCATCCCCAACGCTCGCAAGCTGTCAGCAGAAAGCGACATCGGCGCCTTGCCAGATGCATTGAGCCCGTGCATCTTCCCTTCATCCCAAACGATCGCGAAGGCATCTCCTCCTAGCCCACAGGATGTCGGTTCGAGAACTACCAGGGCCGCCGCCATTGCCAGTGTGGCATCCATCGCATTTCCCCCAGCAGCAAGCATGTTAATGCCTGCCTGGGCGGCTAAGGGATGGCTCGTCGCCACTGCTCCGCGGCACCCCATCACAGGACTTCGGCGAGATGGATAAGTCGAATCATAGTCGAAATCGACCATCTTTCATCCCTTCCCCGGTGCAATATTGCAATGTTACACAAAGCATCTTTGAGCTTACCTGCAGCTATTTGCTCCACCCGGGCCCTATTTGAGATCTTCCGTTGCCCGGTACTTGCTAGTTCCTTCCTCATAGAGATCGCCGCCGTGTATGTCGTAGACCACGAAGGCAGGGAAGTTCTCCACTTCCACGCGCCACAGAGCCTCAGGCCCCAGTTCGGCGTAGGCAATGGGCTCTGCAGACTTCATGCACTGGCCCGCAAGCACTCCGGCACCTCCAATGGCTGCAAAGTAGAGCGCGCGGTGCTTCACGAGGCCTTCACGAACAGCAGCAGAGCGGTATCCCTTCCCAATCATTCCTCGGAGCCCCTGCTCAAGCAGGGGTATGGTGTATGGATCCATGCGTCCGCTTGTAGTGGGTCCCACCGAACCTATTACCTGACCAGGCTTGGGTGGAGTGGGACCTGCATAGTAAATTATCTGGCCCCGTGGATCAAACGGAAGATCCTTGCCTGACTCGATGAGCGAAACCAGCCGCTTGTGCGCGGCGTCGCGGGCGATGTAGATCACTCCGCTCATGCTTACCTCGTCTCCTGCTTTCAGGGAAGACACAACCCTGTCCGAAAGTGGAGTATCGATCTTTATGGCCAATTTAATAACCCCTCCGGCAAATTACAGTACCGCAGTGCAGTGCGGCGCAACATGACAGTTGAGATTGACCGCCACAGGCAGGCTCGCTATGTGGCACGGATGAGCCTCCACATGCACTGCCAGGGCAGTTACGGTTCCCCCAAACCCTTGGGGGCCAATGCCCAGTCTGTTTATCTCGCCCAGCAAATCCTTCTCCAAGCTTGCATACTTCGGGTTCGGATTCGCCTCTCCGAGCGGCCGGAGCAAGGCCTTCTTGGCGAGAAACGCTACAGTCTCAAAGTTGCCGCCCACACCCACGCCTACAATCACAGGGGGGCATGCATTAGGACCAGCTTTCCGAACTTGCTCCACAACGAACTTCCGGACACCTTCCGCCCCGGATGCCGGTGTTAGCATGGCAAGGCCGCTCATGTTCTCAGCCCCGCCGCCCTTGGCAACAACGGTAATCGCGACCGAACGACCAGGAACCATTTGAAGATGGACTATCGCCGGGGTATTGTCCTTAGTGTTGATCCTTTCGAACAGCGGGTCATCCACGACCGATTTCCTGAGATATGCGTCAGTGTACCCGCGCCTAACCCCTTCATCGATCGCCTGTTGCAGGTCGCCGCCGCACATGTGCACATCCTGCCCCAGCTCAACGAAGACTACAGCGATGCCAGTGTCCTGACACGCGGGCTGCATCAACTCCCCCGCCAATCTGTGATTCTCGAGTATTCTGGCAAGCGCCTGCCGGCCTTGGGGTGATTTTTCTTCCTCCATAGCCCTTTGAAGAGCAACGATATTCTCGGGAGGGAGCTTGCATGTAACCTTCATACAGAGCTTATGCACTGCATCTGTAACTTCGGATACGTCGATTCTCCTAACGTCTACACAACTCAAAACCCCATCCTCCTCTCCAGCCAAGGTCTAGCGCACCTATCCTTGGCTCTCTTCTACCTATTCTTCTTGCCGAAACCCTCCATTCCTTCGGCGCTCTTGGCCGCTCTCCTCAGAAAAAGAGGGCACAAGAGGCCTGGAAGGCTCAAACCTGGCGCCTGTTCCAGTTCCTACTGTGCCACAAAGATAACTATCAGCCTGGAGTCCGAGAAACCCGCATTAACCCAGTCACTTCTTGCCATGCCCCGACTCGTAGTGTTTGCCCAAGGCCGCCGGGGGCCTGGATCGAACCACTGCCCCTGCAAGGATCAGAATGGTCAAGACATAGGGGATCATCTGTATTATCTCCACAGCCAATGGTATCTGAGCTGTTTGCATTCGCATCTGTATGGCATCTGTAAACGAGAACAGGAAGCTGGCGCCCAGGCCCCCAATGGGGTTCCAGCCGCCAAAAATGCATGCAGCCAAAGCCATGTAACCGCGCCCGGCAGACATGTCCTTGCTGAACCAGTTGAGCTGAGCAAGGGAAAGATATGCTCCGCCAAGTCCTGCAAGGCAGCCGCTGAGGATGACGCAGAAGTACTGTGTCGCATGCACATTGATGCCTACTGTATCAGCTGCCTCCGGATGCTCTCCCGTCATCCTCATGCGAAGCCCCAAAGGCGTCTTGAACATTAACACCCAACCAAGAACAATCAGCATGAAGCTGATGTAAACCAGGGGCGAATGAGTGCCAAGAATCGTGCCGAGAACCGGAATGTCGCGCAGCCCAGGCACTGACCACGTTCCAAGGCCTGAAACGAGGTCAGACGCTCCCTTGCGCTTCCATATGACTTGCATCAGCCATGTTGTAGCCCCTGATGCTAGGATGTTTATTCCCACTCCTGTTACCACATGATCCGCCTTGAGGCGAATGGCAAATACGGCAAGCAGGGCACCTACAAGTCCCCCTCCGGCGACCGCCCATAAAACTCCCAACCATGGGCTGCCCGTAAAGTACGATCCCAGCACTCCACAGAATGCACCGGTGAGCATCATGCCTTCAATCCCGATATTCACCACTCCGGATCTTTCAGAGAAAGCCCCGCCCATCGCAGCCAAGGCTATTGGTGTCGCCATCCTTATGGTAGCAGCTAGGTTATTCACGTTGAGAACTATGTCAGCAAATCCGCTCATGCCCGGCCACCGCCTTCCTCCGAACTGCTCTTGCGCTTAATGAGCATGCTGGCCAGAGCCGGCGCAGCTACAAACAGTATCACAAGCCCCTGCACCATAGTCATAAGCTCCATGGGTATCCCTGCAAAGAGCTGCATCGACTGGCCGCCTGATTGAAGTGCTCCGAAAAGAAGGGCCGCAGGGATCACCGCCCATAGGCTTTCGCCGGCGATGACTGCTACCGCAATCCCAGTGAAACCATAGCCGGGCGAGAAGTATGGAATGAAGCGGTACAAGGTTCCCATTGCCTCAGCAGAGCCGGCAAGACCTGCTACTGCTCCGCTTATCATCATGGCTTGAATCGTTCTTGCGCTCACATTCACCCCGCCATACTCGGCAGCATGTGGGTTCTTCCCGACAGCCTGTATCTCGTAGCCGAGCACACTCCTGCGTATCACTTGGTTGAGAAGCGCGACAGCAAGAACACCGATTATTACGCCAAGCGAAACCCGGGTCCCTGAAATAAGTTCAGGGAGCCTCGAACCGAGGGGAAGCAAAACAGTCTGGTCTACTGGGCCCGGATCTCTGAAGTAGGTTTTGACCAGGAAAGTCGTGAGGAACGTTGCCACGTAGTTGAGCATGATCGTAGTGATGACTTCATGCGCTCCCAGCTTCGCCTTGAGGTATCCGGGCACAAACCCGAATGCGGCGCCTGCGCCTGCCCCTGCCAGAAGCCCCATGGTCACTCTGAGCACCGGCGGCAGACCTCCGAGGGCCAGAGGAACCACGGCAGACGCCAAAGCGCCAACATACAGCTGTCCCTCAGCGCCCACATTGAACAAGCCGCATTGAAAAGCGAATGCCACTGCAAGTCCTGTGAAAAGCAGTGGAGTGGACATCACCACAGTAGTTGCAAGGCTGTATACTCCTCCAAAGGCGCCCATGAAAAGATTGTAATATGCCTCCTTGACGCTATAGCCAGAGGCACCGATCAGAATAGCCCCTATCAGCAGCGCCAGCAGAACGGCGACCGCCGAATACATGAATCTGGAAAACCCGGGACGGGCAAGCCATTCAATACTCCTCTTTGACAACTTGCTTGACCTATCACCTGACAAGTCCATCGATCACACCCCGTTCCTCTGCCCTGTCATGAGAAGGCCCAACTCGCGCTCGGTGTATTGGCCGGCGCGGCGCACGTCAATTATCTGGCCCTCATATATGACCGCTATCCTATCTGACAGCTCAAGTATCTCGTCCAGCTCTGCGGATATGAGAAGAACCGCCTTTCCCCTGTTGCGGCTGGCAAGTATCTGTTCCCTGATGTAATGGGTTGCCCCGACATCCAACCCGCGCGTGGGTTGTGCCGCAATCACAACACTGTGGGGGCGGGTCAGCTCTCTTCCTACCACTAGTTTCTGCTGATTCCCCCCAGACAGGGAGCCAATAGGCTGATCGATCGACTCAGCGCGCACATCATATAGATCTACTATACTCTCTGCATGTTCCCGCACTACATCCTCCTGGAGAACCCCGCGCGTGCTAAAGTGTGCGCTATGTTGCATTCCAAGAACCGAATTCCTTGCCAAGCTGAAGGGGCTCACCATTCCTCGCTTGAGCCGGTCAGAGGGTATGTAGGCAACACCCTTGTCTCTAATCCTTTTGGTATCAAAGCCCGTTACATCCTGGCCATTGATGATGAGCTTGCCCTGGCTGGGCCTGCGCAACCCGGTCGCAACTTCCTCCAGTTCAAGCTGGCCATTGCCATCAACACCCGCTATCCCCAAGATCTCACCGCGTCTCACGGCCAGATTCACACTGCTCAATCGAGCGCGGCTGCCCTTCCTTCCAGCCACTGAAACGTCTTTGAGCTCAAGCGAAATGATGTCTTGTGCCGGCGCCCGATGATCGTCATGTATGGGAAGGCTGCGCCCCACCATCATCTCCACAAGGCCATCGGATGTGGCGTCAGACGTCTTCTCGACGCCGACAGTCCTGCCGTCACGCAATACAGTCACTCTATCGGAGATCTCCATCGTCTCCTTGAGCTTGTGCGTAATGAATATGATAGTAGTGCCTGAAGCCCTGAGGGCACGCATCACAGAAAAAAGCTCGTCCACTTCAGGGGGAGTGAGAACTGCAGTCGGTTCATCCAGGATCAGAACGCGCGCTCCCCTCATGAGAGCCTTGAGTATCTCGACTCGCTGCTGCTGGCCAACGGAAATCTCCTCTACCATGGCATCTGGGTTGACCGCTAGGCCATAGCGCTGCGAAACCTCCGCGATTTTCTGGCGCGCCCGTTCATAGTCGAGCAAACCATGTCTGCGCGGTTCACTTCCGGCAATTATGTTTTCAGCAACTGTAAGACGTTCAGCAAGCATGAAATGCTGATGCACCATGCCTATCCCCAGGGCAATCGCATCGCGTGGACAAGATATGGTTGCCGGCTCGCCATTTACGTAAATGAAGCCTGAATCGGCGCGGCAAAGCCCAAACAATATCCTCATTAGGGTGCTCTTGCCGGCCCCATTCTCGCCCAGAAGGCAATGGATCTCACCGGGGGAGGCATCAAAATCCACAGCATCATTGGCCACAACATTTCCGAAGCGTTTCGTTATGTTCTCCATTCGAACAGCATGCATCGTAAGAAGAACCCCATTTCCGCATTAAACCTGGCAAGGCAGGGGGAGAACATCCCCCCGCCCGTTGCACTCACATGTAACTTCGATTGACTGGACGCAAGCTACTTGCCTTGAGACTTGAGCCAGGGCTCGACCTTGTCGATTTCGTCTGGAACAACAATATCGCCTGATACAACTCGGGAAGCGAGCTTGTCAACCTGCGAGATGATATCTGCGGGAACCAGGCTCTTCGAATAGCCAAGCGCCCTTTCCTTCAACCCAAGCATATTAACACCCGACTTGAACTGGCCCTTCAGAACATCATTGATAGCAATGTATACTGTTCGGTCCACGAGTTTCATTCCGTTGGTCAGGATATGGTTGGGCGCGAGATAGCCCTGGTCCGAATCGGCGCCTATCGCGTAGCGGTTACGCTCCTCTGCCGCCTTGATGCCGCCAAGGCCTGAACGGCCGGCTGCAAGCCACAGAACGTCAACGCCCTCGTCCAGCATGGCGTTGGCCATCTCTTTGCACTTGGCCGGGTCAGCCCAGTCGCCAACATATACATATTTTACCTCGGCTCCAGGATTCACATATTTGGCCCCAGCAATATAGCCCGCAACGTTGGCTCGGATGAGCGGTATGTCCATCCCGCCAATAACTCCAACTATCTGCTTACCGGAGACGATACGTGGATCGTCCTTCTTCGCGGTCATAAGTCCTGCTATAGCACCAACCACAAATCCGCGCTCCGCTTCCTTATATACGTAAGAAGCCACATTGGGAGCGTCCACTGCCGTATCTACAATGGCGAATTTCTGATTGGGGAACCTGGCTGAAACGACCTGCAAGGCATCGGCCTGGTCGAAGCCGATAGATATGATCAGTTCGTACTTGCGGGTCTGTGCAAAGCGTGTCAGCAAGGTTTCATATTCTGCCACAGCCTGCGGTTCAACTTTGTCAAACTCTATTCCCAGCTCTTTCTCTGCTCGCTTCATACCATCGTAGGCAGAGTCATTGAATGACTTGTCGCCCAGTCCGCCTGTGGCGAAAACAATAGCTACGCGCGGCTTGGCCGCCGCCGATCCAGGCACACTGATTCCTATCATCATTGATAGAATCAATGCAATGCCAAGTACAGCTGAAAATCCCCTGGTTCTACCCATCTCCGTAACTACCTCCTGAATATCCATATTCCAGCCCACACTCCTGCGCAAAAAGCCGTTCCCCTCGAAACCGCGTTGAGACAGACGTCCCGCAGGTGCAGCTCTAACCCAATCTTGCCTCTAAAGCATGTGCCTTGTCAATCCGTGAATCACCCTCCGGGCACATGCACCCTATCTTCTTGACTGAAGCCCCCTAGCCAATGCACCAGGCCGCCTCAAAACCGTCTGGACTTGTTCACTTCCTGTGTACATGCCCAGTTTCCAGATACATGCTATGGCGGCTTCCTCAGAAGCAAGTCAGTAGTATTAGGAAATAGCTAAAGCGATAATCGATGATTCGACGCAGCACATCTGGTCTCCTTTCTTCTGTAAATGTCATCGACTGCCCTTGCCAAGACTTTATCTCCAAAGGTGGTGCAAATGGGCCCAGTCAGCATCTGGCAAACTATCTTTGCTGGAGGAAAAGTTGGCTCTAATGAAGAATCTTGCTTATATGCAAACTCCGCAAGATCGGAATGAGGTGAGTTCATCTTGCTGGAACATCGTTCCTTCGCAATTCTCTCTGTCCTATTGCTAACGCTTGTTTGTTTCTGTGCCTTCGGACAGGAAGCTACTGTGCGCGCCTCTTCGCCAGCTCCCCGAACCTCTACAGGAGCAGAAGTTGCAATCCTGGATTCAGGATATACAAGGCACTACGCCGACCTCAAAGCATGGGTATACAGCGAGGAGTTCATTGACGCTACATGGCTCATGAGCTTACTGGCAAGGTCAGGCATTTCCGCAGCTGTAATCTCCGACCACGACATCGAAGTCGGGGCTCTTTCATCATACAAGGCACTAATTCTTCCGGCGACTAGCTGCATGTCGGCACTTGCCGCCACCCAAGTTGAGGCTTTCGCAAGAGCCGGGGGCCGAGTCTTCTCTACATATGATACGTCTCTTCACGATGATTTCTGGCGCGCTCGTACCGACTATGGGCTCAGCTCAGTCATGGGCGTCCAGTATTCATCAACCGGCATCTCAAGCAGCGATCTCATTGTCCCTGTGGCCAAGTCGCACCCGATCTTCCATGGGATTGAGTTAGGCGTGCCCGTAGCACGCACGCAGGGGCTTATCAACAAGGTAGATTCAGATGCCATTATCCTGGCCAAGTGGTCAACAGGAAAGCCAGCAGTGGTTGAAACAGAGTATGGCATTTACTGTTCAGAGAACTTGTTCGCGCGAGAGAATCTTGAAGCGCCCGAGGCAGTTATGTTGATAGCGAATATCATCGACTACCTAGTCAACGTAAAGCATGATAGCAGATTCAACCTGGGACGACTGAACATCAGGGCAACGTGGTACCGGCCGGCAGCCGAAGAAGAGCAGCTCCGGGCGGATGTAAAAAGGCTTGCCGATGCGAATTTCAACATTATCTTTGTGGATTCATTCTATGATGGCTACACAGTCTACCCGAGCAGTGTTGGCATGCAAAACCCCGCATTTGCGGATTTCGACCCCCTTGCAATCGCCATAGATGAGGGCCAACGGCAGGGGGTTCAGATTCATGCCTGGCTTGAAACGCTCTGTGCAGGAATGGCATCGGAAGGCGGCTCGCCGCCGCAGATCATTCTGAACAACCCGGATTGGGCAGCTGTCGGGCTTGACGGACATATTCCCTCGGCAGCAGAGTCAAATAGGTACTTCCTGTCGCCCGCTCATCCTGATGTCCAGGAATTCATGCTTATCCTTACACTTGAACTGGTGGAACGATACAGTGTCGACGGAATCCATCTCGACTACCTCCGTTATCCATATGGCCGCATCATCCCCTACGACTACGCGCCCACAATCACGAAGTTAGCTGTAGCAGACTTAGGTTTTGAGCCTCGGGATGTGAGGCTCAACATAACTAAGTGGAACGCATGGTTCGACTGGCGGCACTGCAATCTGACTGACTTCGTAGTCCGGCTCTCAGGGGCCATTAGATCTGCTGCACCCGGAACCCTGATATCTGCTGCAGTCTACCCATACCCAGAAGCCGTTCTTACGAGGATGCAGGATTGGAAGAAGTGGTCCGAAGAGGAATGCCTCGACTTTGTGGTCGTCTTCACCTATACGCTAAGTCATGACCTGCTGGATACTCTAACAAGGGCAGCACTGGACTTCGCCGCCAACAACTCAAGGGTGATAGCAGCGATCGACGCAAGTTCCATCCCTGTGGCCAAGGCGCATGAGGCTATTCCGGCTCTGGCCGAAGTAGTCCGGGCAACAGGCGCTAGTGGAGTGGCCATCTTTAGCGCCAACATACTTACAGAGAAAGCGCTCGTATCTCTCAAATCCGGTCCGTTCAAGGCATCAGCACCACAAGAAGCCTGGCCCCAGCCATGAGACGATCTGCGGTAGCCATCATGAGTCAATGCACAGAAAAGAACCCTCCACTCCAGATCTCGCCGGGTGAAGGGTTCTTCGCGCTTTCTCCTAGTTACTGACCACGGTTAGCTGCCGAGCTCGCTCATGAACTCCTTTACCGTGGTTGCCGCGTCCCCAAGGACCAGCGTCACATTGTCCGCCTCATACAAGGGGTTGTCGACGCCTGCATATCCAGGCTTGGTGTCGTAGTTGAAGATCACGGCGTGCTTCGCCTGATACACGTTGAGGATAGGCATTCCGTAGATCGGCGTTCCCTCTGCCGTGTTCGCAGCCGGGTTGATCACGTCATTCGCCCCAACGACGATCACCAGATCAGTCTGGGCGAACTCGTCGTTTATGTCGTCCATCTCATACAGCTTGTCATATGAAACATCGGCCTCTGCCAGAAGCACGTTCATGTGCCCAGGCATACGTCCGGCAACCGGGTGGATGGCCACCTTGACCTCTGCTCCGCCGGCCTCAAGCCGGTCCATGAGAGCCTTCACGTCCCGCTGCGCCTGAGCTATCGCCATGCCATACCCAGGCACAACAATGACTTTGCGAGCTTCGTTTGCTATGCGCACGTAAGCCCCTTCTGAGTCAGGCGCCGAGCTCACCGCAGGCGGCGCGGAAGCCGCGTCCAGCTCGCCCATGAACTCCTTTACAGTGGTTGCCGCATCCCCAAGGACCAGCGTCACATTGTCCGCCTCATACAAGGGGTTGTCGACGCCTGCATATCCAGGCTTCGTGTCGTAGTTGAAGATTATGGCATGCTTAGCCTGGTGCACGTTGAGGATTGGCATTCCGTAGATCGGCGTTCCCTCTGCCGTGTTCGCAGCCGGGTTGATCACGTCATTCGCTCCCACAACGATCACCAGATCAGTCTGGGCGAACTCGTCGTTTATGTCGTCCATCTCATACAGCTTGTCATATGAAACATCGGCCTCTGCCAGAAGCACGTTCATGTGCCCAGGCATACGTCCGGCAACCGGGTGGATGGCCACCTTGACCTCTGC
>JAQVXE010000027.1 GCA_028709305.1 Bacillota bacterium | reverse complement strand
GTCGAACGGGGCCGAAGGGTATTCCCAGTGAGCGATCGTGCTGCCGACGTTAGGAACGCTCTCTTCCGCTACGCTCGGGACCAGGGGGCCCGATTCGTGTTTCGTGAGCGAATAGCGGGGCTTGCCGTGGAAGACGGACGGGTGAGGGGCGTTGTTGACTCCGATGGCCAGCAGCTTCCTGCACATGCGGTGGTTGTTGCCACTGGGGGCATTTCCTATCCGGGAACAGGAAGCACAGGGGATGGGCACGAATTTGCTGCCAGGGCAGGCCACACTATCGTCAAACCCCTGCCTGCACTTGTGCCAATGGAGACCGTTGAGGATTGGCCGGGAGCAATAGCAGGTCTCAATCTGCGTAATGTTGAGCTCACGCTGTACGATGGGGGAAGCAGAATAGGGCAGGAATTCGGAGAAATGCTCTTTACGCACTTTGGCGTTAGCGGACCGCTTGTGCTTAGCCTCAGCCGTGCAGTATGCAGGTCCCTTAGGGAGTCGCAGACTCTTACGGAAGGACGATTCACACTCTCCATCGACCTCAAACCAGCCCTCGACGAGGCCACGCTTGTTCGCCGAATACAGCGCGACCTCGTGGCTTCATCCAAGAAGCAGCTCAAGAACTCCTTGGGGATGCTTCTGCCAAAATCCATCATCCCAGTAGTAATAAGCCTTGCCAAGGTTGACGAAACTACCCCTGCGAACCAAGTTACGTCTAGCCAAAGGTTGGCGCTGGCAATGGCAATAAAGCAACTGCCATTGACGGTTCTGCGCACCAGGCCCGCTGAGGAAGCCATTGTGACTTCGGGAGGCGTAGAGCTGCGCGAAGTAGATCCACGGACAATGGAATCGAAGCTTCTTCCGGGGCTCTACTTCGCAGGAGAGGCCCTCGACATCGACGCGCCGACAGGAGGATACAACCTCCAGGCCGCGTTCTCTACGGGCCGTCTCGCAGGCCTTAACGCAGCGGGAGCAGGGAGGAGAAACTAGCACATTGCGACACTGGGATGTTGGCACAGTCATGTTCACTACTTTAGCAGGACTGTCTCTTGCAGCATGTATAGGGGTACAAATCCTCCTCTTCTCGGGAGCCATTCCGAGAACCGCGTTGATGATAGAGAATATTGAAGGCCTCCCAACATGGGTGTGGGAGGCTTCGCGCAGCGAAGCTTCGGGCCAAGGTGAGCTCTACGAGTCGGCAGGCGCATCAGCACAGGCCGGCGGGATACTCCTCAAGCTATCTGCCTTCGAGAACAGCAGCGGAAGAGAGTGCTGCCTGCCCGCTCTTGTAGTGCTCGTTAACGGAGTCCCTGTCGCCGATTTCAGATATGGGAGCGCAGCAGTAGTTGTGCACAGGGGAGACTTGCTGGAAGTGGAGGTGCAAGGCGCCGACGAAGACGGGATCGACTCGGCACTGGATGGATCTTCTGAGAGGCGGATGGAGATAGAGGTACAAGAGATCAGTCCAAACGTCAAGGAACCTGGTAAGGGACGGACATACCCAGTTGTGCCCGGCCGCACACAGATGGGCAATGTCATAATATTGTAAAGCATATAGGTACAGAAGGATTTTTTGCCGTCGCGAAGGAATAAGGGCCCCGACGTAGAATAAGTTAGAATTGTACAATGATTGGAGAGCGTTGATGTATGTCGCTGGAGAGATCGATAGCAATAGACGGTCCGGCCGGCGCCGGGAAAAGCACAGTAGCACGTATGCTTGCTCATGCATTGGGATACAGGTATGTTAGCACTGGCGACCTCTACCGCGCTTTGGCATTGGAAGTCCTTCGTAGGGGCCTCGACCCTTACAACGAAGCAGCGGTCTTGGAGGTCGCGAAATCTGTTTCCATGAGAGTTGAGCCTACAGGAGATGGGGCACAGCGCACGATTCTGAATAACGAGGACGTCACTGATGAGATTAGAACCGCAGAAGTAGATGCGATAGTCTCTCCGGTGTCAGTATATGTTGAAGTTAGGAAGTACATGGTTGAGGCCCAGAGAGCAATTGCCTTCGATGTTGATGTAGTAATGGATGGCCGCGACATAGGCACCGTGGTGCTTGCAGAATCAGCACACAAATTCTACCTTACGGCATCACCGGAAGAACGGGCCCGACGACGACAGCGCGACTACGCCAGGAAGGGATGCCATGTTGAACTGGCGGATCTCGTAGACGAGATCAACCGACGCGATGAAGTCGATAGTACGAGGCAAGTCTCGCCGCTGAGACCGGCGCCAGATGCGGTTCTTATTGACTGCACGACGCTGTCCCCTGAGGAAGTGGTCGAGACGATGTTAGCCGCTCTTGGGAGGCCTGACGCTTGCTGTATTATCTCGCAAAATCCCTGATGAAAGTATATCTATCCATCGTATTTGGATTCAAGATAACAGGAAAAGAAAACGTGCCCGAGGACGGTCCGGTCATCGTTGTTGCAAACCATGCAAGCGCTTTCGATCCGATCGCCCTGGGCTGTGCTTGTCCGCGCCAGATTAATTTCATGGCCAAGGCCGAATTGTTTGATAGCCCAATCTCCACCAGCTTCCTACGGAGGCTTCATGCCTTTCCTGTTAGGCGCGGTCGAGTTGACCGTGAAGCATATCGACAGTCAATGGACATACTTAAGGCTGGGGAAGTTCTGGGCATGTTTCCGGAAGGCACACGGAGCGCAACAGGGGAGCTGCAGGGGGCGCATCCGGGGGCAGCACGTTTCGCTATACAGACGGGAACACCGGTAGTGCCGGCAGCGATAGTAGGAACCATTTCGAAACATCGCAAGGGGATGAGGAGGTTCCGTGAACCCCTGGTCAGAGTTGTTTTCGGCGAGCCCATCTGGCCGAAGGCTGCAGGCCCAGGCAAGGTTGTTCGGGAAGAAACGGAGAAGCTCGCCGAGGAGATAATGCAAAGCATCAGTCAACTGATGATAACTGCGTGAGGATTTGGGAGTGTGCGAACGTGAAGCTTTTTATTGACAGCGCAAATATTGACGAGATACGCGAAGTTGCTGAGATGGGCATAGTATGTGGAGTTACCACCAACCCATCGCTTGTTGCAAAGGAAGGACGCGACTTCAAGGAAGTCGTGGCAGAAATCTGTGAAATCGTAGACGGGCCTGTAAGCGCCGAAGTCATCAGCCTCGATGCCGAAGGCATGGTCCGCGAGGCAACGGAAATCGCCGCTTGGTCGCCTAACATAGTAATCAAGATACCGATGACGTCTGAAGGGCTCAAGGCGGTGAAAGTGCTCTCGGCTAAGGGAATCATGACCAATGTCACTCTCATATTCTCTTCTGGCCAGGCGCTGCTGGCTGCCAGAGCCGGCGCTACCTACGTGAGTCCGTTCGCCGGACGTCTCGACGACATCAGCTCCGATGGAATGAGCGTAGTCGGCGAGATAGCTGCCATCTTCGACATTCACGGTATTCCGACGGAAGTAATAGCTGCCAGCATCAGACATCCAATGCACGTTATCGAAGCTGCGTTAGCTGGATCTGACATTGCTACTGTTCCGTACCGGGTGCTGATGCAGATGACCAAGCATCCGCTTACCGATGCGGGGATAGAGAGATTCCTGGCAGACTGGGAGAAGGCAACAACGAAGTGAGTTCTGATACCATTATCAGGGAGGCTGCATACTCCGGATTCTGCAAAGGGGTTGAACGGGCCGTTCGCATTGCAAGCGATACGGGGCGCGAAGCGCTGCGCTCAGGTAGCGCTGGCGCCGTAACCTTGGGACCATTGGTCCACAATCCTGATGTAGTCTCAAGTCTCCTTGAATGCGGTGTCGAACAGGTTGACTCAATTGAGTCCGCTCAAGGTCGCGTTCTCATTATTCCGTCGCATGGCCTCTCCCCTGAGATAGCTCAAGCTGCCCGGGAGAGGGGGTTGACGCTCGTAGATGCCACGTGCCCCCATGTGCTTCGTGCACAAAGGGAAGTGGAGAGAGCGCATGATGAAGGCCGTTACGTGGTGCTGGTTGGGGACAAGCGCCATCCAGAGATTCGCGGAGTGGCTGCTTTTGCAGCCGACAACATCGCGGTAGTCTCGGATACAGATGAAGCGCAATCTCTAGCGCTGCCTTCCAGGCCTATCACAGTAGTTGCACAAACCACGCAGAAGCAGTCCCTGTTCGAGGCGGTCGCTGAAGTTCTTCGCAGCCGAGGAGCTGAGGTCGATACCGTCAACACCATATGTCCGGCCACTTCTGAAAGGCAGGAGGCAGCTAGAGCTCTTGCCAGCGAAGTAGATTTGATGGTTGTGATCGGGGGCAAAGCGAGTGCCAATACCATGCGTCTCGCGGAAGTATGCCGCGATGCTGGTGCTCGGGTCCTTAAGGTGGAAAACGTGTGCGGGCTAGATCACGGGGTAATCCGGAACGCTCGCACGATAGGCGTGACAGCCGGAGCATCCACGCCTAGTTGGGTAATTGAGGAGGTCAAGGTCGCTATGCACGAGATTATCGAGGGGAACTCGGAGGAAGCAAGATGTCTTGAGACTCAAGACGGAAAGGATTGTGAGGCTAGGGCATCTGAACTAGCCGAAAAACAGGAAGAGATCGCGGTCGAGCAGGCGGAGCCTGCTCCAGAGGAAACAACGGAGTGTGCCGCAGTTGAACCGTCAGAAGCTTCCTGTGCCAAGGAAGAACACGACGCAACTTGCCCTGAGGAGTGCGAGGCGAACGCAACAGGTGCTGAGATTGATGAGCCAGCCGCCCATGGTGGTGAAGCAGTCGCCGAGGAGGAGCAAGTGGAAGCCGTCGATTCGGAGGCATCAGAGGCTGATGAGAAGAAGGCAGTGTCAGAAGATGAGAAGCCAGAGGTTGAGGCGGAGCAGCCTGCCGCTGACACAATTACGCCTCCGGCGCATGAATTCCCGTCGGATCCAGATGTAGTCGCGGCTCGAGTCAAGGAGATCTGTGACGACAGAGTAACTGTTGAGATCGAGCCAGGGGAGGACGCGATCATCTTCAAGAAGCATTTGAGCATTGAGCAGATCTCACACCCTTCTGAGGTGGTTTCTGAAGGTGAAGAGATCTACGTTGTGCTCGACGATTCTCAACGTCCGAGTTCCGACACGCTTTATGCCTCGAAGACGCGAGCCGACACCATCCTCAAGTGGCAAACGCTTGAGAACGCCATGGAGACCGGAGAGATTGTCGAAGGCAAGGTTACTGAAGCTGTTAAGGGCGGGCTTGTTGTCGACATAGGGGTTCGGGGTTTCGTTCCCGCGTCGCAGGTAGGGCGCAGGTTCGTTGAAGATTTGAGTGTCTATGTTGGACAGACGCTGAGGATGAAGGTGCGCGAAGTAGAAAGGCTCCGTTCTAATGTGGTGCTTTCCCATCGTGAGGTGCTTGAGGAGGAAGAGAGGCTGGCCAAACAGAGCGCATTCGAGACGCTTGAGCGTGGTCAGGTTCTTGATGGAACAGTGACCAGGCTCGTTTCCTTTGGGGCATTTGTGGACATAGGAGACGGAGTTGAGGGATTGCTTCATATCTCCGACATTTCGTGGTCGAGGATAAAGCATCCCGGAGAAGTGCTCGCTGAAGGACAGTCGGTTAAGGTAAAGGTCCTCAATGTTGATCGCGAACGGGAACGCATATCCCTCGGATACAAGCAGCTTCTGCCGGATCCCTGGGAGGACGTTGCCGAGCGGTTCGCTGTGGGTTCTGTGGTTACGGGAGTCGTAACCAAAACCGTCGACTTCGGTGCGTTTGTGCGGCTTGAGGATGGGATTGAAGGGCTCGTCCACATTTCCCAGTTGGCCGACAGGCGTGTGGGAAGGCCTGAGGAGGTTGTAACTGCAGGTGAGACCGTGACTGTGAAGGTCATTGGCCTTAGGCCACAGGAACACCGAATCAGTCTGTCTATACGGCAGGCATTGGAAGATAGGGAGCGCAGTGAGTACAAAAGGTATATGAAGGCAAGCAAAGATAGTGACGTCGTCACCATTGCCGACCGCATCAACTACGATCCAAGCAAGCTTAAGGGTTCGACTGACGGAGACGACGATAACTAGAGCCGAAACTGCGATATCCGCGTTATGCTGGGCTTTCGTTGACAGGCATGCCTTGCTATGCTAGACTATCCGTAGCTTTTTGAGATGGAACTCTATTAGGGCAAGATTCGTTTATTGTTGACAGAGGCATGCCAGTGTGGACGTAGTTGAAAAGGGGGATGGCAAGCATGGACAAGCGCAAAGCCGCTCTGCTTCGTTTGGCCGTAATTGTAGGGGCAGTCATAGTGGCTGCAATCATATGGGTAGTTTACACAAACTCAGCTCATGTCGCCATCGTTAACGGCGAAAGAATATCCCGACGGGAGCTCATCGCAAGGCTTGAAGAGACCTACGGAGAAGACGTAGTCTCAGAACTGATTAACGAGGTCCTGTTGCGCCAGGCAGCTAAGGAAGCCGGCGTCTCGGTGACTGCAGATGAGATCGACAATGAAGTCGAACAACTTAAGGATCAGATTGGGTCTTCGTACGACATGGTGCTCTCTCAGTATGGTTGGACTGATGAGCAGATCAGAGACCTTCTAGAGATGAATCTCCTCGTCTACAAGATCTCCACAAAGGACATCACTATCGAAGAGGATGCGCTCTTGGCCTTCTTTGAGGAAAACAAGTCCGACTATGATGAACCTGAACAGGTAATAGCCAGCCACATACTTGTTGCAACTGAGGAAGAAGCCAAGGAGATCAAACAGCAACTCGATGAAGGTGCGGACTTCGCGGAGCTTGCCAGGGAGCAATCGCTCGATGTTACGACGGCTGTAGCAGGTGGCGATGTTGGATGGTTCCCTCGCGGACGAATGACAGAAGCATTTGAAAAGACTGCATTCGAGCTCATGCCGGGCCAGATGAGCGGACCTGTAAAAACAGAGTTCGGCTATCACATTATCAAGGTCACAGATAGGAAGGCCGCTCGTGAAGCTGCCTTTGAGGATGTCAAAGATGACATAGAAAAGAGCCTTAAGATGCAGCAATCCAAGACTGCGCAGCAGCTAGTGGCTGAGCTGAAGTTGGATAGCGATATCACCATTACTGATTCAAAGTATAAGGATCTAGGGACGACGACGCCCTTCGGCATTGAATAGCAGGGTCCGCTGACCCTCACAATAGCCAGGGAAGGCTCACAAAATGAGGAGAGGAGAGTGTCACTTTCCTCTCCGTTTTCATTCCTTATGGAGGTACTGGCGTATGAAGCCTATTATCCAGTCGCGGGCCAGAATCGCATGGGTTGATCAGGGCAGCCGCGCCGACGAGGCGGGCATCCGTGCAGGAGATCTCCTGATCTCAGTAAACGGCCACCCAATTCGCGATATAATAGATTACGAGTACCACGTTAGCTCCTTTGAGACGAAGCTTGTAATCCAGCGTCCCTCTGGGGAAAGAGTGGAGATTGTGTTCAACAACGACTACGATCCCCGCCTCGGTCTTGGATTTGACGAACTCGTCTTCGATGGTGAAAAGCATTGCGCGAACAAATGTATCTTCTGCTTCATAGACCAGTTGCCAGAAGGCATGCGAGATACGCTTTACTTCAAGGACGACGATTATCGGCTTTCATTTCTCCAAGGAAACTTCGTTACCTTGAGCAACGTAGGCGAAGCCGATCTTCAGCGCATACTAGACATGAGGCTCGCTCCGCTATATATATCCGTTCACAGCACGGACGACATGATTAGACGCAAATTGCTGGGCAGAAGGCGGACTTCTCCCATCATGACCACCCTGAGAAGACTAGCAGAGGCGAGAATCCACTTTCATTCCCAAGTAGTGCTGGTGCCTGGGGTCAATGATGGGGAAGCTCTTGATAGGACCATCAAGGATCTGTGGAGTCTGTGGCCTGCCTGCGCCTCAGTTGGAGTGGTGCCAGTAGGGCTCACTGCCCATCGACAGAGATTGCCTGAGCTAACGCCTGTAACAGCCGAGATTGCTCGTGGCACTCTGGAAATAGTGCACTCAGCACAGAAGACCTGTGCAAGCCAGAGCGGCACTCACTTTGTTTATGGGGCGGATGAGTTCTATTCCCTTGCGTGTTTGCCGTTTCCTCCGGCTGAGGCGTATGACGGATACCCGCAGATTGAGAATGGCATAGGGCTTGCACGTCTGTTCTGTGACGAGTTTGCCGACATAGAAGCAAGGCTTCCAATGTCGGCTCCAAGCAATCTGAGATCAACCGTGGTCACAGGCGTTCTCGGGGCGCACGTAATCCGGGATGCTTGCAACATCCTCAATCAGATCCAAGGACTCAATGTCATGCTCCTGCCTGTGGCAAACAGATTCTTCGGTGACTCAGTAACCGTATCCGGTCTTGTGGTTGGCTCGGATATCATCGAGTCATTACATGAAGAATCCGCACGAGGCAACCTTGGAGACTTGGTTGTTATCCCAGATGTGATGCTGCGGCGGGGCGAAACGTGTTTTCTGGATGATGTGACCGTAGATGACATTGCCTCAGACGTAGGCGTCCGCGTTGTCGTCGCACGTACCAGTGCTCGCGGGCTTGTTGACTCCATATTGCCCGGTTGCCTAAATGCGAGGTGAACTGATTTGGCCAAACCACTCGTAGCCATTGTTGGAAGGCCCAACGTCGGAAAGTCGGCCCTTTTCAACCGCATAATCGGGAGACGATCAGCGATAGTTGACGATATCCCTGGGATCACTCGTGACAGGGTCTACGGAAAAGCAGAGTGGTCAGGACGTTTCTTCAGTCTTGTTGACACAGGCGGAATTGAGGCGGATCCCCGCGATGACATCTCAACTGCGACGAGAAGACACGCTGAACTTGCCATAGAAGCGGCAGATGTTATCATGTTCGTCGTAGATGCTCGTTCGGGCATCACCCCTGACGACAAGGACGTCGCGCACCTTCTGCGCATATCGGGCAAGCCAGTGGTGCTGGCTGCAAACAAGGTGGACCATCCCACCCATATGGACTACGAGTTTTACGCTCTGGGATTGGGAGATCCAATCCCTGTGTCTGCCGTTCACGGAATAGGCGTAGGCAGCCTGCTTGACGCCATCGTGAAGGAATTCCCTCCGGATGCAGAGGAGCAGGAAGAGGATGATGACAGCATCCGAGTGGCAATAATAGGCAGGCCGAACGTGGGCAAATCTTCGTTGGTCAACAGAATTCTCGGCGAAGAGCGATCTATCGTCTCAAGCACGCCGGGCACGACGCGCGACGCTGTAGACTCAGTCGTTGATTACGATGGCACGAAATATGTTATTATTGATACTGCTGGAATCAGGCGACGAGGCCGAGTCGATGACGGCGTAGAGCGCTACAGCGTGCTGCGGGCGTTCAATGCAGTTGACAGGTGTGACGTCGCAGTGACAGTCCTGGATGGCACCTCTGATCCGACTGTGCAAGACACGAAGATAGCTGGTTATGCCCATGAAGCAGGCAGAGCAGGGGTTATTGCGGTTAACAAGTGGGATGCAGTCGAGCGCGACAGCACCGTCGCTAGAGAGTATGAACGAAAAGTAAGGACGATGCTGAATTTCATGACTTATGCTGACCTTCTGTTCGTATCAGCTCTCACAGGAAGGAGAATAACAAGCCTACTGGAAGCAATCAAGGAAGGGGCAGAACACCACAGGCGCCGAATTCAGACATCTAAGGTAAATAGAGTCATTCAAGATGCAGTTCTGCGAAACCCTCCACCTTCTGACAAGGGGAGAGCAGTTCGCATATTCTATGCAAGCCAGGTTGCAGCTTGCCCGCCTCTTTTTGTGGTTTGGAGTAACTGCCCTGAGATGATCCACTTCTCATACAAACGGTACTTGGAGAATTCCCTTAGGGAGGCGTTCGAGTTTTCGGGCACCCCCATAATCGTCCAGTTCAGATCGAGAGACTAGTTCGGGAGGGTGAAGCCTAATGACATTATCGCCAGTAGTCCTGCTCTCTCTCTCTTATGTTATTGGTTCCATTCCTTTTGGCCTGATGTTGGGGTCTTCGTTGCTTGGTGTGGATGTCAGGAAGCACGGAAGCGGAAACATAGGGGCATCGAACGTCTTGCGCATACTCGGTTTCCCCATTGGATTCGTAACATTCCTGCTTGACGCATTGAAAGGCATGGCCGCAGTCTTCATTGCACGGGCCTTTGGAGCTGAAGACGTGTGGATTGCAGCTTCGGGCTTGGCTGCTGTAGCCGGCCACAATTGGTCTATATTCCTGGGGTTCAGGGGCGGAAAGGGCGTGGCAACCACCTTTGGATTTCTCCTGGCCTCAATGCCCCCTGTCGGTCTGATTTTGGCCGTAGTATGGATAGCCTTGGTGGGGGCCTTCAGGTACGCGTCTTTGGGATCCATGGTTGGAGTGGCCATAACTCCCATAGCCGCTTACTTCCTGGGGTATCCTTCAGCATACATCGCAACCTGTGCCGTATTGGCAGTATTCGTAGTGGTACGACATACATCCAATATCAGACGCTTGATTTCAGGCACCGAGAACAAGTTCGTGCTTGGACCAAAGTAGGTTGAGGCCAGTTTGCAGGAAAACCTACGAATTCACAGGTAGATTGCTGCTCAGGTTGCCCGTTGAGACTACGGGCCGGGGGTGCGTCTTTTGTCTATAGCATCAATTGACTCCGAGCGAATGGAGGCTCTGGTTGAGCAGCTCAATACCCTTGAGCGGGATCTGAGAAGTCTGGATCCACACCGCCGGCAAACGGTAGCTGGGCAGGTAAACTCCATCAGGGCACGCTTGCTCAGCCTTTTGGCCGACCTGTTAGCAGCCGAGGATAACGAGACGCGGCGTGCTGCTGCATACGGGCTTTCGAAACTGGAAGATGCCAGGTGCGTGCCGCTCCTTATCGATGCTCTGTCAGATCCTGACGAAGGGGTCAGGGTTTGGGCTGTGGAAGGGTTGGCGTCATGTGATAGCGCTGCCGCTTTGCTCCCGCTGGTACGTGCGCTATGTGACGAGAGCGCATATGTGTATTACAGCGCATGCAACGCCCTCAAGGCTATGGAGCGCAACGAGCTCTGGCCACTAATTGAGGACAAACTGAGTGCTAGGGACGCAATTGTCAGAAGACGAGCTGTGAAGCTTGTGGGAGATATGGAGGAAGACCGGGCTTTGCCTGAGCTCATAGCGCTTGCGCGCGACACGGACCGGGGTGTAAGGTATGAGGCGGTAGAGGCTTTGCGCAAGATAGGCAATCCTGCTGCATTCGACGCTTTGGCAGCCTGCCTGGAAGATGATTCGCGTGATGTTAGAATCGCTGCCGTCCAAGCGCTCCGGATTATGGGCGATGTCCGCGCTGTTGAACCGCTTGTAGCAATCTGCATCGAAAATGACGATCTTCGAGTTCCGGCTCTACAAGCACTGAGAGAAATAGCCGGTGACGAAGGCGTAGCTCTGGTCATGCTAGCCTTGGGAAAAACGCACGACATTGTCAGGACCACGGTTAATCAGGTCATGGACATCATGAGGAAATCCCACACTGGGGTGGTCAGTTAGGCGCGCATTAGGGGTGAGAACATGGACACAGCCTTGCTTTGGAGAAATATTGGCCTTATGGCCCTTGCAACATTGCTGGGCGCATTGGTTGGACTTGAAAGGGAACGGCAGGGCAAATCTGCCGGCCTGCGCACGCACGCTTTGGTATGCCTTGGTTCTGCTCTTATCACCATAGTTAGTATCCATGGCTTCGGTCAAGTCGGTCCCGGTCTGCGTGATCCGGCGCGAGTAGCCGCACAGGTTGTGAGTGGAATCGGCTTTTTGGGAGCGGGAACGATAATGCGGGAAGGCCTTTCGATCAGGGGGCTAACGACTGCGGCAAGCTTGTGGACTACAGCTGGAATAGGTTTGGCTATCGGATCTGGCATGGTGTGGCCGGCAATAGGTGCAACAGTTCTCGTTGAATTCGTGTTGGTCGCCATGAGCCGAATTGAGAGGAAGTATTTCCCGCATGGCGAGGCAATCCTCAAGGTCAACGCGATAGACCGGTCCGGACTCCTTGGCGAAATTGCCACAATAGTTGGTAAACATGACATGAACATAGTCGGAACAGATATCAACGTGGACAAAGAGAACTCCTTAGTATCGATTGATGTCATCGTTGCCCCCAGCGTGGTTGGCCGGGATGCTCTAGTAGCCCAGGCGGAGCTGCTACAGCATATTCTCAGCCTATCTGGTGTGCTAAAGGCCGAAATGGAAAGATTCTAGCCCTAAGCTGTTCAAGGAGGTCTGTCCCATTATCACAGCATTGATTTCAAACGATGATGGCATATGGGCGCCAGGGCTCTTAGCCCTCTCAAGAGCGATCGCCGAAATTGCCGATGAGCTTTGGATCTGCGCACCTGATAGAGAACGAAGCGCAATAAGCCATGCCCTGACAATGGGATCCCCACTTCGGGCAGAAGCGGTCGCTCTTCCTGGTTTGCGAGCAAAGGCATGGTCGGTTAGTGGCACACCTGCAGACTGCGTCAAACTGGCCTTAGAGGAGCTCCTGCCTAGGCGGCCAGACATAGTCCTTGCTGGAGTCAATTGCGGACCCAATCTGGGGACAGACGTGATCTACTCAGGGACAGTGGCTGCCGCTGCTGAAGGGGCTTTTGCAGGAATCCCGTCGATCGCAGTGTCGACAGGATCATATGAACCTTCTGACTACGAGCCCGCTGCGCGAGTGGCTGCACAACTCGCTCCTGTAGTAGCCTCCCGAGGCCTCCCTTATGGTGTAGCCCTCAACGTGAATGTGCCTGATGATTTTGCTTCAGGCAGGGCAGTAATCACCAACCTGGGGATTCAGACATATAGCAATATTTTCGAGCGTAGGGTAGACCCAAGGGGTCGGACATACTACTGGCTCTGTGGAGATCCAGATGCCCTCCAACCCGGCGACGGCCTCGACACAGATGCGATTCGAAACGGTGCCGTTTCCATCACTCCTCTGAGATTTGACGCAACAGATGGGCACACAGTGGATATGCTTAGGGAGTGGGACATTCGCCTATAATGCGGCATATTATGCATCGGTGATGAAGCAATGGGGCTTTGCTTGATGGTCGGTTCCATTCTTGCCGTCGTCATCCTCGTGTCGGTGCTCTCGTTCAAGCGGAGCGTTGATGTGAGTGATGCCCAGTGGCGACACGCCGCTCTTGCTCGAGGGTTCCTCCTCGTGTGTGGAATAGCCTATCTTCTGATTGTGATCAAAACTACGACCTGCGTATTGCGGGAGATTTTTCGAGTTTGGCCCAAATAGTGTTGAAACGGCGGTGACGTTATTGGCAGATCAGGCACGAATGAAAGTGGCCGTCCTCATGGGAGGATCGTCGAGTGAGAGAGAGGTCTCGCTCAAGTCAGGCGCACAGGTGGAGGCAGCCTTGCGCAGACTCGGCCATGAAGTAATAGTCGTAGACCCTGCAACGAACGGATTGAGCCCACTGGCAGACTTCAACCCGGATGCAGCCTTTATTGCGTTGCACGGCAAATTCGGCGAAGATGGTTGCATTCAAGGAGCTCTGGAGATGATGGGAATCAAGTATACAGGTTCCTCAGTTCTCTCCAGCGCAATTGCTATGGACAAGACAATCTCCAAGGCGCTCTTCGATAGGTCGGGCGTTCCCACTCCGCCATACGTAGTTGTGAGTCGCCGCCATGGCATCGAGTCAGCTCTGGAGTCCGCGTTGGGCGTTGGAGTCCCATGCGTGGTGAAGCCCTCTTCGCAAGGGTCAACTGTTGGCATAAGCATAGTAAGAAAAAGCGGCGAGCTGAAAGAGGCCTTAAGGCTCGCTTTGGAGTATGATGAAGAAGCCGTGGTCGAGAAGTTCATCGAGGGAACGGAAGTTACTGTAGGAGTCCTCGGCAACCACGACCTGCATGCCCTGCCTGTGCTGGAAATAGTTCCGAAGAATGAGTTCTACGATTGGGAATCAAAGTACACGCCCGGAATGTCTGAACACATAATACCTGCTCGAATCAGCAAGGCAGCGCAGGAAGAATGTCAGAGGCTGGCTTTGGCAGCCCATGCCACCCTAAGATGCAAAGGCTATTCCAGGGTAGACATGATTGTAGAGCCCGAGGGAAGAGTATGGGTTCTTGAGGTAAACACGCTTCCAGGGCTTACACAGGTGAGTCTGCTTCCGGATGCTGCCCGCGCCCAAGGAATCGCCTTCGATGAGCTCATAGAGATACTTCTACAGACTGCATTGGAGGACTGACCGCCGGGCAGACACAA
Organism: Bacillota bacterium; assembly: GCA_028709305.1. Classification (GTDB taxonomy): domain Bacteria; phylum Bacillota; class DTU025; order DTU025; family DTU025; genus UBA10085. The sequence goes on along the minus strand of JAQVXE010000027.1, from coordinate 8,444 downwards.
ATAGAAGAACGATGCAGGCCATGGGCGGCGCTCTGGCGCCGCCGTTTGCTTCTCTGCCGAGATCTTCATGGATTGGCCTGTCATTTGTGACGAAAGTACGATACAATTTGAGATGAATGCCGAAAGTTGGGCATGTGGATGCTCTTCACGGTGGTGATACTTGATGCGCGATGTTTCAATCGACCTTGAGCACCTCAGCGCTGACTTGAGAGTTGTTCTGGATTCAATCAATGAGGGAATCCACATCGTTGACACATGTGGCATCACAGTCTTCTACAACAAGATTGCAGCTTCTCTCGATAACCTCGACCCAGACGAAGTTGTGGGGCACCACATCCTTTCTGTCTTCCCATCGTTGTCGGAGGACACGAGCACTCTTCTGTCAGTCCTCCGTACCGGCCGCCCGGCGCCTGTCAGGCAACAGACGTTCCGAAACTACAAGGGAGACACCATAACAACCATGAACTCAACACTTCCGATTTACAGTGGCGCCAAATTGATAGGCGCCATTGAAGTTTCTAGGGACCTTACACTGGTAAGAGGGCTAGCTGAACGTGTAGTTGACTTGCAGGCGCAGCTGATCACGACGGCTGACGCGCAACCCAGAGCGGGGTCAGCCAGGTACACCTTTGACGACATTGTTGCTGCCAGCGAACCTATGAAAGATGTAATATCAAAGGCGAAGCGAGCGGCCCAGAGCGCATCGCCAGTGCTGGTTTACGGGGAGACTGGAACCGGAAAAGAGTTGGTGGTGCAATCTATCCATAACTCAAGCCCACGTGGGCCACGGCCGTTCATTGCACAAAACTGTGCAGCATTGCCCGAGACGCTCCTTGAAGGAATCCTCTTCGGCACAGCAAGAGGAGCCTTCACGGGCGCAGAGAATCGTCCCGGACTTTTTGAAGTTGCAGACGGAGGCAGTCTCTTCCTCGACGAAGTAGATGCAATGCCCCTCGCGCTTCAGGCAAAGCTCCTGAGAGTGCTGCAGGAGGGCACGTTACGCAGGATAGGGGAGTCCTCAGAGCGAAAGATAGATGTGCGCCTGATCTCTGCTATGTCATCGGATCCTGCTACCGCAGTAGAGCGAGGTCTGATACGGCGCGACCTCTTCTTCAGGATCGGAGTAATTGTCATCGAAATACCACCCCTCAGGAATCGAAGGGATGATGTGCTCGAGCTGACCAATTACTTTATCAAGCGGTATAGCTCCCAATTTGGTGTCGAGGTTCACGGTGTTACGCGTGCCGTCTCTGATCTCTTTATGGAGTATCCCTGGCCTGGGAACGTGAGAGAGCTTCAGCATGCGATAGAAGCTGCCGTCCAGTTGTCCCAAGGATATCTGCTGGGAATAGAGCATCTTCCGCCACACATCCTGGGTGATGCCCCGCCACTGACAGGCCCTAGCAACGAGATAGAGAGGTTGGGAAGCCTGGGCAGACAGGCCGAATCCCATAACATCTCGACGGAGGATGCTGAGGATAAGGCTCCGCTTGTACCAACCCTTGAGCAGATAGAGAAGAGCCTGATATGGGCAGCTCTCGAAAGATGCGAAGGAAACATCTCTGCAACTGCCAGGTATCTGGACATACCACGTCAGACCCTCCAACACAAATTGAAGCGATTCAACATAGACGCATCAGAGATGCGCCGGGAAGTCTGAGGCCCCTCGAATTCGGGTTCCACGGAATCGAGCCTTAGATGGGGAGCTCGATTTGGGGCAATCCTCGGCCCTTCTAGTGCCCATATGTGGGCGGTTGCCCGGAAAAGAGCATACGCTTCTTCTGGATCGGCCCAGCTAAACGCAGTTCTCTTTCTGGCATGAATCTTGCAATAAAGTGTTCTGTGTACATATACCGCAGGAGGTGTGATCATTGACCAAAGGCTGTAAGTACGGAACCCACCGCGTCATCGAGCCCGGGGGCGCCATGCCACAGGCTGCATGGAGAATCGACAACACCATGACAGTTCATGACAATGAAATCCTCATTAACGTGCAAACCCTCAATATCGATGCCGCAAGCTTCACACAGATCAAGAAGCAGGCTGAAAACGATGAGAAGAAAATAGGAGAAATCATGACGGGCATAGTTGCCGACCGCGGGAAGCATCACAACCCGGTTACCGGATCCGGCGGAATGCTCATAGGAACTGTCGAGAAGATCGGTGCAGATCTTGTTGGAAGAACAGACCTCACAGTCGGAGACAGGATCGCGACGCTCGTCTCGCTCAGCCTAACTCCGCTGGTGATCGACAGGATCATCAAGATCCATGCTGATACCGACCAAGTCGATATCGAAGGCCATGCGATTCTTTTCGAGAGCGGAATCTACGCCAAGCTTCCGGGAGACATGCCCGACAGCCTTTCGCTGGCAGTGCTCGATGTAGCGGGTGCACCGGCACAGACAGCTAAGCTTGTTCGCCCAGGCGATACCGTGCTGATCATCGGAGCGGGCGGCAAATCCGGCCTTCTCTGCATGTATGAGGCGAAGAAGCGGGCCGGCGTCACTGGGAAGGTCATAGCGATGGGACACAGCGCAGCCAGCAAAGCGCGGGCTGAATCCACAGGCTTTGCTGACGTCGTCATCGCAGGCGATGCCACCCGGCCGCTTGATGTCATGAAGATGGTTGAAGAGGTGACGGGAGGCAAGATGGCAGACGTGACCATCAACTGCGTCAACATTCCCGGCACTGAGATGTCGTCGATCCTCTCAACACGAGAGGGAGGCGTTATCTACTTCTTCAGCATGGCAACGAGTTTCACTGCCGCTGCATTGGGAGCGGAAGGAGTTGGACGCGACGTTACGATGATCATAGGAAACGGCTACACCCGCGGACATGCGGAAATAGCCCTTGAGACTCTGCGTGAGAGCCCGAAGCTTCGCAGGATCTTCGAGGAACTCTATGCAAGATAGCGACGGAGATGATAAGAAGATGTGGGAAGGCATATCCAAGGAAGAATGGAATGACTGGCGGTGGCAGTTCGAAAACAGGATAACCACTGTTGACCAGCTTAAGGCCGTAGTCAATCTGACTCCCGAGGAAGAGGAGGGAGTAGCACGTTGCCTTGCCAGATTGCGCATGGCCATTACTCCCCACTACGCAAGCCTAATTGATCCTGACGACCCAGAGTGTCCAGTGCGCAAACAGGCTATTCCCGTTGTCCAGGAGCTCTCCATGGGAGAGCACGACCTAGTGGATCCACTGGATGAAGAAGTAGACTCTCCTGTGCCTCATGTGACCCACAGGTATCCCGATAGGGTGCTGTTCCTCGTTACGTCAGTCTGCTCCACATATTGCAGGCATTGCACCAGGAGACGGTTTGCCGGTCACACCGATAGGGCAATAGCCCGGAACGAACTGCTCCAGGCCATCCGGTACATAAAGGAGACTCCGGAAATCAGGGATGTGCTGATCTCAGGGGGAGATCCGCTAACCTTGCCCGATGATACCCTCGAGTTCATCATAGGCGAGCTGAGAGCCATCCCCCATGTGGAGATAATCAGGATCGGCACAAGAACCCCTGTGGTGATGCCGCAACGCATAACACCTGACCTCTGCAAGATGCTTAAGAAGTACCATCCTCTGTGGCTCAACACACATTTCAACCACCCGAAGGAGATCACCCCGGAGTCGCGCAGGGCATGCGAAATGTTGGCTGATGCAGGCATACCCCTCGGAAATCAGACAGTCCTGCTCAAAGGGGTAAACGACTGTCCCCATGTGATGAAAAAGCTCGTGCATGAACTGGTCAAGATCAGAGTCCGGCCTTACTACATATACCAATGCGACCTGTCAATGGGCATAGAGCACTTCAGGACGTCTGTGGGCAAAGGGATAGAGATCATAGAGCGTTTGAGAGGTCATACATCGGGCTTTGCAGTCCCGACTTTTGTGGTTGACGCCCCGGGCGGGGGAGGCAAGATCCCCGTAGGTCCGCAGTATCTCATATCGCAGACAGACAAACAGGTAGTACTGCGAAACTACGAAGGCGTCATCACGGCTTACCCCGAACCGGAAGAGAAGATCAGCAAGTGCCATCAGTGCGGCATCTGTGGAAAGACCCCAAAGCCCGCCGCAGACGGCGTCGCAGCTGTTATGGATGGGACGGTGTCAAGTCTTGAACCAGTTGGACTCGAACGTCGCAAGAGATCCAGGAGAGATCCTTCTTGATCTTGCGCTTGAGGCTCCGGGCAAGTGCGTTGGCATTGTGGGGCTTGCCAAAAATTGCGGGAAGACCACGGTGCTCAACAGGATCATCAGAGAGGCAGCCTCCCATGGCATTACGGTTGGAGTCACGTCAGGCGGCCGTGACGGAGAGCTGTATGATGCGATAACAGGGCTTCCGAAGCCTCCAATAGACATGCCTTCGGGCTCCCTTGTTGCACTGGCCGAATCGACGATTGGCACAGGCTCGTGCAGCCTTGACGTAGTGGAACGACTCGGCGTTTGGACGCCTGCGGGCGAAGTCGTTATAGCTAGAGTTGCTTCGCCCGGCCATGTTGAAGTGATCGGATGCAATCATTCATACGATCTGATATTAGCCATAAAGAAAATGAGAGAGCTGGGTGCCAAGCTCATTCTGGTGGACGGGGCTGCAGGAAGAACCTTCCTCGCATCTCCCGACATCGTTGGGGCATTCGTTCTGGCAACGGGAGCGGCTCTGAACGGCTCCCCACAGGGAATAGCAGAGATCACAGAGGCGGCAGTCCGCCTGTTTCAGCTGCCCGAGCCCCCAGCAGATATTGCTCGCTTAGCAGAGCCTAGGGTGCGAGCGGGCATTTCATGCATACTTCGGGCTAATGGAAGTATGAAAGTTCTCCCATGGAAGACGATCCTCGGCAGAGAGAGCGATATCGTATCGCTCATGAAAGAGGATGATGTTGCCCTCGTATGTGGCAGAGCCGTAGGTGAAGCTCTTCTTCTGGAGATAGCATCATGGCTCAATGCCAGGCGCAGGATGACCTCTCTAGCGCATGCTGCCGCCAGCATGGCAGACGAAGACAGCAAGGGTGAGGGAGAGGCGACAAGGGACTGCCCGTCCGTGTCGCAAGCATTCATGGTGATCGCCAGGGATCCCTCACGGATAGCCGCCGGAAACAGGGGAGTGGCTGAGCTGGAGGCATCCGGAGGCCGGCTGTGTGTGCTTGAGAAGGCTCCGGTAATTGCGATCAGCTCTAATCCAACGTCGCCGTGGAGAGAGCCATTCGACCCAGCAGAGCTCGCAGTCGAAATCTCAAAACATGTCAGAGAGCTTCCCATACTGGATGTCGTTGCGGGGCTCTCGGCAGTGGGAGGTGTAGCGTATGAAACTTAACCTTGATACCACGAGAATAGCAAGATGCAGGGAGTGCGCCGGCGACATAGCAGACACGATCATGGAAGGCGTCAACCGTGTAACCACAACCACAATCGAGCGCACCGTCTGCCGCCTGATCGGCATTGACGGAGTGGATTCTGCGGGCGTGCCGCTTCCCAATGTCCTGGTCGACATGTTGCATGAGGCAGGGAGATTGGCAAGCGGGGCCGCTTGCTATGTGGGGAGAGCCATTGTTGCAACAGGACTCTCGCCCCAGGCCATTGCGGAAAAAGTTGCAGCCGGCGAGATGGACATCGTCAGCTTCGATAGTGTTGAACATGATCTGGCCCGGGCAGCTCTGGAAGACCTGGTCGCCAAAGGTATTGCCAGGATAGAGGCGAATGCGGAAAGGCGCCGGGAACTAATGGAGAAGCTCTCGCCTGGAATTGAGCCCCTCATATATGTCATAGTGGCTACAGGAAACATCTATGAAGACGTAAACCAGGCACAGTCTGCCGCGAAGGCAGGTGCCGACATAATCGCTGTGATACGCAGTACGGCCCAGAGCCTTCTCGATTATGTTCCGTATGGTGCCACAACTGAAGGATTTGGCGGAACATTCGCAACTCAGGAAAATTTCCGCATCATGAGGAAAGCCCTTGACGAAACAAGTCTGGAGACGGGCAGGTACATCCGCCTGGTGAACTACTGCTCAGGGTTGTGCATGCCTGAAATAGCAGCTATGGGCGCGATGGAACGCCTCGACATGATGCTCAACGATTCGATGTACGGGATACTCTTCCGCGACATCAACATGAAGCGCACCTTTGCGGACCAGCATTTCTCCAGGATGATCAACGCATTCGCCGGCATCACGATCAACACTGGCGAGGACAACTACCTTACTACCTCGGACGCGTATCAAGAGGCCCATACCGTGCTTGCGTCGCAGTTCATCAATGAGGCCCTTGCCCACCGTTCAGGCTTGCCCGACGAACAGATAGGTCTGGGGCATGCGTTCGAGATTGATCCAGCCATGACCAATGCGTTTCTCTATGAAGTTGCGCAAGCGCAGATGGCAAGGGACATATTCCCCAATGAGCCCCTCAAGTACATGCCGCCGACAAAGTACATGACAGGCGACATTTTCAGGGGGTATCTCATGAACGGCATGTTTAACCTGGCGGGGGTCATGACAGGCCAGTCCATTCAGCTGCTGGGGATGCTTACCGAAGCAGTGCACACACCTCACATACACGACAGGTACCTTGCGATCAGGAATGCGAAGTACGTTTTTAGTACCGCGCGCGACTTGGGATGCGAGATGACTTTCAAGCCTGGCGGAATCGTGGAGACCCGTGCCCAGAAGGTTCTGGACGAAGCTGCAGTCACGTTGGAGCAGGTAAGGGAGATAGGGCTGATGGCGGCCATAGAGGAGGGGGTCTTCGCAGGAATCTCCCGGGCGCCAGACGGCGGGAGGGGCCTAGATGGCGTTGCCGAGAAGGCTGATGACTACTGGAACCCCTTCGAAGATGAGATCTCCGCCCGACTCAAGAAGAATGGGGGTGGAGCTTGTGACTAAAGTAGATCTAAAGAACATCAGGCCATACGGCGACACTCTCGACGACGGCAAAGTGCAGCTTGCGTTCAGCCTTCCGCTAAGATACGGGCCTGAGGCCAAGGAAGCTGCGCGCCAGCTGGCGATCGAGATGGGTTTTGAGGATGTGGACGTTGTGAGCGCCCACGACCTTGGAGGTTCTTTCAGCTTCTTTGTCGTATATGGCAAATGCAAGCATTCAGTCGACGTTACCCAGCTTCACATACCGAAAGTAGAAGTGGAGCAAATGGACTACTTTCAAACAAACGATTTCATAAGAGACAAGCTGGGACGAAAGATCACAGTAGTCGCAGCCTGCACAGGCTCTGATGCACATACCGTCGGAATCGACGCGATAATGAACATGAAAGGATATGCAGGCGAACCCGGACTGGAGCGGTACCCGTGGTTCCGCGCGCAAAACTTGGGCGCGCAAGTTCCCAATGAAACCCTGGTTGCAAAGGCCATCGACGCTGATGCAGATGCTATTCTGGTCTCACAGATCGTGACCCAGAAGAACGTGCACATATCAAACCTCACGCGCCTGGTCGACCTGATAGAGGCGGAAGGGATAAGAGATGAAGTCCTTCTGATCTGTGGTGGACCGCGCATCAGTCACGAACTTGCGCTGGAACTCGGGTTCGATGCGGGGTTTGGACCGGGCACATTGCCATCGCACGTGGCCGCCTACATAGCTCAGGAGCTGGTTAGAAAGGAGCACCGTACTTCTGCACGCCTTGCTGAGGAACGGTGAGAATAGCATGTCCGAGTACGGACGAAAGGAGAATAATACCATGGGAGAAGTCATGATCAGGGTCAGAATGAGTCAGTCCGATGCCCACTACGGTGGAGACCTGGTGGATGGTGCCAAACTGATGCAGCTATTTGGCGACGTTGCCACCGAGCTTCTGATAAGGCACGACGGAGACGAAGGGCTCTTTGTCGCGTACGACATGGTTGAATTCAAGGCTCCGGTGTACGCCGGAGACTACATTGAGGCCCGCGGACAGATTGCTAAAGCGGGCAATACTTCGCGAACCATGACATTTGAGGCCTATAAGGTCATAGAGGCATCCCAAGATCCAAAGGATCCCTCAGGGGCATGCGTACTGAAGGACCCGCTTCTTGTCGCCCGCGCCAGCGGGACCTGCGTTGTTCCCAAAGACAAGCAGCGCCACTGCTGCAAATGTGGCAAAGACGCGCAGAAAACCGCAGAGAAGGAGGTCTAGCAAATGGACAAGCTGATCATCACCGCAGCCTTGGTCGGCGCCGAGCTTTCCCGGGAGCAAGCACCCTACCTGCCCATTACTCCCGCAGAGATCGGCGAGGCGGCCGAGGAGGCACGGAAGGCCGGTGCATCCATCGTTCACCTTCATGTGAGGGATGACGAGGGCAAGCCCTCGCAGGATATTGAGGTCTTCCGAAAAGTAATAGAGGAAATACGCAAGCGGACCGATGTAATAGTTCAGATCTCGACAGGAGGCGCGGTAGGGACTCCCATTGAGGAGCGCATGCGTCCCTTGGATCTTGCGCCTGAAATGGCTACCCTTA
>JAQVXE010000128.1 GCA_028709305.1 Bacillota bacterium | reverse complement strand
CTTCCGATCTCTCTCGCCTTTCCACACCGTTCTCGCCCTCCCACACCACCTCAGCCGTTCCGGCCATGATAACCACTACAGTCTCAAGGGGACCGAAATTGAACCCCCTGTCCTCACCATCTTCCATGCAAACCGTTCCGAGATGGATATAAGCCAGCCCCAGCTCTGGATCGGTAGGGCCCGCAAGCTCCCTCACCCCAGTCACGCTACAGGCCCTCTCAGGCATCTTCTTCTTAAGCGACACACGCACACCTCCAAGTCTCTGACGTTACGAACAATGGGAAGTTTTCTACGCAAAACCTCTTTGCTCCTTGTCGAGGAGAAGTTGTATTATAGTAGAGCCAACTGCAAACTCAATAAACTAGTCAAAAGGGTGGTGCCCCAGAATGGCAGCAAGGCGAATCGCCACAATCATAATACCAATTATGCTGATCTTTATGGCGGGCCTAGTTCAAGCAGGCTCAGATAGCGCCAGCAGCTGGCGCAGCAAAATAGAAAGCTTCTATGATTATGACACGACACAGCCTCTTGAGGAGTCTTTCGCGCTGCTCCATGACAACCAATGGTATCTTCATTATGATGTGTCCTATAAGAGCGAGGGCGACATAGTCTACGCCCACTACTTCGTGCCGGTAACCGCAGAAGAACACCCGGTCCCGTGCATTATCGGACTGCACGGAGTCTTCTCCCCTTCAGAAGAGCAGTTCTGGATGATGGCCGATTTTCTTGCCAAGCGAGGCATAGCAGGGATCGCCCCCAGCCTTCCGCAGCACCATCGCAGGGCCAAGGGAAAGCAGCTAGTGTCCGGACAGAGGTTTGTGGTCGGATCGCCAGAGACCATCCGCGACAACCTGAGGCAGGCCGTGGTCGACCAGAGGCGCGCAGTTGACTGGCTCAGCACGCGCCCGGAAATCGATCCAGCAGCCATCTCCATCGCGGGGATAAGCCTAGGGGGAATCGTGGGCTCTCTCACTTACAAGGTGGAGCCGAGGCTTCGCAACGGAGTGTTCGTTGTGGCAGGATCAGGAGTTGACGGGATCGTTGAAAACAGCGATCTGTCGGTCATTGCCATCTTCAGGCAGGCCGCCAGAGTCAAGCTCCTTGACCCCCAGAAGTTTGTGGACGCCCTACAGATTGTCGATCCCATTAACGTGCCCGACCTCTATCCCAGGCCCGTGCTGATGATGAACGCAACAGAAGACGTGATCATCGCTTCCACCGAAGCGCTTCGGCTGTACAACACTCTTGGCCAGGCAGAGCAGATCTGGACCAACGGCAATCACTACTTCCCGGCCTACGTAGGCGAATACCTTACGGCTTCATTCCTGGCAAATCAAATGCCGGATTCATACGGCGAAACCCCGCCCGGATCAGTCCTAGTAGCCAGCCCGGGGTATCGATTCATCGAGAGTGTTAGGCGCCCGCTTGCAGGCACAAACCGCTTGTGGGTTGATCTCAGGGTTCAGACTGAAGAGGGCGGCCAGGAGATGGAGCACCAGGTAGCTGCACCCATGGTGAATCGTATGGTCCCAGTGGTTCTGGCAACCCGTGACACCTACAGCCAGATCCAGCATGAGATCTCTGACCTCCCGGCTTTCATCTACCTCATGGAGTCTGACAATGCATCGCAGCTTGCGGCGGCGCTCGCCTACATCGACGCACTTGACCTAAGTGCAGATCCGCTTGTGTACTACGTCGCACCTTCACATGGAATCAGTTGCACGCTGACTCAGTATTCAGCCGCCGACATCGAATCGGCAAGGCATATACTCTCGTCAGTCTTGTCGGTGGAGTCAATTGGAGCCATTTCAGTTGGTGTGCCTCCGGCCTTCTTATCTGATGCCATCGAATATCCCAACCTGGCCCAAGCCGCCATTACCCTGAGCAAGAAGATCCGCTACGAGGACTTGGGCCCACTGCCGTGGTTCCCGGCCTGGGAAGATCAGGGCGTGAGATGGTCGCTCGAGCCAGAAACTCTGCCCCTCGACCCGGCGAACTAGGGCAGAGCTGAAGCAGAAGACGCAAGGGATTCATCGGCTGGCACATAGCGAGCTTCCGGCGCCAGAAGCGTGCCAGGCAAATAGCAGGAGGGTGTAGAGCTCCGAACAGCCCACACCCTCCCCCGATTGCGCCCCCCGACCCACTCTTTTCCTACGTCACCAGGGCCCGCCCTGTCAGCTAAAGATCGATTCTACTGCGCGTCATACATCCCGTGCTCACTCAAGTAGTTGAAAAGTCCCTCGCCATGCTGCTGCTCTTCCTTCTGGATATGTTGGAGTGACTGGCGCACCTCCGGATTCGCCGACTCGAAGACGGCCGTATCATATGCACTTGAGATGAACTTCTCCGTGGCCAGCATGTCCATGCAGAGCATCGCATCATCCTGGTTGCGCAACCCGGTCCTCCCCTGCTTGACGGATTGAGGTGCCTGCTGGCCCATGGCCCCCACTTCCATCGAGTACTGGCCAACCCCCTGACCACCTTGCATCATTTGCGCCTGGCCCTGGCCTGCACTGAGAATCTGGCTCCCCTGGAGCAATTGGTTTATGGTATCGTAGTGCTCCTGCTCCTGAGATGAATACTGGCTGAACAGCTGCTTCAGCTGTGGATCTTCCGCCTGTTGGGCATAGTTATTGTACTTCTGGATACAGAGTTTCTCGTGGTTCAGTTGGTCACGGAGCAAAGACTGCTCTTTTTGCGTAAGCTTGTTCTTCAAATGCACCACCTCACCCACCAGTTTGGCACAGGCAGGAGTGGTTTATTCGCACAAGAATGCCGCGGGCTATATCAGGCCTACAACATAGTTCCTGGCCGCATCTTCATGGGCTCGCCGGGCATCCCAGGCCGCCTTCGCCGCTGCGTTCACCTGATGCACGCGCCTGACCATTTTTCCATGATCCTTCCTCTTGACGCGTGTGACCTCGATCTTCACATCACCCAATGTGACTATCATGCTTCCCCCTCCTCTTGGAGCCACGTGAAATCATCAGCCTTGTTTGTGACGTTATTAATATAGTAAATCAACCCATTGATAATGTCAAGGGACAGATTAATAATAGTCATATTGCCACCGGACGATTCTCCTTGAGAGCTAGCCCCTTCACTGTATGAGTCGGGCCCCGGACCGTTTCGGTTCAATCGTGCCAGAATCCCGCAAGGATTCAGCTTGAGGAGGATTGGCGCCACATCGAGCGAAATGATATGAATCGATGCTTGATGAGAGGATACTTCAGCTGGAAAAACATGATGTAGGAGGCCGCAACTATGGCGACTGATACTCCAGAATGGCTCGAAAGAGCAGTCATATACGAAGCCTTTCCGAGAAACCACTCTGCTGACGGGACGTTTGCCGGGCTCTGTCGCGACCTCGAGAGAATCGCAAGTCTGCACACTGATATTCTCTGGCTCATGCCAATCCATCCCATAGGCGCGGTCGGGCGCAAGGGGACCGCGGGCAGTCCTTATGCAATCCGTGATTATCGGGCCATCAATCCTGACCTGGGCGATGCGGAATCCCTCGAAATGCTGCTCGCCGAAGCGCACAAACTGGGCATGAGGGTGATAATAGATGTAGTATTCAACCATACTTCCCGTGACAGCGTTCTCCTGGCCGAACATCCTGAATGGTTCCTCCGCGATGCCCATGGGAACGCCACAACCAAAGTTCCTGATTGGTGGGATGTTTACGATCTCGACTACAGCCACAAGGGCCTTTGGGAATACCAGATCGAGACTCTCGGGAAATGGGTGGACATGGGTGTAGACGGGTTCCGCTGCGATGTGGCGTCCCTTGTGCCCCTCGACTTCTGGATCACAGCCCGCAAAGAGCTTGCCAGAGGAAGGACAAAGGATCTGATATGGCTTGCAGAGAGCGTTGACAAATCCTTCGTCAAGATACTGCGCGACAACGGATGGACAGCCCATTCCGATCCGGAGCTCCATGCCGCCTTCGACCTCACATACGACTACGACGGATTCGACTACCTCAAGGGCTATATCCAGGGGACGCGCCCACTAAGGGACTACCTCAACCACCTATACATCCAAGAGACCCTATACCCGGCACATGCAGTGAAGATGCGATTCATTGAAAACCATGACAACCTGCGGGCCGCCGAGGTTATCGAAGGCAGGCGCTCCCTCTTGAACTGGGCCATCTTCTACACACTGCTTCCAGGAGCGACACTGGTCTACGCGGGGCAGGAAATCGCGTCCCCACACCGGCCCGACCTTTTTGAGAAGGATCCGGTAGACTGGGAACAAGGCGACTACGAGTTCGCCCAGTTCATGGAGAGGGCTCTTGGATTATCCAAAAAGATCAAAGGCTCCTGCAATCAGTTTTCCATCTCAGAACTGGCAGAGGGCGTAGTCAAAATGGTCTGGCGCGGAGACGGGCCGACATACATAGCACTTGTGAACCTGGCCGGCAAGTACGGAGAAGTCTACCTGGATGAACTGCCAGAAAATGCAGTCGAAATCTGCATTAGCAGAAAAGGCCCTGTAGAGGCGCACGCACGCTGCCTTCTTTCTCACATGCCGATGGTATTCAAGATTTCTGCCCCGAGCAGGCCTTGATGCAGCGTCCCCCAGGCGACAGAGGCCGATACCCGGGAGGGATTGCGTGCCGCCTGGAAGCTAGTTATAATAGACCCATTACCTGCCTCTGGCGAAGGCAGTATTGGGAGGCGTAGCCCATGCTTCGCGGCAGAAAAGTCGTCCTTCGCGAATTCCGCAAAGAGGACGCAGGGCGTATCCAGGAATGGATAGGCAACGAGAACATAACGAAGTATCTGGGGTTCTTGATGTTCCCGCAAACACTGGAAGAGACGGAAGCCTACGTTGAGCGTCAGCTTCACAAGGAACGTGTGCCAAGCTCAGGCGAGTTCGTGATAGCGCTCGCCGATGATCCTCAGCTGCAGTACATAGGCGCAGTCGGTTTGCACAAGATAGACTGGCGCAACCGCAACTGCGAGCTTGGGATTGTGATAGGCCGCGAAGACCTTCTAGGGCAGGGCATCGGCGCTGAGGCAATCGACCTCGTCCTCGATTTCGCTTTCGGGTTTCTCAACATGCATAAAGTCAACCTCACCGTGTTCGAATACAACGAACGCGCCCATCACTGCTACCTCAAGTGCGGGTTCAAGGACGAAGGCCGCGTGCGCCAGCAGAGGTACTACGACGGACGCTACTGGGACATGATCTTCATGGGCATTACCAGGGACGAACATGTGGGACTACGCAACACACGCGCCCCTGGCGAAGGCGAAGCCTAGATGGCAGAATGGAGCGCATGGCCTCTTCAGGAAGACCCTCAAGCCCGTGCGCCTGAGCCAGGAGAAACGGCTTCTCGCCACATGAGCAGCAGATGCGGGCAAGTTTCAACCCATGCTCAATCTATGGACAAGCAACCTCAGACCGAAACCCACATTCCGCATGTAGCATATGCCAGATGCATTGTTACTGCGTCGTCAG
>JAQVXE010000127.1 GCA_028709305.1 Bacillota bacterium | reverse complement strand
ATTGAAGAAGGCATGGTCTGCGTCGACCTTGGCCGATTCTAATGTGTCGGTTGCCTGCCTCATCCAACGCTTATACTCATCCCAATCGAAACAGACTGGGCCAGTACCAGAGTTAGCTGGCATCAATCACACCCCCTTGAGACTAGGGATCGACATGGCTCCTTATCTATTCTGCACTTATGGGGCGATGCCCTTCCAAAGCGGCGTGGCAACGACAAGTCTGCGCCGGGGCTATCTGCTATCCTTATTTCACCGGAACTACGGAGGGAGGCTGACGCAGATGGCACAGGATATGCCTATCAGTGCTCTGTTGGCGGAGGAAGGGTTCAATACTGTAGCTTCCAGTCGGGCTGCTCGGGAGGCGCTCGTGCGCCATGGCCTCACAAACCACCGGAAGAAGAACATAACCGTGCAGAAGCTGTCCCGGGTCCATGAGGTTTTTGCAGGGGAATTCTATCGCGTGTGCAATGATCCATGGTGCCAGAGTATTGCAGATCTGGAGGCTGGAGGACGCGAGATCGTAGCTGTGGCAGGTGACGCCTGCCAGGTCTGTGGCGGGAAGAAATCATGCAGATCGCTAAAGGTTGCAGCGCTGGTCTTTGAGAAGCAACAGATCCGCCGGGTTGTGATCCTGGGCGGAACCAAGGCCGGCCAAAGGGAGATAGCTGTCCATGCCAGCAGTAGCAACGTGGAATTCCGGTTCGTGGACGGCACGAAGCATGGCCGTGCCAGTCAGCTTGCCGCCCCATACTCTAGATGGGCCGATCTGATAGTAGTCTGGGCCAATACTCCAATCAACCATACCGTCAGCCGCACGTACAAGGGTGTATGCTCAGAGTCCACGAAGCTTGTGTACGCTACCCGAACCGGAGTGGCGGGGATGTTCGATGAAGTTGTCCGGCAGATAGCCTGACACGAAGTGGCCCTCTGCGGGGTTGCACTCTCCATGCCCCCCGCAGAGGGCTGATTACTTTCGCCCTACCGCATCTCTTCCCTGAGCCTCACATAGTGCTCGTACCGGCCTTTCGAAACCAGGCCTTGTTCTACAGCTTCTTGAAGGCCGCATCCTGGCTCACCCGTGTGGGTGCAATCCCTGAACCGGCACTCTTCTATGTGCGGCCGGAACTCCCTGAAACACCAGGCCAGATCCTCGCCGGGTATACGATAGAACCCGAACTCCCTCATGCCCGGGGTGTCCGCCACATATCCCCCGCCTTCCAGCCTGATCAGGCGTCCGGAGGTTGTTGTGTGCCTGCCTTTACCCGTGCTTTCGCTTACCTCGCCAACTTCAAGGTCCACGTTTGGCTCGACTGCGCTGATAAGCGAGGACTTGCCCACCCCGGATGGCCCCACAAGCGCGGATGTCTTGCCCGACAGGATATGGCGGAGTTTGGTGATGCCAGTGCCTGATACGGTAGATGCTATGATGACCTCATATCCGATATCTCTGTAGACTGACATTCGTTCTTCCAGAGCCTCTGCGGAAACCAAATCCGCCTTGTTGATGCAGATGACGGCCGCAAGGCCACAATATTCGGCTACAGCAAGATATCGGTTGATGGACGTCTCCTTCATAGGCGGCTCAGCTGTTGCGAGCACGATTACTACCTGGTCCAGATTGGCCGCGATAACTTGTTCGTCTCGGCGCTTGCCTGCAACTTTCCGCGAAAACTGAGTTGTGCGGGGCATCACCTCTTCGATGACACCTCTGCCGTCTGGGGTCAGGGTTACCGCGACCTTGTCTCCCAACACTATTCCCCCGACAGGCCGGGGCATGGAGTTTCCGCCTGAGGCGGCGCAAGAGTAACTATTGGAATTGCCATCCAATACAGCCTGGGATTTGGACCTCTTGCCTTTGCGGTGCTTTGCCTTTTTCTGCGTTGAATCGGAGGGGGGCTGCGTCTGTGCCACCTGCACCTGGGATCGGGCAACGCAGAGTATGGTGCCGTGTGCCGTTTCTACCTCAAAGAACCCTGAAGATGCTTGAAGAACAATTCCCGTCAATGAATCACAATGCAACTCGTTCAATTCCTCCTGTGCATATGGTCGTCTCTTCACATGCCCAACTACCGGTTGCCGCAGGAGCACAAATGGAGACGCCGAGCACAGCACTTGCCGATGAATATGAAAACGCGCCCGCTTACGCAGGCGCGCACATTGCCCAGTCGGTAAAAAGGGCCTTATGCTACAACCGGCGAACGGTAGGTGGAGCCATATCCGTATGAAGCGAAGTAAACAATTGTGTAGGACATAGAAACCACCCCTTTCGCCTGACCAGAAGGCCATATTCTGAGCTACATACTACCATTAGCCGCATCCGGTGTCAAACACCCGGATGCAGCATGACGAAGGTTTGTGAAGGTATCTGGCGTGGATGTGTCAAAATGCAAAAGTCAGTTGTACGCTGTGTGATAAGGAGGATCTTTGATGCCATCTGAAGTCTACTTCGTCAGCGCAAGGGACGATCATGGCGTGACCTTGCTCGACAAGATGTCACGGCTGCTCAACGCTGCAGACATAGGCAAAGGTATATCCAAAGGAGACCTTGTGGCGATCAAGTTGCATGTCGGGGAACCCGGGAACCTGTCGCATCTCCCGCCGCAGCTGGTGCGCAGGGTTGTAGACAAAGTCAGGTTCGTTGGAGGCAATCCCTTCCTGACAGATGCCAACACTTTGTACGTGGGCCAACGGTCCAATGCAGTGAACCATGCTATGGCCGCCATATCCAATGGTTTTGGCGTAGAGGTCACGGGTGCCCCGTTCATCGTGGCTGACGGTCTCACTGGGCAAGACTTTGTCAGCATCTCTATGCCAGGCCCTCTCATACGGGAGGCAAAGGTCGCGTCAGCAGTGGCCAGAGCCGATGCCATAATATCAGTTGCTCATTTCAAAGGGCATGAGCTCTCAGGATTCGGTGGAACACTGAAGAATCTTGGCATGGGGTGTGCTAGCCGTGCAGGTAAACAGGTGCAACATTCTGATCTGAAGCCCAGGACGAATCCGGGAAGATGTGTTGGTTGCGGACGATGCGTGAGGTATTGCCCTGCCGGGGCCATTACAATCGTAGACAAGCGCGCCAGGGCAGACTGGGCCAAATGCATAGGCTGCGGCGAATGTGTGGTCGTTTGCAGGCATAAGGCCATGGCGGTCAACTGGGATGAAGGAGCGCCCGGGAGCATGCAGCGCAGGATGGCCGAGTACGCCGCGGCTGCGCTCGCAGGCAAAGAGGGCAAGGCGGGCTTTGTGAATGTCGCCATCAGAATCAGCCCCAACTGTGACTGCAACCCGATCAATGATGTTCCGGTAGTCTCGGATATAGGAATACTCGCATCCCACGACCCCGTGGCGCTCGACCAGGCCAGCGCCGATCTGGTAGTCCAGGCAAGTGGAGCGCCGGGAGGACCGTGCCATGGTGTTGGAGAGAATGCCGACAAGTTCAAGCATGTGTTTCCCAATACCGACTGGAATGCGCAGCTGGAGCATGCCGAGGCAATAGGCCTGGGGAGCAGGGAGTATGAGTTCCTCGAGGTCATGTAATGAACCCGTCCATGGGATGTTGTGATTGTCCGAATGGGGTGGTGCCAGGCGGTTGAAACGTGTTGGGGATTATTCCGGGCCAACTTGATTGTGGGCAAGCAACCTTAGATTGAAACCCACATTCCGCATGTAGCATATGCCCTACACATTATCGCTGCGTAGTTAGCCAAGCAGTGTGATCAATGGATTTGGGCTGCAAGAAGGCAGAGTGCGTGAACTGTTATCCCACATGTGGATTATGGTAACTCAATGTTCGCTCGAGGCTTAACGGAGTTGAATCATGAGCCTCCGAGGCGATACGTTCCGCCTGAAGCGGATAGTCGCCGGCGGCTTCGAACCCTGTGCCACCTAGTTTGGTGGCGATTTCAAGCATCCGAATGCGCGTGTGAATGAGACTATGGGAGTTTGGGATGGAGATCTGGCGATGAAGGCCAGGTATTTGACGCTTACGGCGCTCTCATGCTGTTGCCCAATGAGTTCATGCCCGACCACGTGCGCCTGGCGCATTTTGCGGAATTATCTCTCTCCAACTTTGTATTCGGATGGGTGGTAGTATGGTTGCTAACATTCAACCGCGCGGGCATCGCCACGCCCAGGGTTTCGCGGGCATAGGACGTGGCACTGGCTGTGTGTTGAGCCTGCTGAGCGGCTGGATCAAGAGGGCCATGCGCAGCAGGCTCGGCGACCCCGTATCTCTACTCAGTGGCGCTGCCCGCGGATACTTCCCACTCGGCGGAGAACTCGACCTCCGTAGTCCGACCGTCCATCATAAATCGCCACTCTCCCGGCATGTGGGCCGGGACGGCGACATTGGCCCCATCGATTGTCATTGATCCTTCGCAGCTGTTCCTGCTCGTCCATGCGATGCTCCCATCCGGCGCGATGAGTGCCAGGGTCATATCGGAAGTTCCCGCGGTAAGGCTGAACCGTAGATTGATCACAAAGCCGTTGCTGGAGTCGTCCGGAGTCTCCGGAACCTGTATCAACGCGAGCGGCAGCTCACCACCCATCATTATTTCTTCTGCAGATATCCGGATGACCTGCGGAACGTGCGCCCTGGGGAGGGTCGATGCAGAGGGTCCAACTCCTGCGCGAGAGGCGATTTCGACTACGGATGCAATGCAGAGTATGGCGATGGCTATCCAGAGGGGAACCGACCGCCATATTGCCGAAGATGGAAATTGTTCGGTAGCGCCCAGCTTCTGGCGGGGCGCTGCGGACAGCTTGACGATTCGCATCATCAAGAGTGCCAGTCCAAGTCCGGCCACTGCCGTCCACAGATTGAGGGCGGGCGCAAGGTACAGGCTCACGGTTGGGCTCTTGCTGGCCAGCATGGCGAGGCCCGCAAGCCCGTTATTTGCAGCGTGAAGCGCAATGCCTGGCCATACGGATCCGGTTTTGAGGGCGCAGTATCCGAGGGCAAAGCCGATCAACGTGGCGGGGATTACCTGGCTTACTCCATTGAGCGCGTGGTAGAGTCCGAAAAGCACAGATGCGCCAATGAGAGCCTGCGCCTCGCCGCATCGCAAATACGCATTTTGCATCATGCCGCGGAAAAACACCTCTTCGCAGAAGGGTGCGAGCGCTACGAGTCCGAGCACGAACGCTCCACTTTGGGCTGGGCTCAGCGCAGTGATTGCATCTTCCGGCACCAAGCCTGGCCCGACGTAGCGAGCAAGGGCTGACTCAAGGACTGCCGCCAGGGTTGCATTGAAAACCCACAGACCGATACCGGCCAGGGCTGCCGCTACTATAGCTTTGGCTGGGGCCGGCCTAAGGGCGTATGCATCGCGCCATCGCCATCGATTCCGGCGGGCCAACAAAGCCACTGGCAGGAGAAAGAAGACGAGTTCGTTGACGCAGATATTGAAGCCTATTCCTATTCGCGGCATAAGAAGGATGCTTCCCGCGAGCATCAAGAATAGCGCTGCAAGATACAGCCAGTTTGCCTGGGC
>JAQVXE010000126.1 GCA_028709305.1 Bacillota bacterium | reverse complement strand
TGGGCCAAGTTCAAGAACGCGATCTCCTACGGTCAGCTCTAAATGTCCTTCGATGACCATTCCTTGTTCGAATCCCTGATGGCACGTAGCCTCTTTTCCTCCGCGAGCCCCGGGCATAGCTTCTATCATGAAAACTTTGAAGTCGTCAGATACAGGAGAAATAATCGCAGTGTAAGAAACGTGGGAGCGCGGGTAGGTGTAAACACGCTTGTTGTTGCATGATATTAGCTCACTTGAAGTTCCCGTTTCCCTGGCAAAGAAGAATGCGGTAGGGACACCAAGAGCTTTGGAAATCGCCCTGAGCGAGTTAATGGACGGATTCCCCAAGTCCCGCTCGATTTTGCTTATCAGGCCTGTGCTGAGCCCCGCGGCTTCCGCCAGCTCTTCGATGGTCATTCCCTTTTCCACTCTGAGCTCGCGCATTGCAGCTCCAAGCGATGCCTCTTCATTACTGCCAACGTGATCGATATCAGTCATTAACGCACCTCCCAGATTAGCTTCCGTGGTTGACGCCCGTGCGCAACTACAGCCCGATCTGGCGTAGACGAGAATTCACTTTGAGTAATAATCTTCGCCACTGGTGAAGAAAATCCTTCTTGGGGTAACCATTTTCGTAGTAATCTGCATCAAAATGGACAAGAATCGGGCCAGAGTTTCACTTAGAGAAACATATTTCGCTATAGGTAAACATTCTCCTTCCATGCCTATGCCTAAACCTGTGTCGCGGACAGATTGCATCACCCAGCAGGACCAATGTATGTCGTCGTGTCTTCATGTCCGGGCAAAGACTGCATCACAAGATGTTTGGTCAAGCGATAAGCACGAGCAATGAGGCAAGGCAATAGCCTGAAGAGAAAAGAAGTATGCCTGCGCCACGGCAAGCAGGTAGCCTTGGCGCAGGCATATTCGTGATAACAATATCAAATAGGCTAGAGATCAGTCGTACATTACCACCCTGGGCCTGAGATCAAGCCGTTCCATCATTTGAGAGTAATCTTCATGGGTGATCTCATCGATCGGCTTATCTATCAAAGCAATGAGCATGGCCTCCATCAAGTTTGCACCGAATGAGCGCCCCTCAATCTCCGGACTGGTGGTGACGAGAGCATAGGCGCCACGTCTTCCCAGCTCGTTAACGTCATCCAGCGTTACGGTGTTTGTAACGATTATCTTGCCGTCGATCCGTTCAGGCAGGTGCCTGTATATATAGTGAAAATCTCCCGCAAATACCCTGGCCCTGTTGTAATACTTCTGGAATTTCAGTCTGCGCTTCTTCCCCCGCTCTCTATTGGCCCGCTGAGTCTGGCCGGTGGGATACACCCAGCTGAAGGGGAGCTGAGTCAGCCACGGCATGACGATCGGTGCGAGCATATAGATGGAACTCAGCTCGCGCAGCGGTACGGGTATGCCAGTCGCAAACATCAGGTCTCCATAGGTAATCCCACATCCCAGCTCTGTGAAGGCCAGCCCCATTCCCGGCCGGTCGAAACCAGAGACCACGAAAACCTCTTCGCCCGCTATAGGCAGGCCCATCTCTCTGGCTACATATGTTACTGCATCATGTTCCACCCGTCTTTTCAGGCCGGTCCCGTCTACTACAGGCGTATTGCCAGCCATGGCAGCAATGTTCTTCGCATCACGGAAGTAGTATTTCTTCCCGTTCGCTTCGAGGTATAGGTCGATTCCTCCGAGTCCGAACGCGTCGACCTCGGCTCTAAGTTCCTTTACAAGCTCTTTTGCCTTTGCGACATCCCCGTCTGTTCCTATCCGCTCTACAAGAATCTCCTCTCCCAGCAAAGTCACCTTGGCTGAGTGGTTTCGAGCAGATGAACCAATACTCACACTCACAACATGCTTCACTACTTCCTTGCACCTCCTCTAACCGGCTGTTACCTGCGTACCGCCTACTAAGACCAATCTATTCGCCACCTGTGGCAGACTATGTGCCCGTATTTGAACACATCGACACCTGCACCTAGGATTCCGTGCATCCTGATACACTGTGCCAGCCGACAGCCAGATAGTGTTCACATATTTGTGCACATGTAGAGTCTACCAGATTGGGCTGGCGAAGCGCAAGAAAGCTCGAAATACATCATACTTTCCTTGCCACCATCACGTCCATTGCATGCTTGTGCGGTACTCCGCCGGAATTGCAGTCGAATATCCGCTCTTCGAATCTTACAATCTCCCAATCCCAGTAGTAGGTAAGAAGCTCCCCGGAGATGTAGAAGTGCTCATCAATCCCCCAATCGGGAGGTGTTTCAAGAAAGGGCTTCTCCACAAACACGTTGAAGGCGTTGAGCCCCCCTTGCCCGGTGAAGCGCTTGTAGTTTGAAAACACCGCGCGTCTGACATCTTGAGGGAGGTAAGTCAACGTTCCGCTGGAGTACACGACATCGAATTCATCACGAAGCCGGAAAGTTACAAGATCGGACTGGATTGTGCGTATCACAAGGTTCTCCTCTTTGGCCCAGGCCTCCGCCTTTTTTAGCCCCGTCGCCGACATGTCCACGCCGGCTGACTCGTACCCGTCCCTGGCAAACTGGATCACATCTCTGCCCTCACCACAGCCAAGATCGATAGCGCGTTTTCGCTCCCGATCAACTGCAGAGTACAGGGCAATCGTCTCCAGGCACAAGGAATTGGGCTCTCGGCCCCAGTACAAGCCTGGTTTGGAATACGCCTCGTCATAATTGAATACAGACAACTCTTCACAGCCCCTTTCTGTCCTTGCATTTCGGCTCCCCCATAACGCTAGGCAAACCCATATTGGCAGAATTCGTTTGGACGGCCGTTGCCACCTTCCCCTGGGCCACCACACAGCCGAAGTATCTCGAGGTTCCTGCTGACGACAGAGGATAATTATCTGTCAATTATGATCCATATTCATAGTACTGCGAAAATCATTGTCTCATGTCGCTGGGCGAAGGGTTTGCTCTAGTCCCGGCGAAGGTCTAGCCATGAGACGGTCTAGCCCCTGGCAGATCTCTTGATGGGCTTTTGCCCCGGTTGCCAATACTTGCAAATCAGGAGGTGCCACTGGCATGTGGAGTAACCTGGCGGTCGAAGCAGTCACAATACTGATGTGGGCTGCCACTGCCCTTGTTGTGTTGTTCTTGAGCGGCCTTTCGAAGTACCTGCAAGAGCAGGCAAGACGGGTGGAAAATGACGCAGCTCGCAGCCTTATTCTGTCGGCGCTTGCGGAAGCGGAGAAAGTCGGGATCGATGCGGTTCAAGCCACAAACCAGGTATTCGTAGACGCCATCAAAGCTTCTTCGGAAGACGGCAAGCTCTCAAAGGAAGATGCTGCTGCCGCAATGAGGATTGCGGTTGAGTATTTCAAAACTCACCTGTCATCTCGAAGTTTCCAGATTCTCAGCGAACCGGACGGCAAGATTGATGACAAATGGATCAGCGAATTCCTAGAGGCCAGATTGGCGCAGACGAAGGCTGAATCTCTCTGCTGCCCTTGCTCTCCCGACTAGCGCCGCTTTCGCTAATACGCTCTGCCAGACTGTATGGGGTAGCGCACCACTCCACTCCATGCTCCGGGCCCTGCGCATTCTAAATCGCTGGTGAAGAAATGGATCAGGCAGGAAGCGAAACGTCCGCCCCCTGCCTGGTCTACATTTCTACTTGTCGCTAATCTACTTCGAAATGTCCTCCGGCTGGATAGTATATGTCGGAGGCATTGTTGGAGTCCAGAACATGTTCGGGGGCACAGGGTAAACGGAGAATCCGCCTTGAGCTGTGCGCTCCAGATTCCCTATCAGCTTCTCTTTGACCAAAGCATATGGAGCCACAAAGACTACTTCATGAGTTTGGGTTCCTCCGAAGATCCTGTCGCCGGCACATGGGAAACCAACTACCGGCTTATCATTTGCCACTGCGTATCCAATGCATGAGCAGAGCGCAGCTTCTGCCACAGTGTCGGCTGTGATCTTCTCGCCTGTATCGTACGTGCAGGCGTGGATCAACCTCATGGCCTGGGCCGGGTTTACATACATCACAACTACATCAGGATCCTCTTCCATGCTCTCAAGAGCCCCGGCCAAAATCCCATCGTACTTCTTGCCTGTATCGCCTATCTTGAAGGTGTTGTCCATAAAGGCCTTTCCTGCTGTCTGGTCCTTCACGTAGGCGCCGACGGCAGCCTTGCCCGATGCAATTGCCTCAGGAGTGTCAATAAGCCCGACACAGGCGGCGCCCATGGCACATATCATCTTGTCTGGTGTGCCTGTGTTCGTCTTTCCCTGATAGCGAGCCATGGCAACGAGCTGGCAAAGGTTTAGCTTGAAGTTGAAGGGCTTTCTCGGGAGATCATCCTGGCTTTTGTATAGTTTGATCCCCACTGGCTTAGTGTCAAGTCGCAGAATCCTATCGAGTTCCACTGCAAGTTGCTTTTTCTCCATCCAAAAGTCTCCTTCCACCTGAATTGCAGATAGACGCAGATGTGCCTGGGATTCAATCTCTCAAATGCGACCCTGCACATACTATTATACTCTGTATTGTGAGATATTGCACAAACAGATTATGGCATATCCCGGCCGCCTGGTTGGACTAATTTGCCGCCGATCTGAAGTATGCATAGTTGTAGATAGGTCTCTCTGCACTCGCTCTACTCTGGACTTGAAGCACACCTGAGCCCAGCATCAGTTGGTGTACGTGCGATCCGGATTCCATGGTCAGCATCCAGGCCAACCATGGAATCCGGATCCAGAAGGGTGAATATGGCTACAGCAACTCGGCCACAGCCCTCGCCACAACGGAGCGGGCGAGAGCAGTGGGCTTAGATGAGCAACGTCGCACTATGTTCTTCATTTCAAGTGTGTACCCCATGCAATCAAGTACAATCAGATCACAATCGGCCAGCTCTGTTGCAGCGCTGACGATTTCAGGGTACTCACATTGCCTGCCCTGCTCTTTTCGATATGGCGATGCAGAAGAGACCAGGATGTCAACTTCTGCATCCGCCTTATCCGCAGCCGCCGTCCACACTGTTCTCCTCTGTTCCACCTGGCCAGCATCGGGTATGATCACACCAAGGGTTCCCCTAGTCAATACTGAGAAACAGTAGTTCACTAGCACCCTGTCAGGATAGAGAATTGGAACAGACGCTTCGATGCAGAAAAAGGATCCTGTGCAAAGCAACACGATCAAGCCGGCTTCACGTGTGGCAGCAGAGACTGCCCTCCTAACATAGGGCTCCAACCTATCTTCAGAGACTTTCACAGTCGCTCCCGTTTTGAGCCTTGTGACCAGCAGTCGTTCGCTCCGGCGCGGGAACAGGTCAGCAACTCCAGCTTCGTCTATGAGATCTAACGCTCCGTACTGCACGAACGCGCTCGGTGGCAGTGAGAAGCCGTCTCTATTTACCATGCTTACTATCTCATCTACCATGTCATCTCTTGGAGATTGCCCTATTGTGACGAAGGCAGCTGCATGTTTTCTAGCATCAATCATCAACCATTTCGCCCCCGGTTCGCTATATGCCTTCAGCTGGA
>JAQVXE010000026.1 GCA_028709305.1 Bacillota bacterium | reverse complement strand
AGTTGATGCCGCGGGCCACCGCCTCGCATATGACTCTGGCACCTTCGTCTTGGCTGATATTGGCCTGCAACGGCCCCATTGTTAACGTCCCCAGGCAAAGCCTTGATACTTCTATTCCCGTTCGGCCAAGCATCCGTCTTTCCATCACTATCACCTTCGCCAGATCACAATACCACGTTTATGCCCTTTGGGCCACAATTTCATCGATAACATAGCTCAGTAGCGTGAAGGTAGGCATCATGGCTACCGTGGCACATGCTACAACCCCCGAGTCGTTCACAATCAGTGCTGCAAGGGCCCCAGCCAATCCCCCCACAAGTGACGCGTGCAGCATAGGGTAGTCGTCACGGAAGCGTCGGAAGAGGCCAAACGGCTTCCCTGCAAGCACCGTCAGAGAGATCAGGAAAGCCAGAAGCACGCGGGTCCAATCTGTGTATCTTAGAAGGCGCATGTTCATGCCCAGCTTCCTCCAGGCAATAACGGCTAATTGGCCCAGGCCGGAGCCACTCGATGACATTCCGCCAGCAGAATCACCCGCCGCGGGAGACACGATTGTGCCTCTGCCATCTTTCCCTTCCTGGTTCTGCCGAATCAGAAGCCTCCACGCCTTCCCTATATGGGATGAACGGGCGCCCATGGCATCATTCCACGCCATGCCCGCACAGAGCACAATCGCCAGAAGGGTTATGGCGAGAACCGCCCCAACCTTCGCCCGCCCTCCAAGGCCGCTTCTTGCCACAGCTATCCCTCCCATGAAGGATGCCACGACGGACGCGGTTACCATACCCCCAAAATTCGCGCCTA
Organism: Bacillota bacterium; assembly: GCA_028709305.1. Classification (GTDB taxonomy): domain Bacteria; phylum Bacillota; class DTU025; order DTU025; family DTU025; genus UBA10085. Next base: position 22,237 of record JAQVXE010000026.1, on the reverse strand, counting down.
CAGCCGGATGGCCGAGCAAGAGAGAGACGACCCCCATGCCAACTGCCGCAACAGCCAGGGCTTTGGATTGATCGTAGAGGGCGGCACGTCCGCTTCTCCGGGCAGCTTCACCCAATGCAGCCAGAGAGATCGCCACAGAGCCAATCAACGCCCCCATGAGCTCATTGCCTATCCCGTAGTACCTCGCCCCCACAATTGCCGAATGGCCCAGTAGGGATGCTGCAGCAAGCACGCCCCCGGCAAGAGCGTCTGTGAGAATTGCAGCCCCGGTAGCAAATGCGATTCCCACAGAAGACCGCATGCACGATTGGGCTTTTCGCAGAAGCGCTGCAGAAACCATGGCTGAACCAACTACCGTGAAAAACAAAATCGCCCCGATGCCCTGAATCCTGAAAACCGGAGCGAGCAGAAGCAGCAGGGGCTGGGCGGCTACAGCCAAAAGGAGGAACCTCGTGGCACCCACAAGCAAGCCAGGTGCGCGTGGTCCAAGCAGCGCTACACCAAGGACGGCGAAGACCGCGATCACAACCATGCCGATAAACACACTAAGGACGGGAACTCTGGACGAAGCAGCCTTCTGGAGCGATTCCGCCATGTAGATCAAGTGCCCGGCAACATCCTGGCCATCTCTAGCGGCAAGCGCGACCATGGGCGATCCGTCATGAGGCCATGCAGGCCGAACGCCAAGCCCTTCCAGGATGGTGGGGGCAAAATCCAAGTTCGTGACGAGCCCCTCTCGCCGGGTCGTGTCACTTGTCAGCATGCCTGCTGGGTATCGCCAACCGGCAATAGCCACTGGCCCGAGGATCGACGGTTCCCCGGGGGAGACTAGTATGTACGCAAGATCATCTGAGGGCGGTCCAACGGCATCGAAGATTGCGCCAAGGAGCCTGTCGAGCCTGGCGTAGCAGTGTCCTACCTGTTCGGTGCGGGCCTCCGCAGACAGATTAGGAGAGTAACGGGCCAGCCGATTCATGTCTCCAAAATCCACGGCCACTACGGCAGCCTGCAGCTTTGTGAGAGCGTCTGCCACCGCCTTCGCCATTTGAGGAACATCGCATGATATCCCGAAGGGGGCTCCGGGATCAGGGTTGCTTACCTCTTCTCCCACCGCACCGCCACTGACGCGCCCTGATGCATCCATCACCAGAAGGACTCCAGGTCGCGCCATGGCCTCATCCGCATCGGAATTGCCAATCGCAGCCGCATTCAAGCCCGCCAGCCGAAGCGACTCACCTACAAGCCCCGGCCTGCCATGATAAGGCGACTCCTTGGCCATCATCTCAAGTTCAGGATATCCCAGGCAGAGAATCTCCCCGTAAGATACGTCTGCCCCCTGGCCCATGCGGCGCAGGTAGATGTCGCGTGCCCTCTCGCCGCCGATCGTCTCATCGCTGCCCAATCCATAGCCTGCCCACTGGCGAGCGCCCATGCGACGCCCGGCTCCGAGGGTAGCCATGGCTGAAAGGAGTCTGTCCCCTCCGTCCGCCGTTCGCGAATTGGCCATGCCTATGGATGCTGAATCAAGGAAGGAAAGGAGAGTAGCTCCGCCGAGTTCCCGAGCGTGCCGAAGCGAAAAGCCGTCCGCTATGATGACTATGGCAGCGCGGAGCCTCGAGCGAGGCTCAAGCTCTGGTCCGCCCAAGGCTTGGGAGAGAGCCACCGCAGCGTACACCCGCACTGCCCACAGGAGGACGGCGGCAACCACTACACAAACTGCGGCTCTGCGGAAGAAATAAGGCGCCCGGCTTCGGGGCGCCTCTCTGTCACTATTTCCTGAGATAACTCCGAACCAGCTCCTCTATGATCTCGTCGCGCTCCACCTTTCGAATGATGTTGCGCGCATTTCTGTGGCTCGTAATATATGTCGGATCGCCCGAGAGCAGGTAACCCACGAGCTGGTTCACGGGGTTGTACCCCTTCTCTTGAAGCGCAACTGTCACTTCGGTGAGAGCTTTTTTCACTGGCGTTACTTCCTGCTCCACCTCGACAGCTTGGTACTTGACGGTTTCATCCCATTTCCCAGTCATAAACAACACCACCCCGGGCTCATTTTAGTCTTTCCATATCAGGACGCCCGATGCGCCCGCACTACTTCAACACCTGCTGTGAGAGCCTCTTCCAGCTTAGAAACATCCTTGCCGCCAGCTTGCGCCATGTCAGGTCGGCCGCCTCCGCCTCCGCCGGCAACCTTTGCCGCTTCACGGACTATGGAACCTGCGTTGAAGCCCTGTTTCACCAGATCACGGCTTACGGTAGCAACGAAAAGGATCTTCTCTCCCGACCTTGATCCCAGCAATACAATGCCTGAGCCGAGTTTTTCGCGAACACCGTCTGCCAGGTTGCGCAGAGCTTCCTGGTCTGACAGATCTACAGACGCAGCCACCACAGGCACTTGACCGATCATGATCTTGTCGGATATGAGAGAGTCGACGCCTCCAGAAGCCAGGCGTTGGCGTAGGCGCGTTGCCTCGCGCTCGCCCTCCTTCAACTCGTCCAGAAGTCTCTCAGTGCGCTCAATAATCATGTCCTCAGGAACCTTAAGAAGCTCTGACATGTCGTGGAGCATGTCGTTTGCTTCATTGAAACGTCGGAGCGATGTGTATCCAGTTACAGCCTCTATTCTGCGAACACCTGCGGCAATTCCGCCCTCTGACACGATCTTCACCAAGCCGATCTTTCCCGTGCGTGAGACATGGGTTCCACCACACAGCTCAAGGCTTACGTCGCCGACCCCGACCACGCGCACGTCATCGCCGTATTTCTCGTCGAACAGGGCTACTGCTCCCAGCCTATGGGCCTCATCGAGTGTAGTGGTTTTGATTTCGACCGGAATGTCTGCCAGTACCCATCTATTAACCAGAAGCTCCACTTGGTCGAGCTCCTCGCGGCTTACCGCTTCAAAATGGGAGAAGTCGAACCGAAGCCGTTCCTGATCCACATAGGAGCCTGCTTGCTGCACGTGGTCTCCGAGAACCTGCTTGAGCGCCGCATGTAACAGATGCGTGGCCGTATGGTTTCGCATGGTGGCGGCTCTCCGGTCTTCATCGACGTATGCGATGACTCTGTCCCCCACCTTAAGCGTGCCCTTTGCCACAGTGACCTCATGGGATATTACTTCCCCGAAGGGCCGGCTAACGTTGGCCACCTCAGCCACAGCGCCTTTTGACGATACCATCATCCCCGTATCAGCTTGCTGGCCTCCACTGGCTGCGTAGAATGGAGTCCTGCTGATAACTACCTCTCCCTGCTCTGCTTCAGAGAGCTCCTCAAGGCTAGTGCCTTCGGACCCAAGGATCGCTATGACCTCCGCGTTCTCTGCCAGCTCATCGTATCCCACAAACTCTGTAGTCAGATCCCCGATGGCATCATGATATTTCTCGCTCTTCTTGTCCAGGTAGGCGTTGTCGCCTCGCGCGGCTCGCGCCCGCTCCCTCTGGGCCTCCATTGCCTCATCGAAACCGCCCCTGTCGACCGTAAGGCCACGCTCTGACGCTATCTCCTCGGTTAGTTCGAACGGAAAACCGTATGTGTCGTAAAGCTTGAATGCGTCATCGCCCTGAAGGATCTTCCCCCCATCCCGCTCGATCCTGGCAATGACCGACTCCAACACTGAGGATCCTTGTTCGAGGGCTACAGCGAACCGCTCTTCCTCCAGAGCTATGGCCTTCAGTATGCGCTCCCGATCCTGGCTCAACTCCGGATACGGAGATGCCATTGAACCAATTACCGTCTCTGCAACGAGCGGAAGGAAGGATCCTTCGAGCCCAATTAGCTTTCCATAGCGGGCAGCCCGCCTCAAGAGCCGGCGCAGAACATATCCACGCCCTTCGTTCGTCGGGAGAATCCCGTCTAAAGCCATGAATGTGGCCGCACGAACGTGGTCAGTGATTACTCTAGTAGCCACGTCAGTCCGGGGGTCATCCCCGTATTCCACGTGGGCAAGCTGAGCCGCTCTGTCCCGCACGATCCCAGTCTCATCCGTGTCGAAGATCGTTTCTGCTCCCTGAAGCACCGCCGCGACTCTCTCAAGGCCCATTCCCGTGTCGATCCCTGGCCTCTCAAGAGGAGTGTAGGCTCCATCTTCGTCTTTATGGTATTGAATGAAGACGAGGTTCCAGAGTTCAATGAACCTGCCGCAATCGCAGTCAAGGTTGCACTCGGGAGATCCACATCCCACATCCGCTCCACGGTCAATGTGTATTTCCGAGCATGGGCCACAGGGACCGACCCCTATTTCCCAGAAGTTATCCTTCTTGTCTTTCCTGAGAATGCGGTCTGCCGGAACGCCTACCACATCGTGCCAGATGTCGAAGGCTTCGTCATCATCAAGGTATATCGTTATCCAAAGGCTTTCCGGGGCCAACCCCAAGACATCAACGACAAACTCCCATGCCCATGGTATGACCTCGGCTTTGAAGTAGTCGCCAAAGGAGAAGTTGCCCAGCATCTCAAAGAAAGTGCCATGGCGAGTGGTCTTCCCCACATTATCGATATCGCCAGTTCGCACACACTTTTGGCACGTGGTAACACGCTTGTGCTCAGGAAGTGCCGTGCCCATGAAATACTGCTTGAATGGGACCATCCCCGCGGCTGTTAGAAGCAGGGTTGGGTCGCCCGCCGGAACGAGCGGCGCTGACGGCAGTATCTTGTGCCCTTTTGATTCAAAAAACTTGAGATACGCTTGCCTTAGTTCATCGGTTTTCACATGTTACACCTCATCTAGGAAGCCCCTGCAGCGTGGCCCGGATGCTTCTACTGAGTCTGGTAGATCCATCATGGTACATTATCACAACGCTGGTGCGTTCACAACACGACTCCCGGTGCCACGCCACAAGGCACGGCATGCCCAGGAACCAGCATCGCGGCACGACAGAAGGCAGTTGCCGTGCACCCCTTCCGTCTCATCCCACCTAGAATAATACGCCTCTACACAATCTCCCAGGCTATCTCTACGTCCACTGCCTTTTCCAACATCACATCCACCTGGCAGTACTTAGACCTAGCAAGACCGACAGCCCATTCTACATCCTTGTCGGTGACACCACTCTCCTCAAACCTCAAGAGAGCGTGGACCTTGGTAAACACCGTAGGCGGCTCAGGCTCGCGCTCGGCCTCGATCTCCATGGACATCTTCCCCACGTCAAGCCTCTTCTTCTCAAGCAACGACTTCACGGTCATCGAAAAGCAACCCCCGAAGGAGAACAGGACCATTTCCATGGGAGTGGCAGCTGCAGCACTTCTGTCCTCCCTGTTGGTGTCCATCACGACCCAGTGGTTCGTGTCGGACTTAGCGAGCATTGTAAGGTCGCCTACGTTGATTATCTCTGCTTTCATAAGTTACTCCTCCTCACATGAGCCTCACAGAACATGCAAGCGAATCGTCATAATAGTCCCGCATGCACCTGGTGCGCAGTTGATATTCTACAATAGCTCTGCTTATCCTCTGCACCTAAACCTGGCGGGCCCTGGATCTCCCAAGAGAACCCGACTTCAGTCAGCGCCCAGCAGAAGCCGCTCTCCCAGTATGAAAAGGACCGCAGACACAGGTACAGCAAGAAGTATTCCTACTACTCCAAAGAGGGCCCCCCCCACCAGAAGAGCGCCTATCACGGCCAGCGGATGCAAGCCTACACAGTCCCCAACGATCTTCGGGGAGAGTACCGCCGACTCCACCTGCTGGATTAGGGTGAATACCACTGCTACTATGATGGCTGTGAACGTTGATTTCTGAGCGGCCATGAGCACAGCCGGAATCATGCCGAGCAATGGTCCGAAGTACGGTATTATCTCAAGGATTCCTACTAGCACACCTATTGGAAGTGCATATTCCACACCGAAAAAAGCCAGGGATGCACCTGTGGCTACGCCCACAAAGGCGCAGATGATTACCTGGCCCCTTACCCAGCCAGCCAGGGCTTCATCTATGCCGGATACGGCGCCCATTATCCTGTCACGGGAATCCGCAGGAAGCCAGGAAACAAACCCTTCCTTTATGTCGTCCACGTCACGCGTAAGATAGAAGGCGATCACAGGAGCAATCATGATGCTTCCCAGATGTGAAATGAGGACAGAAACGATGCGCCTGGCTGCCACAGCAAACTCGCGTATGTATGACTCAACACCGACTACGACCGCTTCGGCCATGCGCGTCGTAGCCCGTTCAGGGAGAAACGTGATCTTCTTTCCCCATTCGTGAACCAGCTCGCCCAGTCCAACCTTGGCTTGCTCCTGTGCCTTCGGATCCCCTTCGCGAACTGCATCTCTTCTCAGCTGGGGCTGTGGCGGGCCCGCCTCAGCCCCAGCTGAGGCATTTCCTAAGCCATTTCTCTCCGAAAAAACCCTCACAATTTCGTCTAGTTGCGTTGCCAGTGGTGGAAGCACAAACACAAGAGAGTACCCAATGATGGCGGTCACCAGGAGGTATGCCGTGAATATCGCCGCAGATCTCTGGGCACCGCGCGACTCCACGATCATCACAAGCGGCCTTATCAGATAGGATATTGCAATAGCGATCGCAAACGGTATGAAAGCCCGTCGTGCTCTGTAGGCGACGAACATAACAGCAAGTGCCAGGGCAGCAAGGACCAAAGCCCGGACTATCCCTGCGCCTCTACGCGATGCCACATTCACATCCCCCACAATCCACAGGCTGACACTGAACTCCTACAACCGCCCACCAGCCTCCATGTGCCTCTTCTTTCACTGCGCCCCACTCCAGCAAAGTCCCACAGACAGCAAACAGACCGGTCAGGGCAGGCAACGCCGTGACCGGTCCTTCCTGACCATCGCGCATTAGCCTTCCAAGTCACCTGTGACGCGCCGCCCCACCGATTGCATAGCCTCCACTACTGGCTCTGCCATCGTTCGGACCCGTCTGGAGACTCTGGTGCGCCTGACTCCCAGCGGTGTCTCGCTCATCACTTCCTCGCGCAGCATCTCTCTGTCAGACCGAGATGAGTTCATCATCATCAAAACCCCAATACCCGCTCCAATAAGACTCCCTGTGAGGAGAATCTTCCACAATCTTCTAATGTACGGTCCCTCCCTTCTGCATCACGTATTATTCCCTCGCAAAGGAGAGAGTAACCGCGGTAGAGCCCACTTAGGGCTCTGTCAAGGGAGAGCCTGGCTATCCACGCCACAACGGGCCACACCTGCCCCCAAGCAGAATGTCACCGTCCTGATGTGTACCTATTCCTCAGGCTCATCATGGCCATGCTCCTCTATCCTAATGGATGCAGGATCGATGCCGAGGTCGAGATCCCCATGTTTCTCAAGGTAATCCTTGATGGCAGCATGCACTGCGCTGGCGGCCAGATTGGAACAGTGCATCTTCTGAGGAGGCAGTCCATCCAAGGCCTCAGCAACAGCCTTGTTTGACACCTCCAGCGCCTCGACAAGAGTCTTCCCCTTCACCATCTCCGTAGCCATGCTTGACGTGGCAATGGCTGCCCCGCATCCGAAGGTCTTGAATCGTATGTCGCTTATGATTCCGTCGTCAACCTTGATCTCTACCCTCATTATGTCTCCGCAAACCGGATTCCCTACCTGCCCAACTCCGTCAGGGTTAGGCAGCTCGCCTACATTTCGCGGATGGCTGAAATGATCCATAACCTTTTCGCTATACACTTAGTGCACCTCCCCTAAACTGCTTGACTGGGCCTGCAAAAGACAACGGCGCCACTTCTACTCACCGCACGGCTGTGCCACGTCGCAAGCATGCGCCTGTGCGCAAATATCCTTTATGCCGCACTCCGTTTTCACGTACACAGGCGACATCTCGCGAAGCTTATCCACGATTCCAGGCATCACATTAAGTACCTTGTCGATGTCGGCCTCCTGGGTGTATCGTCCAAGGGTCATCCTTACTGAGCCATGGGCAACTTCGTGAGGAATCCCCATGGCTATCAGAACATGGGACGGGGCAAGAGAGCCTGATGTGCACGCCGACCCGCTTGAAGCAGCAATTCCCTGCATGTCGAGATTGAGAAGGAGAGATTCGCCTTCCACATAAAGAAAACTTATGTTTACGTTGTTTGGAAGCCTTCTTGTGGGATGCCCATTGAGCTTCACGTCAGGAATACGCTGAATAAGGCCGCGTATCAGCTTGTCGCGCAACATCTCCTCGCACGCCAGCATCTCCTCGAGTTCGCCCACGGCAAGTTCGATGGCTGCGCCCATTCCCACAATCCCTGCCATGTTCTCCGTGCCAGCACGACGCTTCCGCTCCTGAGCCCCTCCTTCCAGGAGAGGTGTAGGCCTGACGCCGCGCCTCACATAGAGTGCTCCCACTCCCTTGGGCCCGTAGAACTTGTGCCCTGAAAGGGACAGCATGTCCACTCCGAGAGAACCCACGTCCACTGGTATGTGACCAACTGCCTGGACTGCATCTGTATGAAACAAGACGCCGGCCTCCCGGGCAATCTGGGAGATTTCCTCTATGGGCTGAATCGTACCCACTTCGTTGTTGGCATACATGATGCTGATCAGGAAAGTTTCAGGCGTTATGGCGCGCCTGACGTCGTCAGGATCGACCATGCCTTCAGAATCAACTGGAAGTACCGTTGTCGAAAACCCCAGTTTCTCGAGGGCTTCAACAGGGTGCAGCACTGCATGATGCTCCACTGCCGATGTTATTACATGCGATTTTCTCCCGCGCATGGAAAGGGCTGTGCCCTTTATGGCAAGATTGTCGGCCTCAGACCCGCCGGCCGTAAAGATGATCTCCTCCGGCGTGGCTCCGATTGCCGTTGCTACCTGCTCCCGAGCTCTATCCAGCGCTGCCCTGGCCTCGCGCCCATACGAGTGTATGCTTGACGGGTTTCCAAACTTATCAGTAAGATATGGGACCATGGCCTCAAAGACTTCACGCCTTACAGGGGTCGTGGCGGCATTGTCAAGGTAAATCCTATTCATTTGGGCTCTCCTCCTCACTGTTGCCCCTGATGTCGTTCGCCGAATCACCTGAAGCTCCAGCAATCATGTCTTGCAGCGTAGTTGAATCCAAAATCGACGTTATCCCGTCCTGAAGCTTGACCCACAGCGGATGTGCCGCGCATTCCCCCATCCTCTCGCAAACGGCATCGTCCTCTTCATTCGCGAGGCAGTCGCAGAGGGCGATCGGACCCTCGAGGGCCCGGACTATGTCGCCTACTCTTATTTCTCCGGGGGCCTTTGCCAGAGTGTATCCGCCCTGGGCCCCTCTTTGGCTGTAGATCAGGCCTTCCTTGCGAAGAGCGGCAAAAAGCTGCTCAAGGTATTTCTCTGATATTCCCTGTTTCTCCGCTACCTCTCTGAGCGCTACAGGGCCGCCTCCATGAGCCTCTGCAAGCTCAACCATGGCGCGGACTCCGTATTCAGTGCGTGAGCTCAGTTTCATCGAATCACCTCCGTGATCGCCTGCGATGATCGACCGATCTACCTCTCATAGGATCGAGGAGACCGCCAAATCTCGCGCCCTGACTCCTGGCGTAAACCCCCGTGTATCTGGCCTAACATAATTCCTACCGAATCAGTAGGATTTACTGATGTCAGTATACTTCCATAGGGCATGTATGTCAACAGCTTTCCGTGCGGATCAGGCGGGGACGGCCGCATCACCTTGTGCCCCTCACATCGCTAGTCTGGCCTATTCTTTACACAGAATGAGTAGCCTGGGCCGCAGCCCAAACCCAAGAAGCGACAGGGAGCTAGCCGCAGCGGGCAACTTAATTCAATCCTCGAAGTAATCGCCCGGTTCGAAGCTGTATCCTTCTTTCCGCCAGGCGCAGACATGCGGCACTTCCACAACATCCATGCCCAATCCTGGCATTGACCGGGAGGACTGTCCTTGATATGCTCAATTTAGAAAACATAACATGCAATAGTATCTTCGACCGTCGTACAAACTCCAGCCTCTGTAGTTACAGGTTTGGACAAGCACTTGTACGACAATGTCCGTGAGCCATGAAGGCGCAACCATGAAACAGGAGGACTGTGACATGAAACTCTCTAGACAACTGGGCATTTCGCTGCTGGCTCTGGCCTCAATAGCAGTCATCTTCACTGCCACGCCATGCTATCGAAATCTCTCAGGCCCTTGCTCGGTACAAGCATCCCCGGACACAGCAGGCAGCAGAGGCAACCTTGTCAGCCTGGCCGAACTTCGCGAGTGCGATGAACAAGGTGTGCCTCTTCTCATCGACCAAGTGGTCACAGTGGAAGGGGTAGCACTTATCGATACAGGCAACTGGCATAATGCAGCAAACTACTTTGCAGTCGTAGGGCCCGCCCAGTCCACCTCCCTGATCGACTGGGCCAAGGGCGAGATCTCGCGAGAGCGCCTTCACGGCGCGCTCGTGTATCTTCCAGGAACGACCGTTCCCCAGGTCAGCGCAGGCGACCTTGTCCAGGTGACAGGGAAGGTTTCAATCAAGGGCTATACCACCGACTACGGAACGACTGTGATAATGCCCTCCAGTTCTGAGCAGATAGTCATTCTCCAGCGCAACCCAGGCGCCATACAGCACTTAACAGGAACCCACCTCCCCACCGACCCAACCTTCGCCGAAGCGGAGCCCCTGGAAGGGCAACTCGTAACGATTGAAGGAAGGCTCTTCGGATATGATGACGAGGGAATCACCCAAGGCTTCTGGCTCGACGGAAGCCGCGACGGAAACATAGAAGACGCCGAGGGCATGATGCAGGTGAAGTTCTACAACTACCACGGGATCGACATATCTCATCTGGGATTCGGTTCCTACGCAATAGTTACCGGCGTGTTGGTGCAGGGCCAGGACTTCCCGCCTTATCACAGCGGCTACTACATTCGCCCTACCGTTCAGGAATTCGTTACTGATGACCCCGCGAGAAAAATCGTCTCCCTAGAGGCCGAAATGAAGGCGGCGAAGATCCGGTACGAAATCCTCGACCCTGTCCACATGTCGAAGAAAGGTATCTACCAGCTGAGCACAATGACATCTAACACCCAATATCCATTTGTGGACCAGATCCACCCCCACTGGAAGCCTGACGGCAGCGGTCTCGTATTCACCATGGGCAAGCTCAAGAGCGCCCGCAGCACGTTGGAGAATACAGAGACGAACCTCTTTCTCATGAATTTCGCAGGCGGGAATGAATACTCTCAGCTCGCTTTCGACAAGAGCCCCAAAGCATTTCCCAGATGGTCTCCTGACAGCAGCAGGATTGCCTATGCGGCCCTTGAAAGCCCCGACGACCTCTTTGGCAAGTGGGACATATGGGTGCAGTATGTGTCAGACGACTCAAAGCCCGTGAGGGTTACTGACGGACTGAGCTACGATACATATCCAAGCTGGGCGCCTGATGGCAAGAGCCTGGTATTCCAGTCCGACCGCTCCGGGAACTGGGACATATGGCGAGTAGATCTTGATCATGCCGGAGTCGGCGATGCCACGCGGCTCACCTCGTCGCCCGCAGATGACGGTTGCCCGGATTGGGCCCCGGATGGCTCCAAGATTGCTTTCCAATCCGACAGAAACAGCAATAGGTTCAACATATGGGTGATGCCCACTGATAACCTGAATGACCCCGCGGCCTGCGAGGAGAATGCATTCTGCCTCACTGAGCCCTTGACGGGAGATTCTGTCTGCCCGCGCTGGTCGAATGATGGAGCCCGGGTGACATTCATGTCAAACCATTCCGGAACATGGGACGTCTGGATGGCTGACATAGCAACAGGCGGCCTGTGGCGCGTGACTGATCTTGACGGTGACGAGAAATACCCTTCCTTCTCCCATGACGGCAGGCGAATCGTGTTCGCGGCCGACTTGGGACAAGGCTGGAATGTATACGCCGCAGACCTCAGGAGGGCCAAACCCGTGAAGTTCACGGCAGCGTCGGCGGGTGAAACCGTGACACCTCTCCCAGCACCCCCCAAGCAGCCGAAAGCAAGCCCTAAACGGGGAGACAATGGGATTATCTCTCCCCAGCTTGCTCTGCCCGCCTTCGTAAAGCCAGGTGACGTGCTTGAAATAGAACTTGCTGTACAGGACAGAGATGTGCTTACGGCATCCTATGGCTTGGAGTTCAGAGTAGAGCTAGTCCCCAAGTGCGGTTCGTCGAAGTCTTCTGCTATCGCCTTGAATGAGCGTGAAGTTACAGCCTGGCCTGACAGCCGATTCTGCATACAAACGACGATTCCCAAGGAGACACCGATCAACCTGTATGACCTCATAGTATCTGCATGGGCTGGGTCGACGCCGCTATTCGTTGACAGGCAGCCCAACGCAGTGAGTGTAACGAATGTCGACCCTGACGATTCAATCTTCGCAATCGTATCCGACATCCATCTGAACAACCCGAAGTCGTCGGGCAGCGATCCCGATGCTCCGCAGAACACCCTGCTCTTGAGGGCGATTGCGGAATTGAACGTTATCAAGCCGGACTTCGTTGTCCTTCTTGGAGATCTCGTAGAAAGCAATGCTGACACCTACTATCGGGACTTCGATGACATGTGGAACATTCTCGATCAATACGCCAACTTCCCAGTCGTTGCCGTGATGGGGAACCACGACGGGCAGCGGGTTGGAGGAGTGGACGGCTTCGAGTACTGGCAACGCCATTTCGGCCCTCTCTACCATTCGTTCGACTGGGGCAACTGGCATTTCGCATTGGTCAACACCTATGACCATCCCACCCACCCGTCAGACAATGGAGTGATTGGCGAGGATCAGCTGGCTTGGCTCGATTCCGACCTGGCTTTCGCATGCTCCGCTGGAAAAAGGATCGCAGTCATGCTTCATCACAACCCCTTCGACGTTCGGTGGGTATTCATGGATGACGGCCGAGAGGAGCTCGCCAGAGTCATGCAGAAGCATGGGGCAAGGTACATCTTCGCAGGGCACAGGCACTCTGACCAGCTTGAACAGAATGAACTTGCTAGAATAATAACTACCCGGACAGCCCAGGCTGCGCCTCAGAACATGGTGGGCTATCGGGTCATCAAGATCGAAGACGGCTACATTGTGTCCGTCCATCACACGATGCCCAAATCGTCAAGGCCCCTCGGGGCCATAGGCCCTGATGTGGACATCAAAAGCCAAGACTGAATCTGTATTTCACGGTTCACATCGCTGATTCCACATACTTCAACCTGCCTCAACCTGAGCTGGGCATGGACAGGTAATTCGCCTGTCTCATGTCCAGACTGGGCAGGGGCTGCAATCGTCTCAGGCAGATGCCGGCCCGCCTTGCCCAACGACCTTACCCACCAAGCGGCCCATTCACCCATATCATGGAGGAATTCAAGCAACTCGTGTGGAAAACTCGTATGGTCCACGATAATACGGGAGGGATACGCTTGAAAAGTCTGATGACTGGAAACGAAGCGATAGCCCGGGGAGCCTGGGAGGCCGGCGTTAGGTTCGCCACGGCCTACCCCGGAACCCCTAGCACTGAAATCCTGGAGAACATCGCCGGTTATGACGAAATCCGCTCCCAGTGGTCGGTAAATGAAAAGACTGCTCTTGAGACTGCTTTGGGCGGCTCCATCGCCGGCGTTCGAACCCTTTGCGCCATGAAGCATGTTGGGTTGAACGTTGCAGCCGATCCCCTGTTTTCTTCCGCCTACATGGGTGTCAATGCAGGACTAGTAATCGTTACCGCCGATGATCCAGGTTGCCACAGCTCACAGAATGAACAGGACAACAGGAACTATGCGAAAGCAGCCAAGCTGCCGTTAATCGAGCCTTCCAATAGTCAGGAAGCGCACGACTACATCAAGGTCGCATTCGAGTTGAGCGAAGCCTACCAAACTCCAGTGCTCTTCAGGATTACCACAAGGCTGGCGCATGGGAAGTCCACCGTAGCCATTGGCGAACGCGTGGACGTCGAGCCGCGTGAGTACGTCCGGGATGTATCCAGATTCGTTCTCATGCCTGCTCAAGCCAGGGCCTGCCATGTCGCCCTCGAAGACCGTCTGGTCAAGCTTGAGGATTACGCGTGCTCAACGCAGCTGAATCGAGTTGAGTGGGGCTCTCGGAAACTAGGTATTATCTGCAGCGGAGTGGCTTACCATTACGTCCATGAAGTCTTCGGGGACGACGCTTCATATCTTAAGCTAGGAATGAGTTACCCGTTCCCAAAACAAATGGTACGCGACTTTGCAGCAGAAGTTGACCGTCTGGTAGTCGTTGAGGAACTAGACCCACTTATCGAGGAGGCTGTTCGTGCAATCGGAATCGAAGTGGAAGGCAAATCCCTCCTTCCCCGCGCCGGCGAACTCGATTCGTCTATTGTGGCTCGGGCTTTCGGAAAAGCCGATGATGAGATTCCGGTCCCGGAAAAAGTGACCGCCAGGCCTCCTATGTTCTGCGCTGGATGCCCTCATCGTGGCGTCTTCTATGAGCTTGGAAAACTCCCGGTAGTGGTCACGGGGGATATTGGGTGTTACACTCTTGGATCCCTGCCGCCGTTTGCAGCATCAGACACGTGCATATGCATGGGCGCCAGCATCTCGGCGGGTATCGGATTTCAGACGGCTTTCAGCATCATAGATCCAGACAACTCCAGACGAGCGATCGCTGTGATAGGGGATTCCACCTTCTACCACTCCGGTATGACCGGGCTTCTCGATGCCGTCTACAATGGCGTCGGCCTCATCACCGTCATCCTGGATAACCGAATCACCGCGATGACTGGGCATCAGGAGAATCCCGGTTCAGGGTATACTCTTTCAGGCCAAACCGCGTTAGAGGCCAAACCTGAGGAGATCGCCAAAGCCTTCGGAATCGAGCGGGTTTCCACTGTTGATCCATACGATCTAGACCAGGTGAAAAAGGCGCTTAAGGATTCCCTTGCAGATCCTCGCCCATCAGTGATTGTATCCCGAGCACCGTGCGCCCTTCTCAAGCGTGAGGCAGTTAGGAAATCGCCTTACTACGTCGACCAGGATGCGTGCCGAAAGTGCAAGGTATGCCTTAAGGTGGCCTGTCCAGCGCTTTATGTGGAGGATGGCATGGTGCGCATCGATGTTGCCGCCTGCGTAGGTTGCGGCATCTGTGCCCAGGCATGCAGGTTCGGCACGATCAAGCAGATAGAGAAGGCTGGTGAGAACTGATGGCCCGTACCACTAGCATCATGCTGGCAGGAGTAGGCGGACAAGGAACGATACTCGCAAGCAGAGTACTGGCGCAACTGCTTCTCAATGAAGGCTACGATGTTAAGATGTCGGAAGTCCACGGCATGGCTCAACGCGGCGGAAGCGTCACCACTCATGTGCGTTATGGCAATGAGGTGGATGCGCCCACCATCCCTCCGGGACAAGCCGATTTCATACTCGTTTTCGAAACCATGGAAGCCGCAAGAGTCGCGCATTATCTCAAGCCGGGAGGAACAATCGTAGCCAACATGAGAGAGATCTCCTCCCTTCCGATTCTGATAGCCAAGGAAGAATACCCAGATGATATCCCTGAACGTCTCTTGAGGCGTGGAATCGATGTACGTTGGGTTGACGCATACTCCATCGCTGATAAGCTTGGGAACATCCGCGTCGAGAACGTTGCGCTCCTTGGAGCCTTCTCCACTGTTCTGCCCTTCTCTGAGGCCGCGTGGAAAACGGCTCTAACTCAGATTGTTCCAGAGCGTCATATAGAGCTCAATATGGCTGCATTCGACAAAGGGCGTCAGCTAGGGAAGAAATGACAACGCCAATCATTCTCACCGTAGCAATACTTGCGATTACAGGAGCAGCGTCGCTTCTCTTCGGGTATCTCATAGGCCGAAAGAACAGGTTCGACCTGATCAACGGATACACAGATGAGAAGATGCTCGATGCTGCCAAGTTCGCGAAATGGATGGGTGCATGCTACAACATAATGGGAGGAGTGCTGATTGGAGCATCCGCCCTGCTCATTGCCACAAAGTCAGTTCTTTCCATTGTGATTGCATGTACCGTAGCAGTAACAGTCGTGCTTGCAGTAATGACGATTGGCGCACGAAGATACTATCGGATTTGACTTCTCAGGCAGTCAAACCCCCGGGCTAGTGCACAAAGCACAGCCCGGGGCCGCTTTTGGGTTGCCCTCTGCGCTTGAAGAGGGGGTTATGCATTCAATATAGCCATAGAAGAGTATCCACCGGCTTGAGTTCATGGGGAGATGTTCAAAACTTGGTCATTTCTCGAGCGAGGGTGGCTACCTTTTGGACAGGGCCTGTCCAACTTCTATACACTTGAGGCTCAGAGGTAACATTAGGCAGGGTTAAACAGGTAGACTATGGCACATTGCGCCAGTTGCATACACTAACTGCCTATACAGAAGCGTATACTGCCATATAGTGGATTGGCGGGCGGGGAAATGTCTATATTCTAGTCAGCCCCTGTTCACAAATTGATCACTTGCGATCGCGATGTGCCCAAAAGTTAGCCACATCGCTCGCAGACTCCGTTCGCCCCGGCGCCAGACCTTGATCGCACGCCAGACAATACAGACTTGAGGATCGCGCAGAAACTTATTAAGACCTACTTAGCAACCGGTTCGGAACAGAACAGGCCTCATTAACCACTTCTTTCTTGCCAGGCGCTCGGCCTTGTCGCGGCTGCCCAAGCAAAACACAACAGCAGGCTGCCCATGGTCAGCAAGAGCAGCTTCTGCAGGCCAGGTGTAAACCACACAGGCCCTGTTCTGGGCAGCTGCCCAGGCCAGGAAGTGCCGAAGAGATAGAAATGCCGGGTTACTGACCCTCCGGCCAGCCGATCAAGCGCCCACCAGCCAAACCCCAGTCCAAACCCTCCCAACACACCGCCAACCACAGCTCCCAGTACTGTGGCACCGATCAAGGCACACATAGTGGGCACAGCAGCCCTGACCAACTCCCACACAGTCAGCCTCCCGCCTGTCACCCTAACCGCCCATGCAGTAGTAGCAACAGTTGGCACCGATAGGGCGGCCACAACTACGATCAATCGTCCAAATACCGTTCTGCGCAGCGATCCGGGCCAGGTTGCCGCAAGCTCCCCACATCCATGCGTCTGCTCCGGTGCCAGCGCAGTAGCTGCAAAGACCGGCACCAACATGGGCAGATACACCTCTGCCATTCTCATACACATCTGCGCTACTCGTGCCCTATCATCTCCTGCAAGAGAGCTTATCGGCTGGCCTGGAGTCGCTTCGACCAACGCAATTGCCAGAGCAACAAGGCCCACGAGATGGATCCATGAGGGCATGAGCTTGGCGCCGTATCGAACCTCAGCGCAGATTCTGCTCAACCTCATCACGAATGGCCCACCTCCTCCACAGCCAACATAGCAGCTGCCCTGAGGTCATCCATGGTCACAACGCCATCGCGCCCGGCCTGCCCAGCCCTAAGCAAGGAGAAGACCCGTCTTACCGCCTCGAGCCCGCGATCCTGCCTCGCTTGTTCCAGGAGCAACGTGGCCTCCGCTTCCATTGAGCGTAAGTGCACCAACCCCGATTCGTGTCCGCGCCTCGCCTCCTCCAGCACGCCCTCGGCAATGTCAGGCTCGCCGTTGTGCTCAAGGAATAGCACCAGCGCATATCGAAGCACTCCGCCGATCACATTCACCTCACCGGATGCTGCTCCTGCCATGAAGTGCCAGCGCGTTCCTCCTCCTTGCCACCAGGCGCTCAACACAGCACTCTCCACCAAATTCCTATCGTACGACAGAGCGTCGCCCGCATTAGCACGCCCCGCCTG
Source organism: Bacillota bacterium (assembly GCA_028709305.1). Lineage (GTDB taxonomy): Bacteria > Bacillota > DTU025 > DTU025 > DTU025 > UBA10085. Next base: position 4,561 of record JAQVXE010000026.1, on the reverse strand, counting down.
TGCCCTTTTGGCCGTACGCTGTACCAATCTTCCGTCTACCGCAATCATCCCCTGGGGCGCCAGCTGAGGATTTCCCAGGAGCGTCCTCCTGCGGGCAAGGCCGGTCACAACCATGTCACGGCCAGATGGCGCCAGCGACTCGTAGAAGGCCCACCTACGCTCTAGGTATGCACGGGCATCGTCGGGAAGCTCTACCTCATCTGGGCATGCAGCTCCTGCGGCCAGGTAGAGATCGCGCGCCCAGTCGGACTCGAACTTGTACACTGGGCTTTCGCCTTCTGCGGATATCAGCTCGCCTGGGATGCCCGCATCAACCTGGGTTCCAGGAGCCATTCCCGTATGAACCACTACGCGCATGCGTGCTGCCGGATGGGAATTTTCAACCCATACAGCCTTGGACACCGGCCCCTCCACCTGCAATCCTGCCGTAGCCACAGCGCCCGGCTTCGCAACCGCATGTTTCGTAGCAACAGCATATCTTGTACGTCGCGCCCCGGGAACGGGGTACCAGGCAAGCCCTGACGGAAGCCATGCCCTATCCTGCCTGACCACTCCGTTCAATTCGTCATTGAACGCCACGAACTTTCCTAGAGTCCAATCGCACACCATGCCATGGTAGGTTAGGCGAACATCGCAGCTTCTCCCTGGAGCAAGCGGGGTATCCAGCTTGATCTCAAGCAGGCTCGCCCGTCGATCATAGCTAGCGTCCATCCAAGTCTCCTGCCTGACCTGGCACCTTGCAACTACAAACTCACCACGCAATGTAAACGTTAGTGTACTCAAAGGAACCGCTCCCCGGTTGGCCACTTCCATGACTACGGTATTCGCCAACCTGCTCTCAGACGGGCTCAGGTGCACTTCCATATCATAAGAACGCACATCCGTTGCCGGCCGAAGCCCCATTACTTCCCGTGGCAGCCCTAGAAAGGACTCTGCCTCCTCAGCAACCATCTTTGCCGAATTCCGCGATATGGCGAGCCGGGGGCTCCACAGAACCCAGCTGGCGGTCAAGGTTAATCCAAAAGCCATCACTGCTACAGCCAGCACCGCAGCAGACATCCGTCGGCGTGCGGGCGCTGCCTCGCGCCCCCTCTTCACGAGGCCAGCGGCAGCGGCTGCTCCCAAAAATCCCGCAGTTGCCATGGCCAGGGCAGTGAGACCCTGATCGAAATCATGCGCAGACCCCATGTCGAGAACGGCAAGCCATCTGGTCTGAGGCAATGTAGAAGCCTCCACACCGCCCAGTACCACAGCAAACCAAAGACCTGCAGCGATTGGATATGCCACTACCGGTGAGCCTGCAAGATAGCCTATGGCATAACCCAGGCCCGCAGCCATAGCCGCTGCAGGCAACAACTGCATGATGCAGAGACTTGCAGCAGCTCGGTAATCTACTGGTATCCTTCCATACCCGACCCAAACTACTCCCGTTCCCCATGCCACAATCGCAACCTGAACCACTGCAAACGCCAGGGTAAGCCCGAGCACTTGCCCTATCGCCATTTGGGTATTGCTGTGCAGATAAGTGTAGGTCATCTCTGAAGCCCGCCCAGACTTGGAACCCACGCCAGCCCATGCTGCAAGCAGTGTGAATACCATCAGAGCAATATGACTGACTTGCATTACCGCAGCGCTCGCAACTTCCACTGGAGCACTTGGAAACCCGTCAGTACGGTCCACCGCGCCAACGGTCACAATTACCAACAATCCCAGGACTGCAACTATAAACAGTGGCGAACGGGCGATGAGCATCAGCTGATATCGGGCAATATTCCTCATCTCACACAGCCCCCATCAGCGCAACGTAGGCGTCTTCCAGACTAGGCCAGGCTACCTGCGACACCGATGCTTCTGCTCCCAGCTGAGGTACGGCCCTGGAGATTACTCGAGCTTCCACCACATCGCCAGCGTTGCGTGCGCCTATAATAATTACCTCGGGCCCTTCTGATAATCTTTCGAACGTGTCGCGGCGGCACCGAACTTCCCACACCTTGCCCCGAGCCCCAGCAATCAACTGCTCGGGAGCGCCACGGAACACGATCCGACCTTCATGTATTACCGCCATGTCGGAGCATATGGATTCTACATCGGCGACTATGTGTGTGGAGAGCAACACTGCTCTGTCGCCGCTCATCATCGACAGCAGGTTTCGAAACCTTATTCTCTCCTCAGGGTCAAGCCCTGCTGTCGGCTCGTCTACAACCAGAAGGCTCGGATCTCCCAAGAGAGCCTGGGCTATCCCAAGCCTCTGCAGCATCCCACCTGAGAACTCCCTGACCCGGCGATCGCGGTCATTCCACAGATTCACCGTCTCCAGCACTTCCTGCACCCGCGCCCGCCTGTCTGCCGTGTTGTTCAAACCTTTCAATGCGCCGATGTAATCCAGGGTTTCCATAGCGCTCAGGCGCGGGTAGAGCCCGAAACTCTGAGGCAAGTATCCTAAGCGCCGTCGGACTGCCTCCTTGTTTCGCGACAAGTCCATCCCCGAGACTCTGACTCTGCCGGCGGTAGGCTCCAGGAGTGTCGCGAGGATCCTCATAAGAGTCGTCTTCCCAGCCCCGTTCGGGCCCAGCAGGCCAAACATTCCGACGCCTATGTGGAGGTTCACCTCCGACAGCGCCACTCTGTTCGGCCTGTACACCTTCGTCAAATCAGCGATATCCACATCCAATGTATGCACCCCCGTCCATCACACCTATTACGAGGGATGGCGGCGAAAAGTTCGAAACCAAAGATATGCCTCTTCAAGCGTTGGCTCAACCTCAACCCAATTCTCGCGGTTCTCCTCGGCCAACGCAGAACTGTGATCCACGACCACACGCACGGCCACCTGACCGCCTGAACGCTTCAGAACGCTCGACACTACCGGCTGACGAGAAGACGGCAAAGGCGACCGAAGGGCATCTATGACACGATCGCACTCATCCGCTTCAAGCAGTCGGAAGAGGACCCCTCCCCGAGCCGCTTTTCGCAGGTCCTCGGGATCGCCTGCGAAAGCTACACGGCCATTGTCCATCACTATCAACTCATCACATACTCCGTCAAGGTCTGAAATGGCTGGCGCGCTCAGAATACATATGGCATTTCGTCTCTCCGCCTGAAGCCGCAGCATGTTCCTTATGCCAAGGCGTTGGACTGGATCACAAGACCTCATCGGCTCATCCAAGACGATGACCTCCGGCGATCCAACGACTGCAGCGGCAAGCACTGTACGGCGTCGTTCCCCTTCTGAACATTGTGAAAGCGGGATGCCGCAGCAGGATTGGAGCCCGCAGTCGACTAGCGCCCTATTCACATGCATCTCAAGATCCTCGGCGGGCAGAGCTTTGAGTTCAGCTATGTATCTGACGAACCTGCGAGGCGACAGGTTGGGATATACTCCAGATGATTGAGGCAAGTAGCCCAGGCGAGATCGATACCATCTGACGTCCGCCGACGACGCACCTGCGGAGTCCACGCGGCGGCCCATAAAATGCACAGAGCCCCTCGCCGGGGCGAGGGACGTCGCAAGAGTTCGAAGGAGGGTGGTCTTGCCAGACCCATTCGGTCCAACCACTGCAGTAATACCAGGGTAGAAGATGTGGCTCACATCCTCAATCGCCCAACGTCCAGACCAGCCATGCTTGCTCTGTGTGTAAGGGCCACTGCGGCACCGCCACAGGCGCATCCGAGCCGGATCGGGCGACGCATACACCTCCGAAGCGCTAAGTTGCATTGCGACCCTCTCCCCCATCCCTCCCGGCAGATCTCGCCCGCGTCTGTCTGAACAGAGCAAGAAAGAGAAGCACAGCGCCGCACACTGCATACAGAAGCTTCCAATGGGTCTGCATTCCCGCCGGGCCGACAGGCGCGAACGGGCTTATCCCGGTATCCAGGCCTCTGGGAAGCATTGCAAGGGCGCTCACACACGAAATGGCGGCCACTGCGGCTGCCGAGCCATACTTCAAAGACACAGAGAGAGCCATGCCTGTAAGCAAGAGTGCCGGAGCAAGCCATGAGATGAGCACCATGCCAAATGGTTCTCCGCTGACTGGCGTGACTACAGCAGTTGAAAGAAGCCCAGCACCTAGGTCTGCGGCCCCCGCAGCCACAATGCGAGCCAACATGAGGTGGCCAGGTTCTAGAGGGCACACATTTTCAATCTCGCCAACGCCATAGTAATCCGCACGCAAAGAGTATGCCAGGAACATTGCTCCATAGATAGGAACAACGATCGATACAGCAAGCGCTCCCCCTCCAACGGCTGCAATCCCCGCGAACGCAACCGCAAAGACTGCAAGCCCAAGCAATAGCCCGCGATACCCCATAGCCTCAAATTGCGCAATAGCCAATGTCCATATCGATACTGGCTTTCGATGGCCGCGGATCTCAGGCTCGTGGAGGCGCTCAGGAAAACCCGAAGTCAGAGGCGTCCCCGATCCTACACGAGCTTGTCCTTCTCGGATGGCGAGGCGCGCGACAGCAGTGGACTGCTCCGCTGTCGGGGCAGGCGCGGGGTAGGCTTCTATTACATTGAGGACCATTCGAGCGTCCTCATCCTCTTCCAGGCCTAGTTCGTGCA
>JAQVXE010000125.1 GCA_028709305.1 Bacillota bacterium | reverse complement strand
GACATCGTCTTGGTTACGCGGTCGCCCCTGTGCTGGCGCAGCGTGACTAAGACGGTCACCGTATCGCCTGGTCGCACAGACTTCTCCATCACCTTCACGCTTTCAATCCTCGCCGTCCGCCTTACCGGCTCAATCTCGGCGTGGAGCTCAATGTCCTCAATATCAGCCTTCTCTGCAGCGTTATTCGCAATCAGCCAAAGCATGTCATATGCTTCTCCGATACTTGTCCCCGACACATCAGAAGAGCTGAAGAATACGTTCTGCCGCTCAATCCTGTCGCGCCCGGCCACCTTCATCTTCAACGAGACCGTTGCAGTCCCGGGCCCTACTCTATCTGTAGCGCCGTCCATCGCTTCCAAAGCCGCTACCCCGAATATCTCCGCAATGAGGGATTCTTCAGGCGCAATCGATACTGAGACCATCTTGTTTCTGTTGGTCTCGCAATCCACCACCCCTATGGACACAGGCACATACGTATCTGCCTGTCCAAGCTTCCCGCCAACGCCGCTCAAGCGATCCTGGGTAACTACGCCCACAGGTGTGCCAGAACCAAGAACCTTGAATGGAGCAGAATCAGATTTGATAATGCCATAAACAGAGGCAGAACATGCTGCCAACGCACTTGAACCCTTCCCCAAAACCGGATGGCCAAAGGCCAGGAAAACATCACCGTCCACGTAGGTAACGGTTCCAAATGCGGTCACTTCAATATCACCCCGGGCAAGTTGCACTCCAATGGCAGAACCCGGAACAATGTCAGCACCCAGAGTCTGTGAGCTTTCCTCAGAACTGGAACCAAACAAGCCCCAATTCCCCTTGGCGCCTGTTGAAAGTCGGTGCCGAACAGTCAGCCCGTACTTCTCCAGTGACCGCGACAGCCTTTCCAAGGACCTCCCTGAAAGGCCGCTCACGCTCATTGGGGTAGCGGCCGCAGTGGGAACCTTACCAAGCCACGCCTGGTTCCCCAACCCGCCTTCGGAAGCACGAGGAGCGCCGGCCGTATCGGGGTATGAAAGGATTCTGAGCATGTCAGAAATCGGGGTGACCATACCCATGAAATGGTCGCTTCCTGAGAACACATACGCGATGGCACCCAGCAGCTTGCCATCGACATATACTGGACTGCCACTCATCCCCTCAGCTATCCCGCCTGCATCCTCAATTGCCGGGCCCGACACGCGTATGAGTATCAGGTCGTTGGGCTTCCCTGCACCGTCCAGTACGGCTATGACCTCGACATCGAAATCCTCAGGCTGAGTCCCGCGAAAGACTGTCTTGCCTATACCCCTCATGCCAGGTACAACATCACTCACTTCGATAATGGGGCAAGCTGGGACAGGAGATGCTTCAGCTGACATCTCCATCAATGCTGAGCCTGTCCATGTGAAAACCAGCAAAGCCAGAATACTGGAAAGAATCTTTTTACCCAACACCAAACATAACGCTCCTCTCTAGGCCCTTCCTATGGCGCGTGCAAATCCAAGCAAACCTCCTATCTATCATACACTCTTTGTGGCCTTTGTCATCCTGGGATCACCATTTGAGAGAAACTCGCCTATGCCCCTGATGACACAAAACTCGGGATCTCTAGCCACTCGAATGGGCATACCCAGCCTCTCGCTGACGATGTCAGGAAATCCCCTCATACGTGACGCACCTCCAGTCAGCACGACTCCGCAATTGGAAATATCCATCAAAAGTTCCACAGGAACTCTCCGCAGAGCACAGCGGATCCCCTCGACTATCTCCTCAATCTTCTCGCCAATCGCCCTAGCCACGTCCTCAGTGGTAATCACCGCCTGCTGAGGAAGTCCCGTTTTCAGATCCCTCCCGTGCACCACAGCAGAACGCGGCTCGAATCCATCGCGGGCAACCGCAACCTTGATCTTCACGTCCTCGGTAGCCATATCTCCCAACACTAACCCTGCATCAGAACGAAGATGCTTCTGGATCGCTGCGTTCATAGACCGACCGCCGGTGTTCACACGATCCGAAAGCACGATCTCTCCGACGGCAATCACTCCAATGTCCGTTACGCCTGCGCCCACATCGATTACCATCTGCGCTCGAGCGTCGAATACGTCCATCTCTGCGCCCATCGCAGCCGCAATCGGCGCCTCCAGCAGCATGACCTCTCTTGCTCCAGCTTCAGTGACTACGGTTATCCAACCTCTCGCTTCTACATCTGACAAACATGACGGAACCGCAACCACTACCCTGGGTTTCGTAAACCCTCTCCCCCCTGCCACTCGCCAAATAACGCGTTTAATGAGCAGCAACGCCGCATCGTAACGACGGATTGACCCATGAATCAAAGGCCTTACGGGAACACAGGAGCGGGGATCTGCAAGTAGCAGCTCGCACCCACGGTCTCCCACATCCAGCATCAATTCGTTCTCCCTGTGAAAGACGACGACTGAAGCTTCATCTATCACTACACCTTTTTGAGGCATGTACACTCTGATGTTGTCTGAACCGAAGTCTATCCCGATATCCGCTCCATACGATGACATGTTGCACCCCCGAAAGCGAACTAAATGAAGGACCGGCCGGGTCCTACCTGCGCCGGTCTTCGCTTTGCTATGCTCTCAGATTCTTCTGTTCGCCGGTCACCCTTGCCGCCCGTTGCCCGATTTGTACTTTCTCCGGGTCGCCTCACCACCCCTGAGATGCCTTTCTGCTTTATTGCGATCCAGAATCTTCTTTACTTTCTTCGCAAGTTGCTTATTTATCGAGGGAAGCCTCTCGGTCACATCCTTGTGGACAGTGCTCTTGCTCACATTGAACAGGCGTGCCGTCTGGCGCACTGTTGCCTGGGTCTCCAGAATGTGGTCGGTTACGTCGAGAACACGCCGACGAATGTATTCCCTCATCTAGCGTCCGGCCTCCCCGCTGCCGTTTGCTAGATCTATATTCGGTCAGGAGTGGATTATGCCTAGCTAGAAGCGCCTACCAATGCACTGGCCAGGGTCGACAAAATCGCCATGATCGACGATCATGAACCTGACAACACTCTCCCCCTCTAGCGACAGAAAACCTACACCAACTTCACCTAGGCTAGCACCCTGCCCAACTTCATCCCCCTCCTCCACCCAGGCAGACCCCAGATTCTCGTAGAAACTTTCAACGCCCCCCGCGTGCTCAAGTCTTATGGCTAGAATGCCACGTTCGTCTCTCTCCACACTAACAACCCTACCCGACAAGGCGGCGCGAACCTGGGTTCCAGGCAAGCAAGATATATCGATGCCGTCTGTAAATCTCCAGTAGTCCATCACAGGATCACGCCGCCAGCCAAACTCCGCGACTACCACGCCATTTACAGGCATTGTCATCGCTTCAGGCAACCTGGGTCCACCCTGCGCCAACTCGATAGAATCGACATGCTCTTCTTCAACAAGAGCCTTGTCGTCCTCGACTGACACGCCCACAAGGTCAGAAGAAGGTTTGCTTGCCATTAGCCTGCGAACAAACAAAGCTGCGGAGAATCCGATCACAACGGCGGCAACCCCGACAATTGCCAAAATCAGCATTGATCCCTTTCTGAACGGCCATTTCATGAAATCACCTCGGGTTCTAATTATTCCCCGAGGTCTTGACGAGTATCCACTTCGACTGAAACATCTGGCGGGAGAGGCCAGGTCGCCGCCGGCCTTGTGCCCCTCGTGTCTTGAACCACCTGACTACGCGACATGCAAGCCCTCAGTGGCCATGCCTGCTTTCCTATCCATCAGTTTTCGGATCCAAGGTCAACTGGAGCTTGGATCTACTTTCTGTATCTCCACTCCGAAGTAGTAGTGCTTCAATATGGCATCAAAAGTCCAACCGGCTTGGGCCAAAACCTCGGCCCCCCACTGGCACATACCCACTCCGTGCCCATAGCCTGTTGTTGTAAAAGTGACATTCCTCGTGTCAGATACAACTGCAAGACGCGTTGACTTGAGCGAAAGCGCTCGTCTCAAGTCCGCCGCAGCCACAGTCACTCCGTATATAGATACCATGCTGGCTCTGGCCGTCGCAGTCCTTGCCACCACCTGAACCCCCGAAGCAATCGCAGGAAGCGACATCCCGCCCAACCCAAGCGCTGCAAGAAGCTCCCCACTCTCCCAAGTCTTCATCTCTCCAAGCTCTAGAGCCTTCCTTTGGCATCCACAGCTTACTGCAACAAGATATGGAATCCGCCTTCCCCACACCTCTGCCGCGTCCTCTGTCATCCCGCCGCAGCATGAATGATACACCGCGTCAATTAGATTGCCATTGTATGTCATAACAAGGCCATCTGTCTCCTCTACGGCTGCGATTATCATTCTTATATTGCCTAGGTATCCCGCCACTCGCCATTTTCTCAGGAGTTCCTCCCTGGAGTTCCAAGCCTGGCAGTGAGCAGGGTCGCTGCAAATGACCGCTCCCCTATGCGCATCCGCAGAGGTCAAGTTCTCCTGATTCTGAGACATCTTCCGAAGCGTATAGGTGCGGGCTGCCACAGCTTGAGCCTTCAACGCCTCCAAGCCAAAAGAGGCAGGCATCTCTGCAGCAACCACTCCTACCAAGTAATCCTGAAGAAGCATTCTGCGAACAGTCTGAGCCTTGGCATCCCAAAGATCGACCCATAGAGAGACTGTCGCGCCAGGCGTTGCTCTTGGCCGAACAAATAGGGCTATGGTCCCCGGCAAAACTACTACAGCAATGACGCATATCGAAAGCAGAAACAACGTGATTCGGGACACAGATATACATACCTCCCCTGCCGCATCAGAAGCTGTACAGTCTATGCCCCGATGGCAGACGTAGAACAGCAGCTCGCCAGCGCCACACCCACCCGCTCACAGACTGACCGGCAAGTGGGTCACCCCGCCCTGAAAACATAAAAAAAGAACGCCTCTCAAAAGGCGTTCCCTGTATCCAAGTCTCAATTCGAAACTAGGCGAAATCCCCGCTATACAGCGCGTTCGGCCTCAGAGGAACCGACTCTCACTATGTCAGCGCCAACCACGGCCAATTTTCCCTCGAAATTCTCATAGCCTCGATCAACGTGATATATGTCTGACACCTCGGTTTGCCCCTCGGCAGCAAGACCCGCAAGGACCAAGGCTGCACCAGCTCTGAGATCGGTGCACTTCACTTGGGCTCCAAGAAGCTTGCTCTGCCCCTCAACAATGGCAGAACGTCCGTCTATCTTGATGCCGGCCCCCATACGCATGAGCTCTGCGACATGCATGAACCTGTTCTCAAAGACTGTCTCGGTTATCACTGAAGACCCCGAGCACGTAGTCATCAGCGCCATGAACTGCGCCTGAAGATCTGTAGGGAATCCCGGATATGGCATCGTCTTGATATCTACGCCTTTGGGCCGACTGTTTCTTTCCACAAACACAGACCCGTCATCATTCTCATCCACTGTGACGCCGCACTCACGGAGCTTTGCCGTGATGGGCTTGAGGTGCTCCGACACAACGTTTTCGACAACCAACGAACCCCCCGCGATTGCAGGAGCTATCATAAAAGTTCCCGCCTCTATCCTATCAGGAACCACCATATAAGTTGTAGGCTCCAGCTCTGGCACACCTTCGATTCGAAGGACGGTAGTCCCTGCGCCCCTTA
>JAQVXE010000124.1 GCA_028709305.1 Bacillota bacterium | reverse complement strand
GCTGCTCTACCATCTGAGCTAGTGGCGCACACATTGTCTATCTATTCAGTTATGCGCTGGAGCCTTGTTCGCCCCCGCGCAGATTACATTATACTATGCCCTGCCACGCGTTTCAAGCATAAGTTTTCCCATCACTTAGCCATCGCTGGCCAGTGTCCCAATTTGCGGTTGACAACACCTGTGCCAGCTGAGTTCGATCAACATCCTCAGAAGTCCTGCATGCGTGCTTGCCCCTTTCGGGTGATATCCCTTCCGCCAAAACTGGGCCCATGCCAACCACATCTCCGAAACCTTAACACTTCCCTGCCTCTGCAAGTTTCCAGGCTCCGCTCGCGACCCCGATGTCAACAAACTCCCTGCTACCGACGGATCAACCGCAAACTTGGACACCACCTATGGGTAGCGCATGAATGATTGGCCCATCGTCAACTTGTTACAATTGCCTTCCACTACTATTCCCTCCCCCCGTTAGAGGACACAAGCCTCCTCCCTCGAATAATGACAGGATACAGCTTTGAGTCGCAACATCGCCTGGAGGGGGTATTCCCTTGCGCGCACGCCACACCATTATATGTCTACTCATCACAGCACTGGCCTGCATCTTGCTGGGTGGCTGCATCGGCAGGCCCCCAACTCCAAAACCCGGTTCAATCATGGGCACCGTGGAAAATGCATTGTCTCACGAACCTGTAGCCAGTGCCATGGTAAAGGCCAGCACGGGACCATCAACCGCCACCGGCTCCGATGGAGCCTTCATCCTGTCAGATGTGCCCGCAGGGGAAGTAACTCTCGGCGTATCGTGCCAGGGCTACAACTCAAATCAGGCAAAGGTGATTGTGCCGGCCGGAAAAGGCGTTCAATGCGCAATCGAGCTTCATCCTAGAGCCGATGAACTGGTCACCGTCACAGGTTATGCCACCGTCTCAAACAACTACAACACGGCGGATTTCAGGTCTGTGGCAGACTTAGGCGCCAGGCCTACTGGGCGCTCACTATCAACCCTCAAGCAGAACGTGTTTGACTCGCAGTCCGCGTTTGACTGCGAAAGCGACACAATCCAGGTGAGACTGCAACCTGGCATTGACCGTGCCGAGATTGCAGATAACCTGAACCAGGCCGGATACGAAATCGTAGATGAACTGCCCCTGACAGGCATCATCATTGTCCGCCCTATGCGACGGACCAGAAGTCTTTCGGTTGAGAGCGAGAGTTCGACCTTAGGCTCCATTCCGGGTATAGACTGGGCATACCCAGATTACCCGGTGTACGCCACCGCAGTGCCCAACGATCCCCTGTATCAACATCAGTGGCATTACTCTGCAATCAGCCTGCCAGAGGCATGGGACATGACTACCGGAGAAGGGAACCCTGTCATCGTCGCAGTAATCGATACCGGGATACGCCCTGAACATGAGGACCTGCTAGGCAAGACAGTCCCAGGCTGGGATTACGTGGACGGCGATGCCGATCCTACCGATTTGCCCAGCAGCACGAAGAATTACAGCCATGGAACCCACGTAGCAGGCACTGTTGCCGCAGCTACCGACAACGGTATCGGTGTGGCAGGAACGAGTTGGGGCGCACAGATCATGCCAATCCGTGTGCTAGGCCCCGATGGAAGCGGAAGTTCATCCAACGTAGCAGAGGGCATAATGTTCGCTGTTGAGAATGGGGCCGATGTGATCAATCTCAGTCTCGGCCTGGCCGCGCACCCCGGCCCAGCCATGGAAGGCGCAGTGCAATACGCGTATTCGCGTGGAGTCACATTGGTGGCGGCATCCGGGAATGACAACGGTGCTCGAGTTCTCTACCCCGCCGCATTCCCAGAAGTAATAGCCGTGAGCGCCACCGACTCCGACAACGAACTTGCCGGTTACTCCAATTGCGGACCAGAGATTACAGTGGCCGCTCCCGGCGGAACGCCGCTCTACCAGGTACTGAGCACAGGATACAGCAGCGCAGCTCCGGCTACCGATAAGTATTTCCTCAGCTTCGGAACATCCATGGCAACGCCGCATGTGAGTGGCCTGGCGGCTCTACTCATATCAGCCCACGGTAGAATGAGCCCTGCTTCCATCGCAGAGCTCATCAGCGCTACCTCTATGGATCTCGGCGACGACGGCAACGACACCCAATTTGGCGCAGGCCTTATCAACGCCTACGCCGCAGTAGCCGGCGCCACGATCGACCGGGCACTCTTTGCCATCAAGGACAGCTCAGGAAGGTGGATAACAGAGTCAGTCTATGGCACTCGCGACCGCACATTCACCATTCCCAGTGTGCCAATAGGCGACTACGTTCTTGTCGGCTTCATCGATTTGGATGGCGACGGGCAAGTCACCCGGGGCGACTTCTACGGAGAAGCGCAGATAAGTGTTGCATCGCCAGGCACAGTATGGGTTCCGCGTCTCCTCCTAAACTACGTTGATGGGGCTGCTGAAACCAGCATCACCCTCGGGGCAGGCTTCAATGCTGCCAGTCGCCTGCCCTGAGAATAGGGTCCGCACCCAACCCCAGTCCCCGACTTCCTCCAACCACACTCCAAAAGGACCTCAACGAAAACCTGCCCGTCCCTATCTTCTACAGGATCGAATTAAGAAGCAATAACAGAACAACTCCCTATCTGGAAACCAATGAGCCGATAGATGCCCTTCTGTTAATTTGTTTAACCCACACTTGACATTTATTAATACCAAAGTTAATATAGTTAACAAGCAGATCTGCCACTACGCTCTGGAGGTTAGCGAATGAACGCTGTCAATTCTATCGAAGTTGAGGATCTGAGAAGGGTATTCACTAGGCGCGCCCCTCGAAAGCCACCCTGGCGACGCAGACGCGAATCCGGTGGCAACGGAACCATGCCCGCCAGCAACTGCAATCTGCTCAACGACCAGCCCAATGCCACCGTCGCCGTAGACGGAATCAGCTTTGCGATACGAAGTGGCGAGATTTTCGGGCTCCTGGGCCCGAACGGCGCAGGGAAAACAACAACCATAAAGATGCTCTGCACTTTGCTCGAGCCCACATCGGGAACAGCACGAGTAGCTGGGTACGACATCCTGCGCGAACCCGCAAGAGTTCGCGGATCCATGGGAACAGTCTTCTCCAGCGAGCGCAGTCTCTACTGGAAGTTGACTGGCCGCGAGAATCTTGAGTATTTTGCGGCGCTCTATCACGTAGAACCGTCTTCAACTGCATCCAGAATAGACTACCTGCTAGGCAAGATGGATCTGCAGGCGAAATCAAATGAACTGGTTGAGCGCTACTCCACTGGGATGAGGCAAAGGTTGGCCATAGCCAGAGCTCTCCTGGCCGATCCAAGAGTCGTGCTGCTTGACGAGCCCACCGCAGGCCTCGACCCGCAGTCTGCCCGAAATCTCCGAGATACAGTGCGATCGCTGAGCGATGAAGGCCATACAATACTGCTCACAACTCACTACATGGCTGAAGCCGACGAGCTTTGCGATAGAATAGCCATCATCGATCATGGGCGCATCATCGCCCTTGACTCGCCCGCGTCACTCAAGGCAAGCCTTGAGGAAATACACTCGCTTGAGGTAGAAGTAGACAAAGCCCCAGACGGCGTCCTGGACGAGCTTCGATCCTTGCCTCTTGTCCGAGGAGTCGAATCCCATACTTCAGACAACGGCTTGGATACCTGGATAATCAGGGTGCTTACGGAAGACACCAGGCAGACCCTTGACACGCTGCTCGATCTTGTCCGCGCAAGCGGCGACAGAGTGCTCAACATGAGGGTGAACGAACCCACGCTGGAGGACGTCTTCATTGCACTGACAGGAAAGTCCCTCAGGGATTAGGGAGCAGGGAGGTTAAGAGGATGAATAGCGTCAGAGCCTTCTGGGCCACGGCAAAACGCGAGCTATTGATAAGATGTCGCTACCCTGACTGGTTCGTCTCCATGCTCCTGTGGCCAATACTGATGCCGACATTTACTGTATTCGCTACCCAGGCCCTGGCCGGGCCGGACAACTCGGGAGGCGAGATCTTTGCTGAGCTCACAGGAACATCCGACTACATAGGCTTCGTATTCATCGGAATTGTGATGTGGAATTGGCTCAACACTGTGCTTTGGATGGTTGGAGGGACTCTCAGAACAGAGCAGCGCCGCGGAACCTTGGAGTCTAACTGGGCAACTCCCGCTTCGCGCCTGGCAATCATGTTTGGATCCGGATTCACCAACATGATTTCCTCACTCGTAACCGTTTCCATAAGCCTGATCTTCTGCAAACTGGCATGGCGGATGAGCCTGACTTTCAGTCCGCTCCTGGCCCTGATTTTCCTGCTCTCCACTGCTGCGATATATGGTCTTGGCCTCATATTTGCCAGCCTGGTGCTGCTCGTAAAGGAACTCAACTCGGCAGTAAACTTCGTGCGCGGCATGTTCATGGTCTTCTGCGGCATAACCTACCCGATATCGGTCATGCCTGGTTGGATGCAGACTGTCGCCAAGGCCCTGCCCCTCACCTACTCTATCGACCTTATCCGCGAGGTCGGGCTTGCGGGGGCAGGTTTCCGCGACGTATCGAACTCGTTTTGGATCCTCCTCGCCTTTGCGGTATCACTTTTGGCCGGGGGATATCTGGCCTTTGCCTTAATGGATCGCGTAGTAGCCCGCAAAGGCACCCTTGGGCAGCATTAGCCTGACCGTGCGAAGGGAGCATCCTTCGGCTCAGGCCAAACGGCATCGGTTGAGGGAGCCCCGCACAGCAAAACAGACCTGTACCGGGCCAAACTCCATTGGGCGAGGTGTTGTTGTATGTCCGAATCTATCAAATGGCTGCGTTCGCAATTGAGAGTCATAGGAGCTTCTGCACGAAAGGAGTTCCTTATCTTCACCAGGTACCCGGCAAACGCCATCTTGTCGCTGATTGAGCCGCTCATGTGGCTGACGCCGATCTACTTCATGGGAAAGGCCTTCTCTTCAGGCGGCCAGGCCGTAGGTTTCCAAGGCTTTGCTGGAACTGCCGACTACTTCTCCTTCGTCATGGTAGGCGCATTCATGTCTTCGTACATCGCAGTCGCATTCTGGGGAATGGCCTATTCCATTGAGGAGGACATGGCCCTCGGAGTGCTGGAGCCCAATTGGGTGACGCCTGCCAACCGAGTGTCGCTGCTGCTAGGCCGAAGCATCATGTTCGCTCTTCTCACAACTCTGCAAAGCCTTGGCGTGCTTTTGATCGGAGCTTTGCTGTTTGATGTGACTCTAGGCGGCGACGTGATCGCCGCAGTACTGATAATCGTGCCAGTCTTCATAGGCCTCCTGGGTCTGGGGCTCGGCCTTGCTGGAGTAGTTCTAGCCGTTCGCAGGGCGCAAACTGCCATAGACATGTCCAACTGGGCAGTCTCTCAGCTCTCAGGAATGCAGTTCCCAGTCACCGTACTTCCAAAACCACTGTTGGCAGTCGCCCTTACGCTCCCGACAACATATGGGTACGACGCTGTCCGCTCGGTAGTGCTCGGAACCAGTTCACTGCTGCCGATGAAACAGGAGATCGTGATCTTGCTAGCCTCTGCAGCTACAATGTGCATTGTCGGACGCACCGTGTTCTATTGGTTCGATAGGCGCTGTCGCAAACTTGGA
>JAQVXE010000123.1 GCA_028709305.1 Bacillota bacterium | reverse complement strand
TTCTGCCGTTTCTCCTGCTGTTTCTGAGTTGCCTTTCCGCTCACCTGTGCACCTCTTTCATGTCCGAGGACGTTGTATGTCATCACAGCAAACCAGGATTGCCCATTCTGTCAACTACCACGAATCATGTCCCGGCTACCATTAGCATAAAGACTTCTACGCATAGATTCAACACCCTGCTTATCAGCCAGCCACTAGTCGCAGCCAACTCACAAGCGGCAGAAACATCTTGCCCCTCAGCCATTCATAGTATCTCATTGGGGCAATCATGCGTGAGATGAGAGGAGATATTATCGTGAATGACAAGGTCACTGTGGGATGCATGGCAGCCATCAGGGCTGCTGCCGGGCTAATTGAGGTAGTCGGCGCCATAGTCATCTTGAGGCTTGGCACTGTCCCCAAGGCACTCCAGGTAAACGCCTTGCTTGCCACAGCAGGGCCTATCTTCATGCTGGCCGTAACCGGAGTCGGACTTCTGGGACTAGCAGGCCGAATCCCGCCCGCGAAAGTCATTCTCATTGCCATCGGCGCAGGATTGATACTGGCAGGCTCCAGATAGTACCTGATCTAGATGTGCAAATCCCACAGAAACCTGCGCATGTCCTTCCAGGCTCAGTCCTCTCTGCTGCAGCCTGCACACTCAAGCAAATCGTCGATGGTGGGAGCCCGCCCGCAGCTCGCCGCGCCTTCCGGGCAGTATCCCAAATCTTCGCACGACGCCCCTGCTCGCCAGAAGATATTCGGAGCAATCTTCTTGTACTCCGCAAGCAAGCCATCGAAGAGGTCGCGTATCTCCCACTGCGCCCTCTTACAGCACCTCAGGTTGAACATATGCCTGAGCTGTCTGGCATTTGTCGTTATCACAAACCTCGTCTCCGTTGCATTCGACAGCCCGAACCTCACATCTTCAGCCGGCAACTTCGCCTCGTTAAGGCCGAATCTTTGGAGCTCAGCGATCTCCTCTTGCAGCTTTCGGTATCTCCTAAGGAACTCGGGAGCTGTGTGGAAACTTGGCGGCACAACGTACCTGAAATCGTCCTCCCGCACGTACCTCTGGGACTGCTGCATTTGGGATGTGTCAGCCGAGGCCTGTTCTGGGCCATTTATCCATATCTCCTGGCGCTCCTCGGACTCCCCACTCCTCTGGCTGCCCGCCTGCGTGACGCTTGGGTCTTTGAACATCTTCATCAATCTATGCCTGTCATTCTGCTGACTCGATATCCTGCTGTACCCTTCCACGGCAAAGCTGGTGTTCCAATGCTCCAATGCCCCGAGATGGCCTGAGCGTATCAAGCCGCGCACGAATTTTCCGACGGCTTCATCATCCATGGTTTTGGCCGAAGAGTCACTGGGTTTGCCATCTCCGCCCCACACCATGTCGTATAGCTCATCCACTCCTATAGGCCTATAGCAAAGTCTGGCAAGTACAAGAAGACGCTCTGTGTTTACAGACGTCCCCATAAACGGGTAGTAGAGTATTCTGAACTTGAGCCCAACCTCATGCTCCATTTCCATCCCTCCGCAAGCACGCAGCCGCCATGCAGCTGTCCAGTGGTCATGTAGTTCATCCCTTGCTATTTCGAAAGCTCCGTCTGTCTGGTCTGGAAGAATGCCCATCACAGACTGTCCAGAGATGCTTGTTTGCCGGCTTCTTCGTCGGCTCAAGAATACGGTGGCTACGGCATTTCCCCGAGAGTCACTGTAACCTCCCTCTGGCGCCTGTTGGCACCAACCACAGTGAACTTCATCTTGTCTCCTATGGCCGATTTGAGGACGCACCGTCTGACATCATCAGCCGTGGTGACCTCAGCATCATCTATAGCGATTATGATGTCGCCTCTCCCCAGGCCCGCGCGGTCTGCAGGGCTATTTCGGACCACAGAGGAAATGTAGATGCCCTGGTCTACGGCCAATCCATACCGTACCGCAATGCTTCTGTTGACGACCACTATCTCCGCAACGCCGAGATAGGGCCTTCTCACCTTGCCATACTGGATAATCTCATTTGCCACATCCCGCGCTGCGTTGATAGGGATAGCAAATCCGATACCCTGAGCCTCCTGAATGATGGCGGTGTTGATTCCTACGACCTTGCCATCTGTCGTCACCAAAGCCCCTCCTGAGTTTCCGGGATTGATGGGCGCATCAGTCTGGATCAGGTTCTCCAGAACCAGGCCGCTCCTTTGATCCGTTTCGATGGAACGGTTCAAGGCGCTCACCACTCCGGCCGTAACTGTGTGGTCAAACCCGTACGGGTTTCCTATGGCAACAGCCGGCTCTCCTATCATGATCTGGTCGGAGTTGCCCAATTCCGCAACAGGTAAGTCCTGCCCTTCCACCTTTACGACTGCAAGGTCAGTGTAGACATCTCCCCCAACTACGCTGCCAGGAAATTGGCGGCCATCTGCCAGCACAACTACTATCTCCGTAACGTCCTGTATGACATGGTAGTTCGTGAGGATATAGCCTGACGCATCTATGATGACCCCGGATCCAAGCCCCTCCCTTTCCTGTATGATGGGCCTGAAGAAGAAGGAAAAGACCACTTCCTCCTGTTTGGTGGCGATCTTCACCACTGATGGGCTCACCTTCTTGGCAGCAATAGCCACGGAATAAGCTTCCGACGACAATCTCTCTTCCGGCGGCAATCCCTCGTCATCCACAGGAGCCGATAGCTGAGGGACAGGGGCAACCTGCTGTTCGGGTATCCGGCCAATCAGCAACATCCCTACAACCAATCCCCCGATAATCGCTCCCGCAAGAGCAGCTAGAAAAAGGGGGAAACCGAATCTTCGAGGCCTTCCCCATCTATCGTAGTACCCCATTGCATTCCACCCCCGTCATCCAGGCCGCTATGCAGCACCATTGTCTCGCTGTGCAAGAGCAAAAACGGCGTCAAGTCAACCCAATAGTGCGTTTAATTCGCCGAGAAGGGCCGAAATACCTTCGTCAGAGTCCGCCTCAGCATAGAACCTGACGACGGGCTCTGTGCCGGAGGCCCTCACAAGGAACCAGTCTCCGCCGTCAAGCCCGAACCTCACACCATCAACTGTAGACACATCCCTGACTCGTCTCCCCGCCACCTGCATCGGCGGCTTTTCCATAAGCCTTCTCATCAAAGCATCCCTTTTGGCGCCATCTGAGAACTCCAGGTCAACCCGGCGGGTGTGAGATGTCCCGTATTCCTTCATCACATCCCTGAGCGACTCACAAAGGCTCCTGCCTTCGACCGCCCGGAACTCTGCAAGAAGAAGGTTTGCAAGAATGCCGTCCTTTTCTGGAACATGCCCACCTATAGAAAGGCCTCCGCTCTCCTCGCCGCCTATTATCACGTTTCGCTCCCTCATCACCTGGCAGATGTACTTGAATCCCACCGGCGTCTCAACCAGGTCTATGCCGTGGGCCCGGGCTATTCTGTCTATCAAATGTGTAGTCGCTATTGTACGTACAACCGCACCATGCTTCTTGCCCGCTCTGAGCAGGTGGAGCAGGAGCAACGGAATCGTCTGGTTTGCCCCGAGGCACGTGCCGTCTGAGTCAACGGCCCCAAACCTGTCGGCATCACCGTCTGTGGCGAGGCCCAAGTCCGCGCCTGACCGGATCACCGTTTCCCTAAGCTCTGCCAGGCTTCCCTCTGAAGGGTCGGGCGATCCGCCTCCAAAAAGCGGGTCGCGGTGGGCATGGATCGTCTCAACATCACATCCCGCTTCCTTCAGTATTCTGTCGGTGTAGCCGCGGCCTGTCGAAAACAGAGGATCGCATACGATCTTTATGTGGCTTTTGACAATGGTGTCAAGGTTCACAAGGGACTGGATATGCGATATGTACCTGCCTGAAGGATCTATTGACTTGACGATTCCCGACTTCATCGCCTCGGCTAGGGGCAGAGTGCGTGGCGTCAATTCGGCTTTCGCATGGCGGGCAATGTGGCCCTCGATCTCCTTGGTAATTACGGGATCAGCCGGCCCAGCGTAGTGCGGAATCCACTTCACACCGTTGTATTCTGGAGGATTGTGGCTTGCGGTGAACATGACCGCTCCGGCAAGGCCACGGTCGGCAACGGTAAAAGCCACGACAGGAGTGGGCGTGTCACGATCTGTGACTAGTGTCGGAATCTTGTTTGCCGCCAAAACCTCTGCGGCCACGTTTGCAAATCCGGGTGACAGGAAACGGGCATCATACCCCACCAATACACCGCGGTCGCGCATGTCATTCTCGATCACGTGGTCTGCTACTGCCTGAATAACCAGTCTAACATTGGCGAAGGTGAAGGCGTCGCACATTACCGCCCTCCACCCGTCCGTTCCAAACTTGATCTCGCTTGTCAATTCAAGTCCCTCCTCTTTCATGTTGCAGCACTCTTATCTCAGCACACTAGAGGACTCTACTCGAACGCCGGGTGGTGCAATTACTACTCGATTTGCACATGCGTGGCTTGTGCTTTTGGTTGAATCAGTACTCTATTCCATGCCTTGCAAGGATTCCTCGCTGGTACGGGTGCTTTACCATCCTCATCTCAGTAACGAGGTCAGCCATTTCAATGAGGGCAGCCGGC
Organism: Bacillota bacterium; assembly: GCA_028709305.1. GTDB lineage: Bacteria > Bacillota > DTU025 > DTU025 > DTU025 > UBA10085. Next base: position 1,071 of record JAQVXE010000123.1, on the reverse strand, counting down.
ATGTCCCGCCCGGTGAGAACCAGCTCTACACCACTGGGACGCCGGGCCACAAGCGACACGGCATCATCAACGCTCATGAGACCGAAGTTGACTGCATTGGAGATTTCATCCAGTATTACCAGATCTGCCGCCCTCTCGTCAAGAGTGGATGCAGCAAACTCATAGCCCTGCCTCGCATATTCAATATCGCGCGGCTCAGGATCGCCCATGCGGACGAAGCACTCTCCGCATCCATCGCAGACTGCCTCCCCGGTTCGCCTCTTCTCAGCCAACCTACAGTCCCTTCCGAACTGGAATATCTCAAAATCAGGGGCAAGGCGTCTCACCGCCTGAACCTCCCCTATATGACTCATTCCCTTCATAAACTGTATCATTCGAACTCTGTATCCATGACCACAGGCGCGCATTCCCAGGCCCAAGGCGGCGGTGGTCTTGCCTTTCCCGTCGCCGGTATATACCTGAACCAAGGCGTCAGGGATTCTGCCGCACACCTCACCCTCTTGCGACATCTTCGTGTGGATGTCCATCTGCGATACCTCCCCAATTGGCTGTTTCACCTTCACTCAACGTTGAGCTTCCGGACAGCACAAAAACTGCAGGCCTATCCATTTCCGGACGGCGGGCTACAACTGCCCTCACTCCATAGACGTCTAGGAGATTCTCCTCGGTAAGCACCTCATCAGCACAGCCTTCCGCGGCCACCTGCCCGTCCTTGATCATCGCCAGTATGTCGCAGTATCTGCCTGCCAGGTTGAGATCGTGTAGCACAGCGATAGTAGTAATCCCCGAATCATGCGCAAGCGACACGGCAAGCTCCATTATCTCCACCTGATAGTTGACGTCCAGGTGCGCGGTGGGTTCGTCAAGGAGCAATACCTTGGGCTGTTGCGCCAACGCCCGAGCAATGAGCACGCGCTGCCTCTCCCCGGTGGAGAGATCCATTATCCGCCTCGAAGCAAGGTGGGTTACGCCCGTCCTGTCCATAGCCTGAGCCACAAGGTCGATGTCTTCGGGGGACTCAGATTGCAAAGGCCTTAAGTAGGGCGACCTTCCCATCATCACTATCTCTTC
>JAQVXE010000122.1 GCA_028709305.1 Bacillota bacterium | reverse complement strand
GGCTGCCCAGCTACATGGCTTGCGCGAACCTCCCTGGGAAATCGGCATCACTTGGGGTTCGCGGTGCAGGTTCAAGTGATCAACACCCCTTCCGGATCATAGCTAGGTTTGGCGCCGATGTGTTCCACGCGTCCCTTCCAATTTGCGCCAAGAAAGTAGAACCGCAGACTATCCTTCTCCGGATGTATCAGCCCAACCAACGTGAACTTGAAATCCGCGAACTGTGCAGGGTCCAGCAAACACTCGAATACAGAATTCTGAACCCGTTGACCCACGTTCTTACAAGCTTTGGCTACCTTTCTGAGGCGTCGACGACCTTCACGATCCTCCGTGTTAACATCATAGGTGACCAATACCATCATATCTCATATCACCCCTACTTCCAAAAGAAAGGCGGATATGCATCCAAGTCTCCCCTCAAATGGCGGGCAAGCAGCATTGCTTGAGCATACGGAATCAAGCCAATCTCCATTTTTTCGCCGAGAAACGGATGCATTATCTTCTCCTGTTTCCGCTCTTGCCAAGCCGTTATCACGGTCTTCCGTGTCTCATCATCCATGATCACTCCGCCTGACTCAAGGGTCTGGAATCCTGAGGGCGAAATCTGCTTGCGATTAACCAAGGATAACGCTAGACGATCTGCCAGGAACGGACGCAGTTCCTCCATCATGTCCAGCGCCAAACTGGGACGGCCTGGTCTATCTTGATGCAAAAACCCTACTTGAGGATCGAGGCCCACGGTTTCCAGCGCTGCCTGGACATCATGAACCAGCAACGTATACAGAAATGATAGCAGAGCATTCATGTTGTCCCTAGGTGGCCTACGATTGCGCTCATGGAAGAAGAAGTCTTGCTTGTTGTTGAGGATCAGATGATCGAATACGGCGAAGTAAATGTTGGCCGCTGCGCCTTCGATGCCTCGCAGCGTATCCAGAGGTAAGCCTTCAATGATCCCCATTAAGCAGTCTGTTAATGCAGTTGACGCGGCTGTGACCTCATCCGCACAAATGTTAGCACCATGATCGCGTACAGCGCGCTGCAACACTGTGCGACAGTTGGCAACCTTGCCTACTATCACAACAGAAGCTATACGTGCTGACTCCTCCTCCGAATCTGCTATCCGATATTGCCGTCTTCGAAGCAACACATTACCGGATACCCTCCCGGTAACTCGCGCCATGAATCGCCCATGCTCGCTCAAGAACGTAAGCGCCACATTGCGTTTTGCGCATAGTTCCATCAGCGCCGGACTGGCCCCCGAGTACCCAAACGTTGCAATGCCTTCAATATTGTGAATCGGCATTCGGAACCTGTCCTCGCCGTCTACCCGCACTACTACGTTCTCGCCATCCCGGCTTAGGTAAGCATCTGGGCTTGTCACGTATAACATGTTCAACAGCTTCCGCAACAACATCCCTCCATCAGCCAACATGCACGTAGCACGAATCTGCACTTTGCCACCACTACGACTCGGCATCAGATCCCACTTGTCTTCGAATGTACGCCCTTACCGAGCGTGGCCTCACCGTAAGATCAGGCAAGCAGACGTCTACAAGAGAGCAGAGCGAGCAACGTCTGCCTTGAGCAGCAGGCGGCGTGCAGCCAAGATCAAATAGTTCATGCATGCGCAAGCATAGTTGCTCCACTCTGCTCCGCAGCGCGTGATCGAAGGCAACTCTCTGGCGCCGGCGGGTCTGCCCGTAGTAAAGGTCGCCCTCTGGAATCTTCGCTCCAAGCATCTCTTCGAGGCAGATAGCCTGGGCGCACAGCTGCACCTCATCGCGGTCATCGTTCTTGGGCCTTCCGCGTTTGTACTCTACAGGCCTGGGTATCCATAGCCCCTCCCGACCAGGCAGAGGGGCTCCACCGTCAACACCTTCCCCTGCAAGCCAGTATTCCACTACATCAGCCTGGCCTGAAATCCCAAGTCTGCGCGAAACCAACGGCACAGCGCGTGCGACGATGTGGTCGCCATCGTATTCTGACAACCAGGGATCATGCGCCCGCTCATGCATCTGCCGTCCTTCCACAGTCCTCACGTTTTCCGCCCATTGCCGTTCGATGTGTATGAGCGCCCACTGCCGCTCACAAAACGCGAGGTGCTGTATGCCAGAAAGCAGCAGCAGGCTATCCTCGTCGTAGCCCCGGATCATATCAGCGAAATTAGCCTGACCCCGCCGGGCAATGCGTCCTCATCAACCGTCACTTCGTAGTCATCGAACCGCCGTGCTGGCGTTGTAAGATCTCGACGGGCCACATGGATACAATCGAACAGCTTGTGGGCTGGTGCATTTCCGATTCTGCTTTCATGCTCAAAGACAAAGAGCTTGCGTGAAGCCATCTTGCCCCTGGCGGCTGAATGGTCGTGGTCAAACATGTTGATCAACGCTTCCCACAACACATCTAGATCGTCATCGGTGAACCCAGTACGCTCAGCTAGAGGAGCAGACACATAGCCTTCACCGCGATACAAACCATACGGTACGATGTGCTTTCGACCCATCTCGCGGTCCTTCTTCTCGGCATCCTTCTCGTTAGTTACAGCCACTCGTGTGATCGTTATCTCCTGCTGAACGATGGGGTCCATGCTACGCGAGAAGTTGAGTTGGACTGGCCCCCTAACTTGTCCACAGTTGACCTCGGTTGTCATCACAGCGCCAAAAGTGCGAATATCGTAGAAATTGGCGCACATAAACCGGGTAAGATCCTCGCTACCCAGTTTCTTCGGCTTCGGTTCAATCCCGAGAGCCTTGTATGCCCTGCGATGCTGAGCGTTTAGAACCGCGCCCTCTTTGACATAGATCTCGAAACCTTCCTGACCATCTCTTGTCAACTCCACGTAATTGCGTATCTTTCTCTTGAGACACACGTCAGTGACAAGCCCCAGACTGGTTTCGGGATCAATCCGGGGCATATTGCCCGCATCTGGATCTCCATTGGGATTGCCGTTTTCGACGTCAAACAAAAGCACAAACTCATAGCGCTTGTCGATAACCTTAGCCATTATTGACCCTCCTCTGCCGTTTGTTCGACCTTGGCTGGCTTTTTGACATAGAATGCCTGACGCTGATGATAATAGCCGATAATGAAATCTCCTTGTTCCTCGAGGTTCAAATGGGTCGGGAAACCATCGAGCTCACCGATAATGGCCTCAACCTGCCTGTCCACTATTCCCCCATACTCAGATTTGGCTATGTGATGCTGTGCCAATCTCAGCAGCACCGGAAATACGCTCTGCGGCGTGGCCGACGCTGCCCCAAAATAGCGGTCGCGAATAGTGGCGTTGAGCTTGCCTCCGGACGCAGCGTCCTGCTGCGCTTTCTCCAACACCGCAAAGAGCCTGCCCAAGAGATACGCAGCATCAGTGCGTTCCTCATTAAGACTCACTGTGTAATTCTCCTCCTTCGCTCTGGATCCTGATATCCTGGCGTGTCTGACCAAACAAGCCTTGATCATCGCCGCCTGCACGGGACTGACTTCCTGGTCCGCCCTGATCCGTCCGAGTAATGCCGTATAAATGCCGTGTGGATAATCAGTCCCGAGCAATACTGCTCTTGTCAGCGCTCCGCCCAAGAGTGGCGATGCACTCTTTCCGTCGCGCTTGCCGTCAATCAATGGCGCAGTTGCGTTAACTACTGTCCACACTGCAAACGATCCCGTTTCCCACGGGGGAAGAGCTATAGACATGTCGGAATAATGCTGGCCGATCTTCTCTAGCAAGTTCCCGAATGTGTCAACATGCCAGTATCTGACCGACAGGCGCGCGTTGTTCGGAGATAAACCCAGGATGTAGAACCGAATGTCCTTGTCAACATCCACCATGCTTTCCTCAAGTGGCCTGCCCTGGGCAACCTGGGCCAGTGCATCCCTGACCATCCTCGTGGCCTGAGGGTCACGACGAAACTCCGTCATTTCTGCCTTGGCGACCGGAGCCTTCCCTTTGGTCGCCACTTCAGCATCTGCCGTCGGATCGAGCAATTCAGCCAATATGTTCTCTTCCAAGTAGGAGGGCTGTTCCGCCCAAAACACCGTAGTTGTGTCGCCAATCCTAAGGCGGTTTTGATCTCTTCGAAGCAAGTAGTTCAATGCCGTGACATATGCAAAGGCGGCTTCTTCACTGACTGGAGCATTAATGCTTTGCTTCTTCCCATATGAAGTGGAGGCATCTAGGTTAAAAGAAACCAGAGCAGCGCCAGAACTCTGTGCGCCAACAACGCCCTTAACACTGTCGTGGACTTTCGCAATCGGCGCATTCTTGCCCGTTATTAAACACTGGCCAGTATTCTCGTGGACCATGTGCTCGATTCTGCTTTCCCAAGCCTTGCGAATGGCAGGCGTCTGATGTATGTAGCCAGTAGTGCCGTCGAGTTTGAAAACAATATTGCCTCCTCTCATCAAGTCATCCCATATAGGCGCTAATACAGGATGGCCTTCCGCCTGCTCCGGATTCCATGTTCGCAAGAAACCAAGGAGTGCGCGCGCTCCAAGATCATCCACGCCTCCAAGGATCTCCTCATGCAGATCCCGCATGGCCTCGTATTTATCGCCTGAAATCTCAACCGGCTTCCCCTTCTTCTGCACCACCCCAAACACATAGCCGCTATTGTCGCACATGAAGTTGGCGCTTACTCCAGACGTCCGTTTGACCTGCCGCGGTACATCCATATCCTTGAGGACAAGTTTTCGGCCCATATCCTGATCCCGGAGGTCGATCACATCGAGGAGCCCGCCGCTCTCCGATAGATTGAGTACGTGGGAAACCCGCGCTTTACTGTACCCCGGCGGCGATATGCCTGAATTGGGTTCCTCCAGCAGACGTTCGTATAGCTGATACAGCGCTTGAAGTATCAAGCTATCCCCCCTCCCTCCGGCATCCTGGGCACTTCGATTACGCCGTCATGCATCGCAGCGCGGAAAAAGCGCGGCGTCATGTCGTCGATGTAATCTATGTCTAGCAGCATCCAACCAAGATCCCGCTCTCCCGCGTAGGGTGATGGCGGAATCGGTCCTTCCACAAGTTCAAAAAAGGCCGGAAATTCTCTGCACCCAAGGTACGGGCGGTGGTAGCACTGGCCTTGCCTCGCACGCCTCATGATGATGTTGTAGTGTTTCTCTGGCTTATCATCCGGGCCGGCTTCATCAGTCATTTCGAAATGCGCCTCGATAACATAGGCCACATCCCTGAGAACCAATGAGGCGCGTTGTTGTCGGTCCTCGGACGCATACTGACATAGCGTTAATTCCTTTCCGCTAGCTGCGGCCCTTACGTTTTGGGCCGGAATTTTGCTGCCCACTTCGTTCCGCCTGATGTTGTCGAACCGGATTTCATTCAATACATGGATTCTGTCGATAACCCAGCAAATAGCTGGTTTCCAGTGGATCGCCTCAAGGATTCCTCGAGCAGCCGAAGGCGTAATCACGTCGTAGCTGACGCGTTCCGACTTCATTTCAGGCCGGGTAAAACACGCGTAGTCTCCCCATACTTTGATAGTGACTCCGTATCCCATCTTCCCCCTCCTCTCCGATCCTTCTGCGATTGAAGCGCACTACATCACACAAACCATGCCCCTCCAGCTACATCAAGATCCTCTGTCATCTCCAATCCCACTTCTGTGTAACATGACTTATCATTGAGTACATGAATTGCC
>JAQVXE010000025.1 GCA_028709305.1 Bacillota bacterium | reverse complement strand
AGGATAAGTGGTTCAGTACGGGCAACTTGACGTTCACAGTTGACGCATACGATCCCAACGTTACCTCAATCCCGCCCACGGGCAGCGGGCTCGACAAGAGCTCGGCCGGCCTATTAGCGCAGATTGTCTCGTACCTCGATGAACCGGGCTTTGGACCGTGGTTCACCGCCGGTTGGGTTATGGAAACCGATACCATCCAGTTTAACGTAGGTGGCGCCGAAGCAGGAACTCACTTTCTCCAGGTGCATGTGAGGGATCTGGCTGGGAATACCTCTGCCCGGGCGTCGCTCAAGTTCAACGTCGACCTGCAGGCTCCGACTAAGCCTGCGATTTCGTATGCTCCCTATACCTACGACACTACGCACGAGATCGCGTGGACGGAGTCTACGGATACTGGTTCCGGCGTAGTTGGCTACGAGGTGCAGATAGGCACGACGAGCGGCGGGGACGAGAAGATAGCGTGGACATCTGTGGGTAATGTTCTCGCGCTTGACGATGATGCATGGAGCACGCTGGGCGTGGAACTCGAGCCCGACGGAGTCTACTACTTCCAGCTGCGGGCGGTTGACGCCGTAGGGTGGACGAGCGCAGTGAGCGAAGTGCAGATTACTGTGGACACCGTCAGTCCCGTTCTGGCCAGCGGTCTGCCGACTGGCTACGGAAACGCTACTCCGACAATCTCGGCTGAGTTCACTGATGAGCGCTCCGGTCTTTCGCCGCTGCGCACAGTGCTGATGCTTACCTACAAGGGTGTTCCGAAGCAGATTGATCCCACTAAACTCGTGGGTGATCCGGCCTACACGGCTGGCGATTTGACCGCCAAGATCACATACACGCCGAGCGCTCCTCTCAGCTTGAACGGCGAGAACGACGGCGAGTACACGGTGGACATGACCGCGTACGACCTGGCGGGCAACGAGTCCAATACGCTCGAGTGGAAGTTCAAAGTGGACACCACGCCGCCGACCCCTCCCGGCGAGCCGTACGCGGGCAATATCCACGATGACGGCACCTGGTATGTCAATACCCTGAGACCCACGTTCAAGTGGGAGGCGAGCGGGGATCCCAATGCTCCTGACGGCACAACCGGGTCGGGGCTGAAGGAGTACTGGTTCCAATTCGGCGCACAAAGCAGCAAGCCCATGAGTAATACAGATGACATATGGGCAGCAGCTTTGGTCGACAAGAAATCCATGGATCCCGTCATGCCGACGCCTGGAGCCCAAACCCAGCAGTGGACGCCCCCGGCCGACCTGCCTCTCGCGGTGGGTGTGGAATACGCGGCCAGGGTGAAGGCGCTCGACAACGTCGGCAATGCTTCCGCATGGGTCGATCCGCCGATCATCTACGATCCTCATCCGCCGACTGAGGTGACCGATCTGGCGGGCGATCTGAATAGTGAGAATACGCGCCCAACCTTCACATGGGCCGCTGCCACTGATGGCATATCCGGCGTGGACGGCTACATGGTGAAGATCAGGCGAGAAGCCAGCTCGAACTGGGACATCCTCAACATGTTTGTCGACTTCCCTGACGGGGCTGCTGGCACCCTCGCTTGGCAGATTGGATTCGAACTCGACCTTGGCGGCTACGTGATCTCCGTTGCTGCACAAGACGTTGCCGGCAATAAGGGTCCAGCCGTCGAGCTCGATTTCGTTGTAGAGGACATTACGGGCCCTGTAGCACCTGTTGTGTCGCGGTTGACTCCTAGCCCGACCAATCAGATGGAGCAGCAGTGGACCTGGACTACGCCCTTCGATGCTGTGCGCTACGACTTTGGCAAGTCGATCGATGGCATCGAAGATCCTACGGCATGGGACAACGTGGGCAACACCAACATCCATGTGACCAACTTCACGGAAGATGGCACTCACTACGTCAAGGTGAGGGCGTACGACATCCATAACAACGCTGGTCCTTGGAGCGTCGCTGCGTCCGTCGAGATAGACAGGATTCCTCCTGGCATTCCGACGAATCTGGCGGTTTCCAGCCCGACAAGTGACAACACGCCAACTTGGACCTGGACGGCTTCGATGGGAGACGTTGCAAGCTACGAAGTGGTCCTCGATGGCGCGGTAGCCATGAAAATCGGCAATGTGACTGAGTACACGCCAGCTCCGATTATCGATGGAACACATAGCCTGAAGGTTCAAGCCCTCGACTTGCTGGGCAATGAGAGCGGCTGGACTGATGAGGCGATAGTGTTGGTAGATACCACGCCTCCGGAAAGGCCGAATGCGCCTCAAACTACGAGTCCAACGAACAACCGTAATCCTTTGTGGACATGGGGAGTGGTGCTTGGTGCGGCCAAGTACCGCGTGTTCGAGGACGATGTCGACAAGGGCTTCGTGACTGAGCCCAAGTATACATCGGACAACCTGGCAGAAGGCACCCACTACCTGCAGGTTACCGCGCTTGATGCGCTGGGCAACGAGAGCGCCAAGTCGGAAGCTGGTTATGTAGTGATAGATCTGACAGCTCCTGCGGTTCCGGAGATGATCCCGCTGGCAGCGTACACCAATGCTGATGAGGCAATGTTCGTGTGGACCGCCATTAGCGATGCAGGCACATACGATCTGGAATACACGGTCGGAACTGCAACTGCTGTGGAGACTGGGATCACAGTCCAGAAGTTCACATTGGATATCTCCGCCGCGGTCGATGGCGCTGTGGTGTCTGGCAAGGTCCGGGCATACGACGCAGCAGGCAACGCAGGAGGCTGGTCGAACACGGCAGAGACGGTAGTCGACCGGACTCCGCCTACGGTGAATGCAGTAACAACGCCGGAGAGTCCGACGAACAACCCGAGACCCACGTGGGAGTGGCTCGGCGTGGATGGCGTTTCCGGAGTCGACTATTACATAGTCACTCTCGGCGGCGAGTCTCCGTTGGAAATCGAGGGTGAGTCATTTACCCCTGAGTCCGATTTGGCCGACGGCGAACATGTGCTGAAGGTCAAGGCTGTGGACAAAGCGGGAAATGTCGGTGATTATCTGACGTTCGCGGCAGTCGTTATCGACACTGAGGCTCCGGAGAGGCCAAATGCGCCTCAAACCGCGAGCCCAACGAACAACCAGAGTCCTGTGTGGACGTGGGGCGCGGTTCTAGGCGCAGCCAAGTACCGCGTGTTCGAGGATGATGTCGACAGGGGTTTCGTGACTGAGCCCAATTACACATCGGACAACCTGGCAGAAGGCACCCACTACCTGCGTGTTACTGCGCTTGATGCGCTGGGCAACGAGAGCGCCAAGTCGGAAGCAGGCTATGTAGTGATCGACCTGACGCCTCCGGAAGCGCCGGTAATGAAGGTCATGCCTTTGCTCACAAACGCAACACTGCTCACTTTCGAGTGGTCAGCTTCAGTTGACGCCGCGACGTATGAGCTCAACTACAGCAAGAACGGTGGCGTGACGTGGGATGACGTGCCAAACCCCACCGCTCAAAGCTACACGGTGGATATCGCGGATGTTTCGGATGGGGTAGCGGTGCTTGGCAAGGTCAGGGCCTACGATGGAGTTGGCAATGTGTCAGATTGGTCTGACGCGGTGCAGACGATCATAGACCGAACCGGACCGATTGTCACCATAGTCACCCCGACCGAACCGACAACCACGAACAAGTCCGCATTCACTTGGAAGTGGAATGCAACGGATGCCGGATCCGGAGTCGCGGGTTACTGGGTGTCGCTTGATGGTGGCGCAGCTTTGTGGACGACTGAGTCGAGCGTGAAGCTGACGGGCCTTTCGGCCGGGACGCACGCTCTGACAGTGAAAGCCGTAGACAGATTGGGCAACATTGGGATCGAGGCACAATCGCCAGTGGTCACCGTTGTCAAAGCCTATGTTTACGACGTGAAGCCTCTCGAGGGCGCGTACAAGGTAAACGAGATCTCAACCATAAGCTTCAAGGTTGGAGGGCTCTACGATGGCCAGGTGAAGGTCTTCGTAGGAGCAACTGAGCTTGAGGCCTGGCGCATCGTTACGATCAGCAGCATGTCCGCTGAGTCCAAGTTCTACGTCCTGTTGGACGAGGAGGTCATGAACCCAGGGATGATGACCGTCGGCATTGATGTAGGTGATGGACTAGAGGCATTTACCTACGAAGTGCTCATGGAGCGCAGCGGGTACGGGTTTGGCCGCCTGCGCCCGTGGTAAAGGGAGTTGCAGTGTATCGTGATTGGGCGGGGAGCGCCCCGCCCAACCACGAAGTAGGCTGAGCTAACATGCCTGCAAAGGAGGCAAGACAGTAGTGATGAAGAAATTTGCGCATCTAGTAGCTCTTGCAATCGTAGCCGTGGCGCTTGCGGGTTGTGTTCCTACCTCCAATAAGTCGTGGAACGAGACCGCAGAGAGGCAGCGTCTGACTAGCGCTGTCAACGCATGGGCCACTGGCGTCGAGGAGTATGACATAGATGCCATGGCCGGCGAAGGCACGTTCGCAGCCGGGTTTAGGCTGACAATAGAAGAGGGCGGAGCGAGTCATACGAAAGACGCCGCCCTTTTACGCAGCGAACTTGAGTCAGATAGCCTCAATCAGCAGCTGTTCCGATCTGAGTCAGGCTATGGCATCCGGCTCGACATCGACGGACCCTGGAGCCTTGCCGGCGATGCTTGGAATGAAGAAGATCCAGTCAATAATTGGACAATAGTGAGCATCAATCGATCCAAGGCAAAGGTGACAGGATTCTTTGAGGTATTCGAGGTTTGCGATGGGATGCCGGAGAAGTGGCGCAGCGACAGCGGATTGATTGAGATCGAGCTTGTGCGGATTCCGGCCGGGTGGAAGATGACCGCCATGACTATCAGATTTGGCAAGTCCCACTACGGTGCGGCTGTCAGGGAGATCCCTTCGAGCCTGGCTAGTGCGGTAAGGGAAGTCATAGGGTTCGGTTTCTGCAAACTCGTCCCGTAACAAATCGTCGGGGTCTGTGTATGGAATTGCAGAGGTGGGCCCATATCCCGTCCGCTTCTGCAGTTTGCCCGGCATGTCTGCTGAGCCTATGGACTGAAGGAAGTCCTGTCAGGTGGACAACCCTGCATCATCCAGGGAACCGGTGAGCCCAAACAAGCGGGGACGCAAGGAAGGGAATACGTGGTGCAGGATGGCAGATGAGTCCGTTGCGAAGGGACTCAGGTTTGCCAGGAGCCGTGTACGAGATCTGTACGCACGGCTCTGTGAGAGGGATGACGCCAGTCTGATCACCTGGTGCCACCCTACTCGATTTTTCGCGGAGTGGGGGTATTTCGCGGCGTTCGCGAAGGATGCGGCAGATAGTTTGACCGTTTTCGATATGTTTCGTGATATAGCGAGAAAGCCTGCGGTGCCTGTGTCGATAAATATGCAATAATATCGCGCCAATTATACCCAGTTAGGCAGGGACTCCTAATCCAACTGTAGAATTGTGCATTCGCGCAAATTTTAGGCGCTTCAAATATCTACGGCAATAGGGGGGAAGAAGCTTGAATGGGGGAAAAACTAGGGTTCTAGTCGTCGAGAACAACAAGGACCTGTGTGAAGTCATCGAGGCTTTGCTCAAGGAAGAAGACGACATGGAGCTTGCAGGAGTTGCATACGATGGGGTCCAAGCCTTGGAAATGATACCCAAGACTCAGCCTGATGTCATCCTGCTAGATATCATCATGCCCTACCTCGATGGAATGGAGGTCCTAAGCCGCCTAAATGAAGCCTCCCCAGACGACCGTCCGAGGGTTATTGTGCTATCGGCATTTGAGGAGGAAGAGATGGTCAGGCGATGTGCTCGCCTAGGAGCAGACTACTATCTTCTTAAGCCTTTTGACAGCAACAACCTAATCACCAGGATACGCCAGGTGGTCAGCGGTGAACCATCTGCCCCAAAACCCAAAGGGGAGCGGGTATACGCTTCGCGAGACAGGGGGCGTGACGCTGATCGAAAGCCTAGAGGCGCCCAATTCGACTTGGAGACGGAAAGCACACGGATCCTTTACAATTTGGGTGTGCCAACCTACTTCAAGGGTTATTCCTACATAAAAGAGGCTATTATGCTAGTCACACGCGACATCGGACTACTGGGCGCAGTCACCAAGTCGCTCTATCCAAAAGTCGCCGAAAAATTCGGCACCACACCACTCATAGTTGAGGCTGCCATAAGGTATACCATACAAAAAACATGGAAACAGGGAAATCCGGAATTCATCAACAAGATTTTCGGCTATGCCGTGAACCTTCGGGATGGACGACCGCCGACGAATTCGTTCTTCATTGCCAAGCTTGCCGAGGAGCTTCGCCTGGAAATGCTCGAGCACGCACAGTAGGCCTGCTGGAGAACGACGCCAGCGAACCCGCGGCGGGCCTTTGGTTCGCCGCTGTTTGCTTAGACGGACCCGGTCGGAGCTGAGCAGCCATGGATATGCGTTGAGATACCCGTATGAATTGCGCCATGCTAAGGATTTGTAGTATAATCCCGAATGGGTCCATGCACAAACTCTAGCGTATGGTCCCTTCTGCTCGGTGTGGGGGTGTTGTGGCATTGAGCATCGAGGCGATAAATGAGATCCGAGACGTTGAACGCCAGGCAGACGAGGTAGTCCGGGCCGCCGTTGAGGAAGCCAGGGCGCGGGTGGCGGCAGCTGAGGAAGGTGCTAGGGAATTCGTTGTGAAGGCTGAACGTTCTGCGCAGGACGAGGCAGCCAGAGTTGGCGAGGAGTCTAGCGCCCGCAGGGAGGCTGAGGCTGAGAAGGCGAAGCAGCTGATTGGATCAAAGGTGAAGGAATTAGGCGGCATTGCTAAGTCAAACTGGGACAAGGCCTTGACGTTGGCGGTGGGGAAGGTGTTGAGTTCCATTGGCGATCTCTGAGATGAGCAGGGTGACCGTGCTGGGGCATGAGTCGCGGATCGGCGAAGTCGTAAGTGTTCTGCAGGGACTCGGCACTGTTGAAGTGAGTCAGTTTGGCGAGAACCTGGCTGACGAGGAACGACTCGATTTGGCTTGTCCTTATGACCCATCTGAGCGCGTTGCTGAGCTCGACGGCGTACTTGCGGAACTTGAGTACGTCATCGACATGATGAGCAACCACAGCCGGGTGAAGAGGGACTTGGTCCAGAACTTTACAGGCTATCGTCTCTATATGACAGAAGAAGAATGGGCTAGCTATGTTCAAGACGGACTCGCGAGAGCCCATGATCTGTATGAGCGGGCCAAAGCGATTGATGACGCCCTGGCTCAGCTGGCATCATCTGAAACCGCTATTCTGACTTCGCTTGAGCATTTAATGCCGTGGCAGGGACTGGATCTGCCTGTAGAGGAAGTCCGGAGTGGACGTCACGTCGGTCTTATGCTGGGAACGATTGATGCGCGCAGATTCGAGGCAGCCCTAACTGAGGTGTCCGAAGCTGCAGACGGATTGGCATGGGAGTTGATAGGCGTCGGCAGCGAGAAAGCATGTGTCCTGGTGGCATATGCATTGTCTGATGCCGACGAAGCCATGCGGTCGTTATCACAAGCCGGTTTTGCTGAGGTGCGGCTTGACCAATATAATGGCGTGCCAAAAGAAATCCTTGCAGGCCTTCGCGGCGAATTGGACAACATATGCAAGCGGCGCGATGAGATAGGGCGAGACATGGACGCTCTTGTTGAGGAGAGATCCAGCGCATTCGCGCTTCACGATCACTTCTATTTAGAGCGGTCGAGATACGACATAACCAACAGGTTTGGCGGAACTGAGCACACCTTTATGGTTGAAGGGTGGGTTCAGGCTAAGGATCTTGAGGAGTTCAGAACCCAGGTTCGACAGATCGCCAATGACATTGTGGTGTTGGACAGGCCTCCGCTGGAGGATGAAGAAGCCCCGGTGGAACTGACAAACAAGGGGCTTGCCGCGCCCTTTGAAGTCATTACAAAAACCATGGGCTATCCCAGGCAGGGCACTATTGACCCCAGCCCGTATCTGGGCCCATTCTTTCTTATATTCTTCGGACTCTGCATGACAGATGCTGCCTATGGCCTGTTCATTGCAGGGATTGCGCTGCTTCTGATGAAGAAGACCCGTTCGCGCCTTGGAGATGGGGGGTTCCTTGATCTAATCTTCATGTGCGGGCTTGCCACCGTGTTCGTAGGGGCACTCCTCGGTGGTTGGCTGGGCGATCTTCCGAAGCGCCTCTTCGGCTGGGACACTGCCATCCTCTTCGATCCCTTGGAGAACCCGACTACATTCTTGATACTCTCCTTCGTTATGGGTGTGGTTCAGCTGTACGCGGGAATCATTATCAAGGGCTACGATAACATGCGAAAAGGAGAGTGGCTGTCCGCCATATACGACCAGGGGTTCTGGCTTGTATGGCTCACGAGCTTGATGCTTACCATTGGAGGATCAGCCCTTGGTGCGAAAGGCCCTCAGATAGCGGCGATATCAAAATGGTTCATGATTGGATCAGCCTTAGGGCTCATTGCCACTCAGGGCAGGCAACACAAAAACCCGATTAAGCGGATTGGCTCAGGATTGCTATCGCTCTACAACACCACTGGGTTCATGAGCGACGTCATTTCGTATGCAAGGCTTTTTGGGTTGGGATTCACAAGCACTGTTCTGGCCTCGGTAATGAACGACCTGTTCTTGAGGCCTGCAGGGATTCCCGTAATAGGCCCTGTTTTGGCAATCGTCGGGTTGGCATTTGGCCACCTCTTCAACATTCTTATCAATATCATTGGCTCTTACGTCCACTCCAGCCGTCTGCAATACGTGGAGTTTTTCGGGCAGTTCTTCGAGGCCGGAGGGCGAAGATTCATGCCATTTGGCATGTCCACAAAGTACGTAACGGTGGATAACTCTAAGGAGGCATAGCACACATGGATTTCACACTAGGCACACTTCTTGGGTTCATGGCAATTGGACTCGCCGTAATACCCGGCGGGTACGCGTCATCCAAGGCCGTCGGCATGGTTGGACGAGCCGGCGCAGGCGTCATCACTGAAGATCCCGACAAATTTGGCCCGGTCCTGATTCTGCAGGCGCTTCCTGGAACCCAGGGAGTTTACGGGTTCCTTACAGGCTTGATGATCATGGTCAAAATGGGCGTGCTGGGCGGAGCAATCCAGGCGCTTACTACTAACCAGGGGATCATGTTCATTCTTGCTGCTGTTCCCATAGCGGCCTTGGGTTGGCTTTCAGCTATATTCCAGGGGCAGGTTGCTGCTTCAGGTGTCAACATTGTCGCGAAACGTCCAGAGGAAATGGGAAAGGCAGTAATCCTCGCTGCAATGGTCGAGACGTATGCTGTCCTTGCTCTCCTTGCGAGCCTATTGATGGTACTCTCGATCAACGTCTGATCGGCCGGGAGTGTATGATATGGAAAACCTCGAAAGACTGAAGAGCCGAATTCTGGATGAAGCGCGTGAAAGGGCTGACAGGATTCTGAGCGCCGCCGATGAAAGGTGCGCTGAGATCGAACAGGAAGCCAAAGCCAAGTCGGATGAAACAAGGAAGAGTGCCATCGAAAGAGCCCGTGCTGTGGCAGGCGAGGAAGAGAGGCGCGCAGAGATCATGCGCTCTCTCGAGATTCGCAATGCTGTGCTTCGTGCCAAGGGTGACGCAGTTGAGGAACTAATGGCTGAAGTTCCTGCCAGAATACGCGCGCTGCCTGATGAAGAATACCTTGGAATCATGAAGAAGATGCTGATCAGTGGGGCTCCGGCGGGCGAGGTTGAGGTCGTTGTGGCTGCGCTTGATCGAGGGCGCATCAACTCGGAGTTCATCAAAGATGCGGCTTCCGAGCTTGACGCCGGAGGCAAAAAGACCCAACTTAGGCTCTCGTCTGATACAGTGGATCTGGCAGGCGGGTTCATACTCAGGGCATCCACCGTTGAGGTGGATTGTTCATTAGATTCGTTGTTGGTGGCGTGCGAGAATGAACTGGCGCCGCTGATTGCAGAGGCTCTATTCGGGAGGTCGTAGCTTTGGGTTTCGATGACAGGTTTGCATACGTATCGGGAAGGATTTGGGCTATCGAAAATCGCATGATTGATCGGGCCAGATTCAACCGGATGATCGATGCAGGCAGCCCAGAGGAGCTGGTGCGAATCCTCAGTGAAACCGAATATGGACAGGGCCGCGAGATCATTCCTGAACGCTATGAAGAAATCATAGACGAGGAGCTCAAGCGCATTCACCAGTTTATTGCCGAGTTTTCGCCAGATCCTGAGCTAACTGGGGTATTCAGAGCCGAGCACGATTTTCACAACATGAAAGTCCATCTCAAGTCGCGCTTGGCCCAAAGGGATCGGGGCATGACTGTTAGAGAAGGACTTGGGCTGTCCTCAGTTGGACTGGTTGACCCTGATCAGCTTGGAGAATACGCCGATATCATCCTGTTTGAGCACTATCCGCTAGAAGAGGAAGATGATTCAGACGAGAAGGATGATGCAGTAGCGGTTGGTGAGCCCGCCGAGGTGGACGAGGGAAGAACAGCCCTGGAAGATGCGATTGCTGACGCCGGACGCGAAGCTCTTGAGGCGTACTTGAGGCATGGCCGGGATCCGCAGTACGTCGATTTTGTGATGGATCGAGCATCATATGACTACTTCTACAATGTCGCCATTTCCAGGAAAGCTCGTGAGCTTGAGAAGATCGTGGCGACAATGGCGGATCTTGCAAACATAAAGATCTGCATGCGGCTGCGTGCCATAGGAAAAGACGCGGGTTTCGCGCGTGATGTGTTGCTTCCCCATGGAACCCTGGACGCAGGCGCGCTTCTCGAAGCATATGAGAAGCCGGATGCCGAGTTTGTGGCCTACTTCAAAGCCACGCCCTATGCGGCCCTCGTAGAAAAGGGCATGAATGCCTGGCTTGCCAGCGGATCACTAGTTGCCCTTGAGAACCTTGCCACAGCTGAACTGGAGATGAGGATGGTTCCTGAAAGAGGCGCTGCCATCGGCTACGAAACTGTGCTGGCTTACCTTACCGCAAGAGAAGTTGAAGCCGACAAGCTTCGACGGATCTTCGTGGGCAAGATGAACAGGATCCCACCAGATGTGATCCGTGAGAGGCTGAGTGGTGCGTATGCATAAGATTGCGGTTATCGGGGATGAAGACTCCATCTTGGGCTTTCGGGCCCTGGGCGTGTCAGTTTTCCCCGTAAGGAATGGGAAGGAAGCAGAGGAGGCGCTCCGCCGGGCGGCGCGCCGTGATTATGCTGTTATATACATTACTGAAACATACGCGAGCGAGATCATCGACGTGATTACGGAATACAGCCAAGAACCCTTGCCAGTGGTGCTGACGATACCCGACAATAGGGGTGGGCAGGGAGCGGCTATGGAGAAGATAAGGCGGACGGTGGAGAAAGCGCTCGGCGCCGACATCTTGTTCGGGAGAGAGGGGAATGCCTGATATGGACCATGGGACGAGCGTAGGAACTATTGTAAAAGTATCGGGGCCTCTGGTTGTCGCTTCAGGGATGGCGGGGGCCAAGATGTACGATGTCGTGCGCGTCTCCGAGCAGCGACTGATAGGCGAGATCATCGAGATGAGAGGGGACCGCGCTTCAATACAGGTATACGAAGAGACGGCAGGGCTTGGACCTGGTGAGCCAGTGTACACCACCGGGGAGCCTCTCTCGGTCGAGCTGGGCCCTGGACTGATCGGGTCCATATACGACGGCATTCAGCGGCCACTTGACCGCATTAGGGATATGGCAGGAGACCGCATATCGCGCGGGCTGGAGGCTCCTGGACTCGACCGCGACAGGCCATGGGATTTTGCCCCCAAGGTAGCTGTGGGAGCAGATGTGATTGCCGGCGACATCCTCGGCACAGTGCAGGAGACGCCAGTTGTCGAGCATAGGATCATGGTGCCGCCGGGAGTGTCTGGAAAGATAACATGGATTCATGAGGGCTCTGCGAAGGTCACTGATGTAGTGGCAAAGGTCGAGACGGCGGATGGCGTTCGCGAGATTCAGATGATGCAGAGATGGCCGGTAAGGCATGGCCGTCCGATCGGGAGCAAACTTACGCCAGGCGAACCCCTAGTGAGCGGGCAGCGAGTGCTCGACACTTTCTTCCCGGTTGCTAAAGGCGGAACCGCATGCATTCCCGGTCCGTTCGGATCCGGGAAAACAGTCGTCCAGCACCAGCTCGCAAAGTGGGCTGATGCTGAAATCGTTGTTTATGTCGGATGCGGCGAGCGCGGCAACGAGATGACTGACGTTCTTATGGAGTTTCCGGAGCTGCTCGACCCCAAGAGCGGAGAGCCCCTGATGAAGAGGACAGTGCTGATAGCCAACACGTCGGATATGCCGGTCGCTGCGCGCGAATCATCTGTGTACACTGGAATAACCATTGCAGAGTATTTCCGTGACATGGGCTACTCAGTGGCCGTGATGGCTGACTCCACGTCCAGATGGGCTGAGGCGCTACGCGAGATGTCAGGGCGTCTTGAGGAGATGCCGGGCGAGGAAGGTTATCCGGCATACCTGGGCTCTAGAGTGTCGGAGTTCTACGAGAGGGCCGGCAGAGTGACTTGCATGGGTTCTGACGGGAGAGAGGGAGCTCTTACAGTGGTGGGCGCGGTGTCGCCTCCTGGCGGAGACCTGTCGGAACCGGTTACGCAGACGACCCTCAGGGTTGTGAAAGTCTTCTGGGCGCTCGATGCGAACCTGGCCTACAGCCGCCACTTCCCGGCGGTCAACTGGCTTACCAGCTACTCGCTGTATCTTGACAGGATAGATGAAAGCCTAAGGAAGATGGCAGGCAGCGAATTCGTGGACATGCGGCAGGAGGCCATGAGAATACTCCAGGAAGAGGCGAGCTTGTCTGAGATCGTGAGGCTGGTGGGAATGGACGCCCTGTCGCCTGGAGAACGCATTACGATGCAGACGGCGAGGAGCATCCGCGAAGACTTCCTTCACCAGAACGCTTTCCACGAGGTCGACACATACACGTCCCTGAAGAAACAGGCCGCAATGCTAAGAGTCATACTCGAGATGGACCACGCGTGCCGTGACGCAATTGAGAAGGGTGCATCCTTCAGCCAGTTGACTGAGTTGGCAGTCCATGGCAAGATCGGACGGATGAAGTATGTTGAGGAAGCTAACGTCTCGGATATCGACGAGTTGGCTCTCGAGGTCAGACGGGAAGTAGCTGCCTTGACTGCCGGCGGAGGTGAGGACGTTGCTTAAGGAATATCTTACTGTCAGAGAAGTTGCCGGGCCCCTTATGCTGGTTGAGAAGGTTGAGGAGGCCAAGTACGGGGAACTGGTTGAGATAGTCGTTGGGGAAGGCGAGATAAGGCGCGGCCGCGTGCTCGAAGTTGAGGGAACCAATGCCCTCGTTCAGCTCTTTGAAGGCTCAGCGGGCCTGGAGCTTACGTCAGCTCGAGTTCGATTCTTAGGGCGAGGACTGGAACTCGGCGTATCCCCTGAAATACTGGGACGTGTTTTTGATGGGCTTGGGCGTCCGATTGATGATGGGCCAAAAATCATACCCGAGGCTCGTCTTGACACAAACGGCAACCCCATAAATCCGTATGCCCGGGACTATCCGTCCGAGTTCATTCAGACTGGAATATCTGCCATCGACGGCCTCAATACGCTGGTGCGCGGGCAGAAGCTTCCGATCTTCTCTGGCTCCGGATTGCCCCACTCTCAGCTGGCTGCGCAGATTGCGAGGCAGGCCAAGGTTCTTGGGACCGGCGAGCAGTTCGCAGTCGTGTTTGGAGCCATGGGTATCACGTTCGAAGAGGCGGATTTCTTCATCTCCGACTTCAGGCGTACGGGCGCCATTGAGCGGGCAGTACTTTTCATAAACCTTGCGGACGACCCTGCAATCGAACGGATCTCCACGCCCAGGATGGCGCTGACTGCGGCAGAATACCTTGCGTATGAGCTTGGCATGCATGTGCTGGTCATTCTAACTGACATGACTAACTACTGCGAGGCGTTGCGCGAAGTGTCGGCCGCCCGCAGGGAGGTCCCTGGAAGGCGCGGATATCCGGGATACCTGTACACAGACCTTGCAACCATTTATGAGCGCGCAGGCAGAATCAAGGGGAAGAAGGGCTCGATTACGCAGATCCCCATTCTGACGATGCCGGAAGATGACAAGACTCATCCTATCCCAGACCTCACAGGCTATATCACTGAGGGACAGATAATCGTAAGCAGAGAGCTTCACAGGAAGGGAATATACCCTCCCATCGACGTGCTCCCGTCCCTCTCGAGATTGAAGGATAAGGGGATAGGCGAAGGAAAGACAAGAGAGGATCACGCAGATACCATGAACCAGCTCTACGCTGCGTACGCCCGAGGCAAGGAAGCCAAGGAGTTGGCAGTGATCTTGGGTGAAGCGGCTTTGTCTCCTGCTGACAAGATCTTCTCCAGATTCGCAGATGAGTTCGAACATAAATACATCCAGCAAGGCGTCGATGAGAACAGGGGATTTGAGCAGACGCTTGACATCGGTTGGGATCTGCTCGGGATGTTGCCTGTGGACGAGCTAACTCGTATCAGGATGGAGTTCATAGAGAAGTACCTTCCGACTCCAGATGAAGAAGAAACA
Source organism: Bacillota bacterium (assembly GCA_028709305.1). Taxonomy (GTDB): domain Bacteria; phylum Bacillota; class DTU025; order DTU025; family DTU025; genus UBA10085. The sequence goes on along the minus strand of JAQVXE010000025.1, from coordinate 9,325 downwards.
GAGCCCGCGAGGGAGTGATCGGGCGGTATGGAGATCAGAGTAAGCCCAACTAGAATGCATCTGCTCGAGCTTAAGAAGAGGCATGCCATGGCCGTGCGCGGCCACAAGCTGCTCAAGGACAAGCTGGACGAGCTGATGAAGCAATTCCTCGAGATGGTGAAGCGCGACAGAGAATTGAGAGAAGAAGTCGACGAGAAGCTAGGTGAGGCTTTCAGAGGCTTCCTGATAGCGCGAGGTGCGATGTCGTCCAACTCTGTAGACGCGGCATTGATGTACCCTAAGGAGCAGATTTCTTTGAAAGCTTCTCGGCGGCACATCATGAACGTTGAGGTCCCCGAGTTTGAATGGAGTTTTGAGGGACAGGAAGACAGGACCAACATATACCCCTACGGGTTTGCATACACCTCCTCCGAACTGGATACGGCCATCAGGCTTCTTTCAGAGGCCATGCCTAGTTTGGTGGAGTTGGCTGAGGTTGAAAAGTCAGTGGAGCTCCTCGCGGGCGAGATCGAAAGAACCAGAAGGCGCGTGAACGCTCTTGAACATGTTGTCATACCCCAGCTTGAGCGCTCAATCAAGTACATTACCATGAAGCTTGATGAAGCGGAGCGCGCAAACATCACAAGGCTCATGAAGGTCAAGGAGATAGTGGGGGAGCGGAGCGTTTGAGGTAGCCTTGCTCAAACTGTGTGAAGCTGTCAGGGGAAGACGAATATTGAGAGTGTGTAGACGCCGGGGCGTTAGTGCGTTCTGGCGTTTTCGCTCTTTGCGTCAACAGCCTCTTGCTATTAGATCCATTGCCTCTTACGTGAGGATTTTGTATGACCCCAAGAGGGTATTCTCAAATGGCCATTGACACATGGCCGAAAACGGGTATTTTCAACCGGCCACGGGAACCGAACCGGGGTGACTTACTGGTAGGTCATTTTCCGAAGGAAGCGACCCGCCCATGGGTCGTACTTCCTAGATGTCGACCTGTTGGTGGGTCAGTCGGCCCAGTCGACCAGCGCCTCGGCAATACAACAGAGCCGGAGGGCATTGGCGACAACCACGATCATCCAAGCCCGCAAGAGTCCCGGATGCCGCCACCTGCATGTAAAGCGTCAGCCCATGGCATATTGCTTTGAGTGGCTCGGAGTTAGCGAACATGTTGTTTAGCTGGTCATATAGCAAATGACCACATAGAATATTCTATGTGCGATATGCAGCATACGGGTCTAGCGGCCCCTATCTTGCCCTTACGTGGTTGCGTGGTTCGTGGGCTGCACGAGCCCTTCTTATCAGGGCGATTATCGTTCCCAAGACCAGAACTATGGATCCTATCCACAGCAGGCTTGCAAATGGCTTGAGGCTTACTTCAAGCGTTATTGCACGCGTGGGCAATGAGCCGATACTGCCATCTTCGGCCTGTCCCATGAAGATCGCACGAATCGTGGCCGTGCCCCGAGTTGCGTCTATTGATGTAAGACGCAGTGCTACAGGGGAACCGCCGGGCACGGGCACGACAGCATCATTGTAGGCATTCCCTGCCGCGGTGAACCCCAGTGAAGGAGCGACCGTGCCCAGGGACGCGCTGGCTGCTCCTGGCGAGGCGCCAACTATCGGAGCTGTCTCTACATCCAGCACTGCTCCAACAACCATTGTCTGATCTGATTCAGTGTGGCCTGACATGTCAAACCGAAGGAACGTCAGCTTGAGGCCGTCTGCAATTCCCGATTCCCCTTTGCCAAGGGTGATTTCGTGAATGCCTGCTTCGCCCTGTGGCATCCCAGCGGAGTGTTCCTCCATGGGCGAGATGTAGATGTCTCCTGCGAAAGTTGAATGTATCGATGGGTGCCTCAAAACTCCCTGATGTGTATCTTGCATGTAAGGAGTTGCTTCAAACGTGGTGTTGCCCCGGGAGACGTCGATGATGAAATGAGTGCGCAGGGCCATGCCATTGGATCCGGGGATGACCTCTCTATCTCTGTAGGTAAATTCCCAGCCGAACACGGTCTTTGGTTGGCCGGCACTCAGTGCTACCGTAACAGACTGGGTGTAGGCGGATGTGGCGATGATGCCGACGAGCAGGAGTGCCACGCCTACATGGGCAATGTAGCCTCCCAGGGCCACAAATCCGCCGCGAGCATTCTTTAAGATGAAGGCTACGTTTGTGGCCAGAGCGAGGAAGGCCGAGAAAAGGAAGATTACGAACCAGAACCCCTTTGCCCCCAGCAGCACCGCGAGGATGGTCAACGCTGCTGCAGCGATTGCCGGGCCGACAAGTGACCGCCAGAATCTCGAACGGTCAGACTTGCGCCATGCAAGCAGCGGACATGCTCCTAACACGAAGGCGAGCAGGCATCCAATTGGCCCATTTGTGATTCTGTAAAATGAAGCGTTCACTGCCGACGGATTTCCCGACACACGAGTAAGGAGCGGGGAAGAGGTGCCGAGCAGTGTCACAATAGCGGAAGCAATGATGAGCAATGCCGTCAGGAAGAACGTAAACTCCCGCGACGCGGTGGTGGTATAAGGCTCGGAGTTGCCGCGCCTCCTGGTAATGCTCGACCATCTGTAGAAGAAATAACCGAGGGAAAGCGCGCTCAGCGCTATCAGCGCCCAAACAAGATAAGCCGATATTCCCAGGCTGGCGAAGGAATGGACCGAAAAATCCGCCAGCACTCCGCTCCTTGTAAGGAAGGTGCCGTACATCACCAGCAAGAAGGTGAATATGGCAAGGAGTATGTTGGTGCGAACCATCTTGCCTGTTGCCCGCTGCATTATGAGGGTGTGCATGAGGGCAGTTCCAGTAAGCCATGGGATTAGGGAGGCGTTTTCCACCGGGTCCCATCCCCAGTACCCGCCCCATCCCAACGTGGCATAGGCCCATTTTGCGCCTATGATGATCCCTGCCCCCAGAAAGAGCCATGCCGCCACAGCCCAGGGGAGTGTAGGCTTGACCCATTTGGAGTAGTCGTCCTCGGCAAGTGCCGACATGGCCCACGCGAAGGGAACTGCCCAAAGTGCATAGCCAGCGAAGACTATCGGCGGATGTATGACCATCCAGGGATCCTGGAGAAGGGGATTGAGCCCCATTCCATCTGTTGGGGCCGGGAAAATCAGCCTGAACGGGCTTGCCTTGAGAAGCAGCACTATAAGTACCGTTTGGACCAGCCAGAAGAACGGCATAACCCTGGGTTCATGTTCTCGGGTAGATCCTGTCAGGATGATACCTATCAGGGCCGACATCGTCGCCCACAGCAGAAAGGTCCCTTCCTGGCCAGCCCAGAATCCTGACACCAGATAGGATGTGGGCATAGACCGGGATGAATACGATGCCACATAGAGAAGACTGAAATCGTGGCGAAGGAATGCAACAAGCAGGGCAATTGAAGCTGCAAAAAGCAGTATGAAGCTGATCCTCGCCGCGCCCCTTCCCACGGTTATCCTTCTATGCTGTGCATCCCGTAGCATAGCTCCAGATGCGGTGAAGTACGCCAAGAGAGCAACCAGATTCGCTGCAAAGGCTCCTATAATCGCCAAGTTCCACGAACTCAATTGTCAGATCCCCCTTGATACTTGGACGGGCATTTGACGAGAATCTTCTCAGCTTTGAATGTCGCACCCTGAACCTTGCCTACGATGACGACGCTTTCTGCCTGGTCGAAGTTATTCGGGGGAGTACCCACGTATTCTACATGCATTGAGCGCCCATCTTTGTCGACAAGAGAGAAGTTGAAGGTTCCGTCAGCTGCATCGAAATATGCTGTTTCTTCGTCAGGAAATACTCCAGAAACCTGGACTGTGCTGCCACGAGCCTCAGCCTCGCTGAATGTTACGTATGGCGTGAGAGAGTGTTTGAAAGCGGTTGCTGCGAACACTCCGAAGGCAGCTACTATCACCATGATCAAGATCGCGTTTCGCTTCACTTCTCCTCCAGCCTCCTGATGGAGCGATCTATTCGCATCAGGTAGCCAAAGAGAGCCACCCATGTCACTACCGCTACTGAAGCTGCTGTATAGATAGCCGTTATTTCGTTCACAGCGTTAATCCTCCTTGTCTTGTGGAATTGTGCTGAGCAGGCGGGCAGCTCGCATCCGTAGATTGAAAACCCACGCCAGCACTCCAGTGAGCCCCGCCAGCGAGGCCAGGAGCACTGTCAACATCCGGCTGTCCATTGTGAATTCTCCGCTTATGCTGACCACTGATTCGCTGGGGTGCAGGGATTGCACCGCCGGTATTCTTGGCACAACGAAGACCAAAATGGGAACGGTTACGAAAGCCAGGAGCGCGTAGACCGCCGATAGAGAGCCACGCCTTTCCGGCTCGTCCACAGATGCCCGGAGAGCGAAGTATGCGCCATATATCAGCAGAAGCACGAAGATAGACGTCTCCCGAGGATCCCAGTTCCAGTAGGAACCCCACGTGGCCTTGGCGAATATCGACCCGCTTATGGTGGCGATTATGCAAAACAGGAAGCCTAATTCTGCTGAGACTGACGCTGCCGTGTCATCGCTAGGTTGCCTTGTCTTCAGATAGCGCAAGCTGTATATTGCGCACATCAGGAAGGCCAGGACTGCTACCCATGCTGTGGGTATGTGGAAGAAAATGATCCGTGATATCTGTCCTAAGCCTAGCGATGCAGGAGCGTAGAAGAAGGCGCCGAGTATGACTAGTATCATCCACAAGCCTAGAAACCATTTTGCAGCCATGTTTGCACCTCTATTCAGCAATTACCTCAGTCGTTCCATACGTAGTCGAAAAGAAGCAATGATGACGCTATCATCAGAGCACTGTATGCAATGAGGACGCGTATGTCGGCAGCGGCGCCTGTTGCAGCTTCCGGCATGTTTCCTCGCAAAGCTTCTGCAGTAGCGCCGATTGCAGATGAAAGTCCAGGCAAAGACAGTGGAAACGCCAGAACGGCAAAGAGCGCACCCTTGGCGTTGGCTCGCGACACTATGGCTGCGATAATCGTCGATGAAGAAGCGAGCGCAAGCGTTCCCAGAGCTGCCGCTGCTACGAGCAGAGCAGGATTCGCGGGACGGGTGTCCATGAGCAGCAAGAAAAGAGGGACAACAATGGCAGCAACTGCAGACTGAAGCACTATGTTGAAAAGCAACTTGCCTCCATAAACCGCATCTGCCGATGCTGACACGCGTAGCGCCAGCGCTGTTCTGGCCTCTTCTTCCCTCACAAAGGACCTTGATAGCCCCGACATCGCAGAGAAGAAGAGAACAATCCAGAGGAAAGCCGCCTTGGCCTCTGGGTCGAGGGAGTAGGGACTTACAGAAAAGCTTACAACAGCCAGTGCCGTCACGGAGAAAAGCAATACCGCCGAAAGGGAGTATCTTGTCCGAAACTCGGAGAGCAGGTCTTTCCAGAGCACGGCAAGGGATTCACGCCCCCAGTTTGATGATGATGTCACCTAGCCCCACCTCCTCCGGCTCGTTGGTAGCTATCACTATGCACTTTGATCGCTTCGAATCCTCTATCAAATCATGAACGAGCGAAACGCCCTGTGTATCCAGATTCGCTGTTGGCTCGTCAAGAAGCAGCAGTGGCGGATCATGCTGAAGGGCAAACGCATATTTCAGACGCTGTTTCATGCCTGATGAGTAAGACCCTACCACATCGGCGCCCCTGCCGCCAAGATGCAGGCTGCGGAGGGCAGATTCAATATCTTCATCCGTAATCTTGATTCCGCGCGCCTGGGCGAAGAATCTCAGGTTCTCGGCAGCTGTGAGCTCGTCATAGAACATCAGATCGGGCGAGATGAATCCTATGATCTTCCTTCCTGCTTCAGCTGGAATCTCTTTACCTCCCAGTTTCCACAGGACTTGTCCATGTGTCGGCCTGACAAGACGGCAGGCCACTTTGATCAGGGTGGATTTGCCTGAACCGTTCGGTCCCGTTATTGCGAGCACTTGGCCAGTTCGAACCGTTGCACTCACGGATCTGAGGACCTGACGGGCTCCATATGACTTGGAGACTGATTCCAGAGCCAACTCAAATACTCTTGCTTTCCCGTCGGTAGTCAAATGCGAACCCCCAGTCCTGCCCACTCGTTACCCGGCGGTGCGGGCGAATCAAATTTGCACAGGGTGTTGGTCTTTCTTAAGCTCAATTATATGTTTAGACGGAATTAGTGTAAACTTGAAACATCTGCGAACCATGGTTGAATGGGTTCTGATATAGTCTACAATATAGGTTAGCATCCATTTGGGCGCCGCCCGGAATGCGCGGAACAAGATCTTCCCTGCAAAGTATGTCCTCGTTGCCGGGCCGGGGCCGCAGAGGATGCCTGATGGCGGCAGGGAAGGATTCTGTTGGCGCGTCGAGGAATACTGGTCGAAGAAGGCAGGGAGAGGACGTAACAATGGATAACATAATGGAACAGGTACGAGCGAGCATCACTAGATCAATTGAGTCCGCCATCCGCCAGCTGGTAGACTCAAACAAGCTTTGCGCGGACGTGCTAAGCAACTTGTCAAACATACCGCTGGAGGTTCCCAAGGATCCAAGGCACGGAGAGTTCGCATCTCCTGTAGCCCTTTCCCTTGCGGCCGTCGCTAGAAAGGCGCCGAGGGAGATAGCTTCGCTCATTGTCGAGGAAATGACAGCGGCAGGATTTGGTCCCTATGTAGATACCGTTGATGTGGCGGGTCCTGGCTTCATGAACTTCCGGCTCTCAGCCAAATGGCTTGTCGACACAGTCGACCTGATCAGGTCGATGGATGAGGAATACGGACAGACGGATTATGGACGCGGCGAGCGAGTTCTGGTGGAATTCGTGAGCGCAAACCCGGTTGGCCCGCTCAACATAGTGAACGCCCGAGCTGCAGCAGTAGGCGACACCCTGGTTAGGCTGCTTAACGCAAGCGGCTACAGGGCATCCAGCGAGTTTTATGTGAATGACGCCGGACGCCAGGTATCGACTTTGGCGGAATCTGTTTTCGCGCACTACATGCAGCTCAAGGGTGCGGATTACCCTTTCCCCGAGGATGGGTATCGCGGTGCCTACGTACGTGACATTGCAAAACAGGCTATGGAAGAGCATGATGATCGCCTGTCTGGGATGGGCCCCGACGAGGCCCGGGATTTCCTCCGCGAATATGCCCTCAGCTACATTCTGGACTGGCAGAAGACATCTCTTGAGGCTTACGACGTGCATTTTGACAGGTGGTTTTCAGAGCGTAAGCTCAGGGAGACTGGCGCTGTCGAATCCATGATTCGGGAAATGGCTGAAGCGGGATACACGTACGAAGAAGATGGGGCTGTCTGGTTCCGATCCTCTGACTATGGTGATGACAAGGATCGCGTGATTGTGAAGAGCGACGGGCTGTACACTTATGTTGCCCCGGATCTGGCGTACCACAGAGACAAGCTGGGGCGCGGCTTTACGAAGCTCATTGACATCCTCGGCCCTGACCATCACGGATACGAAGGACGTATGCAAGCCGGCCTGCAGGCTTTTGGTTATCCTGAGGGCACTTTGGAGGTGCTCATTCTCCAGCTTGTAACGTTAATGCGAGACGGAGAACCCGTGAAGATGTCAAAACGTGCAGGCGAATTCATCACCATGGACGACCTGCTGGAAGAGGTGCCGAAGGATGCTGCTCGCTACTTCTTCATAATGAGGAACACCTCTTCACACCTTGATTTTGACCTCAATCTTGCAAAGGCTCAGACTACCGACAACCCTGTCTGGTACATCCAATACGCTCATGCCCGTTGTTGCAGCATATTCAGGCAGGCAGAGGCTGAGAGGATCCAGCCTGAGGCTTGGGAGAGGGCAGATCTATCGGTGCTGGGCCATGCCAGTGAGACAGATCTCGTCCGCAAGATGGCCAGCCTTCCTGATGAAGTGCTTGCCGCAGCCTGCGAGCGGGCTCCGAGCAGGATTGCCAAGTATGCTCTGGAGTTGGCAGGGCTGTTCCACAGCTTCTACACTGAATGTAGAGTTATCAGCGATGATGAAGCAATGAGTCTTGCCAGGCTTGCACTGGTTGATGCGGCGAGGACCGTGCTGAGGAATGTGCTTAGGGTAATAGGAGTATCGGCTCCGGAAAGGATGTAGCGATTCAGATGGAGCGATACTCGCCTGCAGAAGCTTGGAATGTGCTTAGGAGAAGTTTCGTCCGTGCGTACGAGCGGCTTGGCATGGTTGTGCTCATGAGCGTAATGTGGTACTTCGTCACATTTGCTACGCTGTTTGTGGCGGGCCCTACTCTTTGGTCCATTCCTCTGTTTGCCGTGATTGCTGCTCCACTTCATATGGCCATCATGTACTGTGGAAACCTTGCCGTCCACCGTGAGGACGCTGGAGTGAAGGACCTGTGGCAGGGCTATAAGAAGTTTTGGCTCAGGGCGGCTCTCCTCGGCGCGATACACTCAGCTGTGGTTCTCATCCTGTGGATAGACATACAGGTGCTTCTTGCCACTGAAAATGCTTGGATGAGGTTCTTGTCCGGAGTATGGGTCTATCTGAGCATCTTCGTAGGCCTGCTCTTCATGTACGCCTATCCCATTGTTGTAGAGCAACACACGACTGTTTGGAAGTCAATACGAAGGGCAGCGATATTGATACTTGACAATCCAGCCTACACATTTGCTGTAGGCTTGTTTGCCGCAGCCTTCTTCGCCTTGGGCGTTTTGCCGACGATAGGGATCCTGGTCGGCAATAAGACTGCAGGCTACTTCATGATAGTCGGCTTGTCCTTGTATGCCGGGTTTGCCTCAATCTTTAGGAACCTGGCAACCGTCAGAGCGTTGCAGAGGTATGATGCTGCAAGGATGAGCGAACGCGAGAAACTGGAGCTGGAATTGGAGGTGGAGAGGATGGAGAAACTGCGCCGTGAGAATGAGCAGGCTTATTCGGACGGCCAGATAACCATAACATGGCTCGGTCATGCATGCTTCATGATTCAGACCGGTACTGGGCTGAGGATTCTAACCGATCCCTTTGATGAGACTGTGGGATATGAACTTCCAGCTGTTGAGGCCGACGTGGTTACAGTCAGCCACGACCACTTCGACCATAGCAATGTCAAAGTAGTGAAGGGCCTGCCGAAGATACTTGTCGGCCAGGTAGACGAGGTCATCGAGGATGTGCGGATCCGTGGGATCGGCACCTTCCATGACACGAAGTCGGGAGCCTTGCGCGGATCCAACACGGTCTTCGTGATAGAAGCTGACGGAATCAGTCTTTGCCATGCAGGGGATTTGGGCCACATACCGTCGGCCGAAACAATGAATGAAATAGGCCATGTTGACGTATTGCTTGTGCCCGTGGGGGGCACCTACACTCTGGATGGAGCCGGGGCTCTTGAGTTTGTGAGGA
>JAQVXE010000121.1 GCA_028709305.1 Bacillota bacterium | reverse complement strand
ATATTCGACGAGATCCACTTCATCGCAGATGAAGAGCGGGGCACTGTGTGGGAGGAATCAATCATATTCATGCCTGAGCAAATGAGGCTGCTCGGGCTCTCTGCAACAATACCCAATGCAGAGGAGTTGGCCTGCTGGATGCAGGAGATCAAGGAGCATGACGTTGCGGTGGTTCGCCATTTCCAGCGTGTAGTTCCTCTAAGGCACTTCGTGTATGAGAGATCGCGCGGAGCGTGCACGTTGAAGGAAATGAGGAAGTACAAGGCTGAGCGCGACAAGGCGATAGAAGAGGAAGAGGCACTTGCGGCAGGAGGAGGGCCCAAATACCGAACGACAACCCATGTCGACCTAGTGAGCTACCTCACGGAAGAAGACAAGCTCCCTTGCCTGTACTTTGTGTTCAGCAGGAGGCAGTGCGAGGAGAAAGCTGAAGAGCTGGCCAGGTCCGCAAATTACCTTACCCATAGCGAGCGCAATGAGGTTCTGTCGTATTTCGATGAGAGAATTGACGGCATGAACATCGAGCCTATGCCAAGTGTCAAGAAGATGCGCCGGATCCTCAGCCGAGGAATTGCGTACCACCACGCCGGGCTGCTGCCTGTTCTCAAGGAGATAGTGGAGGATCTTTTTGAGCAGAAGATAATCCAGGTTCTATATGCGACTGAGACCTTTGCCGTCGGAATAAATTTCCCTGTAAGGACGGTCTGTTTCGACGCAGTCCGAAAGTTCAACGGCATAGATTTTGCGCCAATGACGGCTCAGGAGTACTTCCAAATGGCGGGGCGCGCGGGGAGAAGGGGAATAGACGCCGAAGGCTACGTCTACATTCTCGTGGACCTCAATTACTTCCGGCCGGAGGAGTACCCCAGCACCGATGAGCGAAGCGTCGAACCTTTGGTAAGCCGATTCACCATATCCTACAATACCGTAGTGAACCTCATGGCCATTCGTTCTCCTGAAGAGATACGAAAAGTCTTGCGCCAAAATTTCGCCAGCTACCAAAGGGGAGCGGAACGTATGGAGATTGAGGTAGCTCTCAACTCCGCGCGGGCATTAGAATCCGAGATCATCGCCGACGCGTGCGAGTTTTTGGACAAACCTGGCTGCCCACTGTATGCTGGGAATCTTCGTGCCCGTCTTGCAGAGACCCGGCTTCAGCTGAAGAGGGCTTCCAAGAGGAAGAGGACCCGTCGCAAACGCGCCGCCCTCAGGGTTGAGATGGACGAGATCCGCGCTGAGCTGGGTTCGCTTGACACCAGGAAATGCGAGACTGCACAGAGGAAAGCCTGCCGCAAACTTCTGTCCAGGCGCGGAGTGGTAGTTGGCCGAATGGAGACTCTCTACGAGCGCATGCGCAGGTTGGGCAGCGAAGAAAGATACGTGCACGAATTCAGGAGAAAAGAGGCTCTCCTTGAGAGGCTTGGCTATATCAAGGATGGAGAACTTCTTGCGAGGGGACAGATATGCCGCGAGATACATACGCAGGAGCTTCTTGTGACGGAACTGATCTTTGCGGGAGTGTTCCATGAGTTCGACATGGATCAAGTCGCCGCCCTGGCAGTTTGCATCGATTATGAGCCCCGTCGCGGGGAGTTCGCGGCCAGGTCGGTTCCTTTTGACCTGGCGCGCATCCGCGAGATAGCTGAGGTCATAGAGGTCGTGGAGGAGAGCTACATTGGCACCAGTTCCCTACGGTTCTTCACAGGCCTTGCTCCGCTTGCTTACAGGTGGAGCCAGGGCGAGGAATTTTCTGACCTGATGAGAGGCTCCAATTATGCCGAGGGCGACGTAGTGTCCAGTTTCCGACGTGCCATCGACCTTCTCAGGCAGGTGCGTGCAGCGTGCAAGGATGACCTCGCCCTAGCCGACAAGATTACCGAGACGATGAAGAGGATCGACAGAGACGTTGTTGAGGTAGTGCTCTAGCTCTGGTCCCCCCTGGCAATCACCGGAGTTTCGCTGGCAAACTCCAGGATACGTTGGAGAGTGCGTTCTCTGAGACCTTGGACGGCGTCGAAATCGATGTTCGGGATGTAAAATGACTCCAAGAAGCGGTGGGCGTCGCGTGCCTGGCCCAGGAAGAGTATTGCGCGGTCCATCGCCTCCTGCATCAGGCTGCGATCATAATCTGCGATCTTTGCGTTGCGCTCGACAATAGCCGTGTCCAGACATTGCTCCATGTCTACAATGATGTCATTTGGGCGCCCTGCCCATACATGTGGTTCTACAGACGTAATCAGCGCCGTCTTGATGGCAGGCATCACAAGATGCTCTAGGCTGTCGGGATTGAGAGAACAGTGGAAGAGCTCAACGTCAAGCCCTGAGCGGACTGCATGGTCAGCTACGCGCTCAATCAGTGTTGACTTTCCAGATCCCGGTCCGCCACGGATGACATATCGCCTGGAGCAGCCGATGACCACGGTGTCAAGGTAGTTGATGAAACCGTCAGGAGTTATTGCTGATGCGAAAAGGTGCCGAGCCTTTCCCGGGTGGTCTGACACACGTGCATCTCCGAAGACTTCGAGGATAACCTTGTGGCACAGCTTGTTGGCGGCGCCTATGTCAAGGGCCTCGGCATTTGCATCGCTCCAGTCGTCGAGGATATCTCCTGCAGTTCTGAGGAATCTGTACGCTCTTTGGAAGTGGCGGGTTGCATCTTTTGAGCAAGCTATGATCTCATTCTTCTTGGCACGCATGGCAGGTTCATTCCAGTAGTCCCCGAGATACAGAATCTCGTCTACGGCTCCTGGAAAACGCGGGTCCATTACGTGGGGCGCGGTCCCGTCCATCAGTGCAACAGCTACTTTGGGCATTACGACGCCGTCTAGCGAAGATGGGTCTGACGAACAGTGAAAGAGCTCCACATCATAGTCTAGGTATGACATGTGTTCGGCGATGTACTTCATCAGCGTGGATTTTCCTACGCCCGGGCCTCCTTTGAGGACTATAGTTCTTGTGGCATCTTGACCTATCAGATGGTCGTAGAATGACCTAAAACCGCGGGATGTGTTGCCCCCGGCAAACATGCGCCTCATCTGGGCTTTGCTGGTCATGATGAGATTCCCCCAATAACCAGGTCACCCTTAGCCTATGCCGGACATGGTTCATTTGTACGGCATGGCGAAGGAAACTTAAAGAACCCTTTGAATCCAGAAATGAGGAGGAAGGCACAATGAGAAGTAGATGGGTAGGCAAGCTGGCAGGTCCCCTTTTCCTGATTGCAGCGGGCGTTCTCCTCCTGCTGAATACTACGGGCGTGCTGCCCTGGTCTATCTGGAATATCCTGTGGAAATCCTGGCCCGTGCTCCTGATCGCATGTGGGGCAGCGATGATTCTTGATGGAAGGGCAAAGGCAAGCACTCTCACTGGACTGGTCCTCTTGGCGTTGCTGTGTATGTTCATAATACTCGCAATAATGCCGGAAGCATGCCGCTTTGCGTTCATCGATGACCACTTGGCGCACAAGGAGTTTTGCATCAGCGGGCATGATTACAGTCCTGAGGAATTCATGCTGAGGGTGGGGGCCGGATCAGAAAATGTGGACATTATGACAGATGATGGCGCCGACATATTCACCTCAAAAGCGCGCTACTCATCGCCTGCGAGTGAGCCGTCCCTGAGGACGAGTTACGGCGGAGGCGTTTTGGAAGCTGAGTACGAGGCGGCTCCGCCCACGGGTTCCTTTGGTGCTGTAATCATCCCCACCTGCAGCCAGCATGTGATAACCCTGGGGCAGCCGTCATTGCCCACTTCCCTTGAAATGCGGGTTGGATCGGGTAATATTGATGCGTTCCTTGAAGGACTTGTTGTTCGCAACGTTGAAGTTGAAGTCGGAAGCGGAAAAGCAATATTGACATTCCCCTCCTATGCTCCTGGAACAGGCTCAAAGAGCCTGCCCGAGCTCGTACTCAATGTCGGTTCGGGGAGGGCTGACATCTTTCATCTCGGAAATGCGGGAATGGGCAGAGTGTCGGGAACTGTGGGGTCGGGGAAGGCTTGCATAGACTTGTCAGGGGACGCACATGTCCCCGCGGTCTTCGCCGACCTTGAAGTTGGCTCAGGGAAGATTGAACTGACAGTGCCCGAAGATGCCGGGCTCAGCATTGAACCGAGGATAGGTTCTGGGAGCATGCAGGTAGATGGACGCCGGTATCGTAGGAACGATTTCGGCGCCGGCGAAAGATGGGTTTCTGAGAATTACGAGACTGCAACTCGTCTGATTGACCTGGTTGTGAGAGTCGGATCAGGCAGAATAGAGGTGGAACATCATCGTTGAGGCCGAAGAGTAATCATTGTTACACGATACGCCCCAGGTTTGCTATTGCGGCCCTTGGTTTGCTTGTGGCCGTGTTGATCATGATGCCCAAGGCCGCCCTTGCGGCACCTCCACCAGAGAGCGCCAGCGCCGCCATGGCTCGATTGCACGTGGACGAACTTGCCCTCGTGATTGGCCCGAGGCCTGCAGGCACAATGAGGGAGTCGGCTGCGGCAGATTACGTAGCAGGGGTTTTGGAGGAGTATGGGTATGCCGTTAGCAGAGTCCCTTTTTCGCGGGAGACCGCAAGCGGGGCTTCTGTATCTGAAAACGTGATCGCCATTTCTCCCTCGGCAAGACCCGATGCGAGGATAGTCCTGATAGGGGCATCCCTTGACACACATGGTCTCGACTCGCCCGGCGCTGACCACAATGCGTCTGGGCTCGCTGTGATGCTTGAATCTGCGAGGCTTCTATCGGCGTTGCCAGGCCAGTCGCACGTGGCTTTTGCGGCCTTTGGATCCAATGAGATGGGGCGGGCTGGAGCAAAGGCATTTACGGAAGGCAAGGGCTCTGGCCCCATAAGTCCTCAAGATGTGGCCATGATGATTAATGTCGATGCCGTGGGGCGAGGCGACTCCGTGCATCTGATACCATGGGGAGGCCCCCAGGCGTTTCCGCCCAAGGGATTTGAGCGCCTTGCAGAAGCTGTTACCAGTTCCACGGGCCAGCGTGTGGAGTTCGATACTACCGTTGCCATGGTGCCACAGGTCCACACCGATCACTCGCCTTTCCTTATCACCAATACTCCGGCGGTCACAATCACCACTGCACGCTCGCTTCCCTACTACAGAGGCGATTCGCTTGAGCCTTACCGGGATGTTGCATCAGAAGTGAGTGGCGCCAACATAGCCAGAGCCGCAGATTGCGTGGTGGCGGCCGCCAAGTGGGCTGCCTCTGCCTACAGCATCGGAAAGCCCGGCGAGACGTACATTTCATTTCGCGCACTGGGGGACATCATCTCCATACCTTATGGCGTTTGCGTAATTTGCGCAGCTGTTGCAGTATTCATGGGAGTTGTATGCATTGCCTATGCCAAAAGCATGTTCTATGATGAATTCTCCTGGGTGAGGCCTGCAGGGCTGATCCAGACTATTGGAATGTCGGTTGCTATGTTCGCCATCATTGCAGTGCTGATTTGGACAGCTTTTCTTCCATCTGTGGTAGTGGAGGCTGCACGCGGACTCGAACGCCCGTGGAATGCATACCCATTGCCATACACTATTGCCGGAGCGGTGTGCGCCCTCTTCTCCGCGATGTTGATTCTTTCCCTTACAGGCACGAAATTGAGGGAATCGCTACGCGTTCCGATACTCCGTCTCTCTATGATCGTTCAGATAGCTTTTGTTTGCCTATCAGTTGCGATAATGCGGGTTGGAGCACTTCCCTCTGCTCTTGGCCTCGTGTTCACGGCAGTGGCCCTTGTTCTTCCAGGAGGTTTCGGACGAAAGG
>JAQVXE010000120.1 GCA_028709305.1 Bacillota bacterium | reverse complement strand
TGTTGTTTTGAAAATTGAAAATGCAACTCAGGTAAAAGAAGAAATTGAAGAAGTTATATTAGTATCACCTCAGAAACAAAATAAAGTTGAGGGGGCAAAGTAAAGACTAAAAGTAAAAATATATTTATGGAGGATCGGGGAGTCGCACTATGCGAGCACCGGCACGTAGCTATAGGAGCGGAGAAGCAAGAAGCGGGGGAGTGGTCAGGTTTGAGCGGGGCATCGGTTCTAGCAGATGAGCTGAGCAAGGTCTATAGAGTAGCAGTTAGGAAGCCCGGGTTCTGGGGAAGCGTCAGGCAGCTTGTGGCCAGTGAGACCCGGGATGTGATCGCAGTGGACGATGTGAGCTTCAGTATCGACCAGGGCGAGTTCGTAGGATACATCGGCCCCAACGGGGCGGGAAAGTCGACTACTGTGAAGATGCTCGCCGGGATACTGCACCCTACGTCAGGGCATGTGCAGGTGAAGGGGCTGTCGCCGGCGCGGGCCAGGCAGGAGGTTGCGCAGCAGATAGGGGTGGTGTTCGGCCAGCGCACTCAGCTCTGGTGGGACCTTCCCACAGTGGATTCCTTTGAGATACTGGCTGCCATGTATGGTGTGTCGCCTGGCGACTACAAGAAGTTCATGGACGAGTTCACGGATCTCTTGAGCCTGGATGAGTTCCTTGATACCCCTGTGCGCAGGCTGTCGCTTGGGCAAAGGATGAGGGCGGACATAGCTGCGGCGCTGATTCACAGGCCCCGGGTGTTGTTCCTGGATGAGCCCACCATAGGCCTTGATGTGGTGGCGAAAGCGCAGGTCCGGGATTTCCTCTCTCGGATGAACAGGGATCACGGGGTAACGATCCTCCTAACCACCCACGATCTTCGCGACATTGAGGAGCTGTGCCATCGGGTGATGGTGATAAACCACGGGAGGCTCATGTTCGACGGGGGTTTGGAATCCCTGATTGCAAGCGCTGGATTGCCTGCCACGATGAGGTTGCGCCTGTCTTCCATGATCCCCGAGCTGGCTGCAGGGCAGGCCCTGGGGCACGGTTTGTGCACGATTATGTCAATCGACTACTCGTCCAGAAGTGTGGACCTTTCGTTCGACCGGAGGAAGGCATCAGCAGCTCAGGTTCTTATTGCAGCGCAGGAACTGGGCGAGGTTCGCGACGTGAGCCTGGTTGAAGCGGGAATGGAGGAGACGGTGAAGTGGTTGTTGACGAGCGAGGGGTAGGGGGATAGGAGCAGATAAGGTCTAGCGTGGCATATTCGGTTTCTTCGGGAGACGTTACCGGCTCATATCACCTGTTCCAGTAGCTGCCCATTCTCTTTCAACCATTCCCTCGCTTTGTCCATCGTGGGAGCCTGTGCGTGGACGATGTTCCAGAACTCAGGTGTATGGTTGGCTTCGATGAGATGAGCCAGTTCGTGCACGATGACATAGTCGATTACAAACATCGGCGCCTTGATCAGCCGCCAGTTCAGGTTGATGTTATTCTTCGGTGTGCAGGAGCCCCAGCGATACCGACTGTCAACGATCTTTACCTCGGCGACCTCAACGCCGAGCTGGCGGGCGTACTGTTTCACCCGAGGGACGATTTTCTCCTGTGCTCTGTTCATGTACCATGTCCGCAATGCCTCTGCCTGCCTCGGCGCCTCTATGTCGGGGATCAGGAAACGTTGGGTGAACTGAATGTCGGCTAAGCCTGCCTTGACTATCTCAATGCGATACTGCCGCCCCAAATAGAGGATAGATTCGCCGCTGACAAGTTCCTTCCCTGGGGGATGGGGCAGGTTGTGGTACTTCTGCGGGTGGACGATTTTCTCGTAAATCCAGTGGCGTTTGGACTCTACCACCTCATGGATTTGCTCGTCAGACGCGTCCTCCGGCGCGTGCACGATGACACTGCGGTCTCGCTCGACGGTGATGGTTACCCTACGCCGCTTCGGTGATCTTTGAATTGTGTATGTCAGTTCCATGGCTGTCACTCCGCGTAGAGAATTATGTCGTTGTTCTTCTCGGCTATCTCCATTATACGGCTGATGATGTGAGCACGGTTTTTTACGAGCCCGGGAAGTGTTAGGAATTCAGGCGCCAGCAGTATTCTCTGCAGCTCCGCCTTGAGCTTGTTGCGGGCGGGAATGCTTTCCCAGAACCCTGTGAGCTTGAGCTCTCGTTCCACAGTCAGGAATACTTTCTGAGTAAGGTCGACTAGGCAGCTGATCTTGTCTTCCTGGCTCATGTTGCAGTTGGGGACGGGTCCGTCTGCTACCCCAGTGGCATCGGTCAGCCTTATCGCGGCGCCTTCGCCAAATATCTCCCTCGCAAACATTCGGTAGAAGGGCATCTGCTTCTTCCGATGAAGCCCATAGGTCGGTTCTTTGCTGGCGCTTTGGATGCGTTCCCGGAGCTTCTCCAATTCTTCGTAAATCTTATCCCAGTTGTCGTGAAACTCCTCGAGAATGGCTGCCAGAGCCTCGGAGAAAGAGGCTTGCAGATCGGGATCATCAACTAGCTCAACATCGAGGTGATGGCGGATAGCATGCTCCACTTCTGCTGCCTTGGTTTTGGTACGCTTGCGCTTGTTCACCTGTTTCTGAAAGTCTTCGTCAAGAATGGATATGGGCTCAACCTTTGTCCCGATGCCTCTAGACTCAAGATACTCATCGGTAATGCTGCGCAGTTTCGGAGGGATCCCCTTCATGCTCATGCGTTCGTCGCGTAGATGCTTTCCAGCCAGCACGTTGATTTCGGTAAGGGCTTGATAGTCTGCTACGTAATCCAAGGCTTGCCGAGCGGGGAAAACCACGTTCAGCGACTGGGTAAGATTCCTGAATGCCATCATGAATTCGAAACGCAGATCTTCGTCATAGAACAGATCGAAGAATGCATCGTGGTCGTTCAAATCGGTCAGGCCGTGCTCCTTGAGCAGATCCATCATGGCTGCGTGGTTGGCAATGAGCTCGTTGTGCTCTTCCTCAGGGAAGCTGAGAGAGTCAATCACTTCCTGCTGTTCCCGTTCGTCATAGGCATCAATGGCCCTCTTCAGATGATGGCCGATGCCTACGTAGTCAACGACGAAGCCTTTCTCCTTGGCCTCGCCGCTGACACGATTCACACGGGAGATAGCTTGCAGAAGATTGTGGGCTACGATGACCTTGTCGAGATACATGACCTGCTCTATCGGTGCATCGAAACCGGTTAGCAGCATGTTATGGACGACAAGGATACCCATGTCGCCTGTGATCCCGTCCTCTTCACTGCCGAAATCCATCTTAAAGCTCTTGATGCTAGCCTCATGCCTTGACTTGTCAGAGTAGGCCTTGAGGTGCGGCAGGTCGTTGTGATTGCCGGAGATAATAACATCGGTCGTTAACCTTCTGAGACGGTCTAGATCGAGGCGCCTGGGGTTGGACTGTTCGAGATCAGCAATGGTAGACGCCAAGGCTTTGTCGATATGCTTCTTGTATCTCACCGCTGCTTCTCGGGAGGTGGCCACCACTTGAGCCTTGTAGCCATTGGGGAACACATGGGTCAGGTAGTGCTCGACCATGTCTTGGGCTTTGGCAGCGATGGTGGGATCGGCTTCCAGGTAGGCGTCGCGCGATCCGTAGCCCAGAATCTCCATACGCTGCTTGAGGTTGTAGTCGCTGAACACATCCTCGAATGCTGCGTCCATACCTTCTTGGTCGGGCACTTCGGCGTTGTGGGTTCGGCCTTCGTACACGATTTCCAGAGTTACACCGTCCTCGATGGATTGGCGCATGGTGTACTTGTCGATGTAGTCGCCGAATACCCGTTCCGTTTTGTCGATGGGAGTGCCGGTGTAGGCAATGCGGGCGGCATTGGGAATGGCTCTATCTAAGTTGGCCCCGAGCATCGCATATTGAGAGCGGTGTGCCTCGTCTATCATTACCAGGATGTGAGGGCTGGGGTTGAGCTCCGGGAAAGTCTCGGCTAGGTCCACTTCGCGGAATTTGTGAATCATGGCCATGACCAGATCCGAGGAGTCTGAACTGAGGAGCTCCTTGAGTTTTCTGATGCTGTTAGCTACCTTCACGGTAAAGCCGATGCTCTGGCTCGTTTCATTCAATTGGTTTTCCAACTGAGTTCGATCGGTGACAAAGACCACTTTCCAGTGTGAAAGCTCGGCATGGCGATACATCTCGCGCACCATGAACATCATGGTTAACGATTTGCCGGAGCCTTGCGTGTGCCATACGATGCCGCTGCGTTCACGCGGGGTTTGCCCTTCAAGAAGCCGCTTGACTGCAAGCTTCACTGCACGGAACTGCTGGTAGCGACCGACAATCTTTATGGTCTCGCCTTTGTCGTTAGTTGAAAACAGGGTGAATGTGCGGATGAGGTCCAGGAGGTTGTCGCGATCAAGCATCCCGGCCACTAGCCGCTGTTGGTCGTTGGGGCTGCCACTTCCGTGCTCAAGATCGTCGACGGTGCGGGGATAGGGATCGGCCCAGCGATAGAAGTGTTTCTCACTATGGGTTGTGATGGTGCCGAACTTGGCTTCGTTGCGGCACGTGATGACGACGAACTGGTTGTAGTAGAACAATGGTCCGCTGCCTTCTCCCTTGGCGCCGCGCTGCTCGCTGTAGCGAAGTATCTGGTCGATGGCTTCCGGGATGGCATCTTTGACCTTGGGCGACTTGCATTCGATTACTACCACTGGCAGGCCGTTCAGAAAGAGCACTATATCAGGGACAATGTGGTGTTCGGTTCCCAGGATGCGCACCTTGAGCTGGCAGACGGCTATGAAGCGATTGCTGTCTCGATGTGCGAAGTCCACAAAACGGACCGTGGGACTTCGCTCACCCGTCTTGCGGTTCTCACTGACGCTAGTGTTTTCCAAGAGCAGGGTAAGAACATGACGGTTGTTCTCGATCAGACTTGTGCCCGGAAAGCTCTCTGTGAGCTGCTTGACCACTTCGTCCACCTGATCATCTGCCAGCCAGGGATTGATGTCCTTGATCTGCTCGCGCAAGATTCCGGGCATTACCACTTCGGTGAAGCTCTCGCGGTAGCTGTCCTCCGGGCGCTGCCTGCTATCAAGGTCAATGATCTCCCAGCCCAGCCCAGCGAGCTGATCCAGCAGGGGCTTTTCGACGTGGTTGCGCTCATCAAGCGCGATGTGCTGGGGCACCTTGTTCTTGTTCATGACTTCTCCCTTCCCGCTGTGTCCGGCTTGGGCAACCTGCGGATTGCCTGTTCGAAATCGGCTTCGACTGGCGAGGGCTGATTGATACGCCAGGCGCGGTGTTTCTCATATTCAACTTGTGCCTTTGCCAGTGCCTGTTCATGAGAGACTGTTCCTGCATGGTCCAGGAGTTCACGCCCGGTTAGCTTGAGAAAATCGTCAAGCTTGGCGGCCCAATCCTTCATATACATGGGTTTTCGTTGCAATGCTTGAAGCTCTGCAAACTCCAGATAGGACGAGACGATACGGTTAAGAATGTCGAGCTCTTCTGAGGTTAGATAGTTTTTGGCGATGGCTGCCTCTCTCTTGGTGGGCACGTTTCCGCTCCAGCTGGTAAGCCCCATGTTCTTTTTCTCCGCGTCAGCACGTTGGTACACGACTTCCGCTGCTGTTTGACCATGGGCGGCCCAATGCATCTTGTTTTGCAGTGTGGCAAAAAAACGCCGAGATGTTTCAGTATTGGGATCATAGTCGATACTGGTCGCGTAGATATCCAGCACCTTGCGCCAAAAGACCTTTTCAGACGATCGGATGTCGCGTATGCGCGCCAGCAATTCATCAAAGTAGTTGCCGCCGCCAGCTCGCTTCAGGCGC
>JAQVXE010000119.1 GCA_028709305.1 Bacillota bacterium | reverse complement strand
CTGGGGCCATGCAGAACTTCATATCCAGTCAATCTGTCATGCAGTACCTGGGAAAGGGCGCAAAAAGGTGGACTGCTTACCTTGTGGCGGCAGTTTCAGGCGCAGTGCTCGCCGTCTGTTCGTGCACTATCCTTCCGCTTTTTATGGGGATATACAAGCGAGGCGCGGGACTTGGCCCTGCAGCCACTTTCCTGTATTCAGGCCCCGCCATCAACGTCCTTGCTATCATCCTTACGGCACGGGTTCTCGGATGGCGCATCGGGTTCGCCCGGGCAATCGGCGCTATTCTCTTTGCAATCGTCATAGGGCTGCTGATGGCCCTCTTCTTCAAAGACGAGGAGGAGGAGCGTCAACGCGGCTTCGCTGAAGCGCCAACAGACGAGACGGGACGGACTCCCGGGCAAACAGCAGCTTACTTCGGAACCCTTATCGGAATCCTGGTCTTTGCGGCCTGGGGCAAGCCGTCAGACACATCGGGCTTCTGGCATAATATGTTCACGGTGAAATGGTATCTGGTCGCAGCGTTGCTGGCATTCCTTGCCTACCAGTTGATCGCCTGGTTTGAGAAGGACGAACTCTCCAGTTGGATGAGTTCAACTTGGAGCTTCGCAAAGCAGGTACTTCCCCTCCTTATGGGTGGAGTGATGATATCCGGATTCCTCATGGGTACGCCGGGAGTAGACAATGGGGTCATCCCGGCAAGCCTCATCTCAGGCGCAGTAGGAAGCAACTCTTTCGGAGCAAACCTTTCAGCATCCCTTGTAGGAGCTCTGATGTACTTCGCAACCCTTACAGAAGTGCCAATATTGCAGTCACTGATCGGGTCAGGCATGGGCCAGGGCCCTGCACTGGCACTGCTTCTTGCCGGACCGGCTCTCAGCCTGCCAAGCATGTTGGTGATAAACAGCATCCTGGGAAGCAAGAAAACGCTTGTGTACATCTTGCTAGTTGTCGCAGCGGCGACGATCAGCGGGATGCTGTTAGGTGCATTTGTAGTGTAAAGACCGTCTGCACCAAGAAGGGGCCGCCGGGTGCAGGAAGACGCTATGCTTCTCGGCTTCGCAAAGTCCATCATCCTGTAGAGAACAAGGAGGACGAGTCCAATGAGGATCGAAGTGCTCGGGACTGGGTGCCCGAAATGTCGCAAGACTGAAGAAATGATACGAAAGATCGTGGAAGAGCTGGGCGTGGACGCAGAAGTCGTTCACGTCTACGAGCTTCATGAGATAGCTGACCGGGGAGTAATGATGACCCCGGCAATCATAGTAGATGGCGAAATTAGGCTTGAAGGCAGGATGCCAACGGAAGCCCAGATTCGCAAGTGGCTGGGCAAGTGATCCAATGCAGTCGATCCAAAACGGAGGCAGACGAGTGAATGCAATTGAGCTTTCCCATGTAAGCACGGCAAAGCCAGTCCTTTTAGGTGACTCTTTGACCGAACTTGAGGTGATGCGCGACGTCTCGCTCTCCGTACCAGAGGGCGAGATACTGGCTCTCATCGGTCCTTCGGGCTCAGGCAAATCCACACTTCTTCGGATGATTAACAGAATGGAAGACCCCACTTCAGGTCGGATATTCCTATTCGGATCAGATATTGCGAACCTGGATGTGAAAGAGCTCAGGCGTCGAGTGGGGATGGTGTCGCAAACCCCGGCCTTGCTGCCAGGGGACGTGGCAGACAACATAGCTTACGGTCCTAACCTCAGAGGCGAGCCCTGTAACCCCGGAGACTACCTGGAGCATGTAGGTTTGGAGCGCGAATTGCTGCGGAGGCCTGCCTCCGCCCTGTCTGTAGGGCAACAGCAAAGGATGTGCATAGCACGGGCCCTGGCGAACCATCCCGACGTCTTGCTCCTTGACGAGCCTACATCTGCGCTTGACCGCACGGCGTCACGGAACATAGTCGAACTGATCCTCCGCCTCAACGAGAAACTGGGGCTTACAGTCATAATCGTGACCCATGTGATGGAGCATGCCCAGGCCCTAGCCACCCGCGTCGCAATGCTGGTCGGCGGCTCACTCATAGAGCAAGGCCCAGCCGTTGACTTCTTTGAGAGTCCTGCAACTGAAACTGGCCGCAAATTCCTCAGAGGGGAGCTTGCAGAGGATGGACGCTAATTCGTATATCCACATATCCAACCTGGATCTGGTCATAGCGCTTCTCTTTATCGCCATCTCCGCCGCAGTTTCGCGCTGGCAGAGGCTTGGGCTCGAACGGGACATGGCCGTCGGAACCGTCAGGGCTTTCGCGCAACTGCTTGCAGTCGGATTTGTGCTTCAGCAGCTTTTCAACGTGCCTCGCTGGCACTGGGTCATCCTTGCCCTCGCTATCATGACAACAGTGGCGGCATACAACGCCGTCAAACGTCAGACCGGGGCGAAACATGGACTGTTTGCGGTAATGGCTGCAGCCATCGCAACAGGGGCGTCCATTACGTTGATTCTTGTAATCGGCATAGTCCTTCGGGTGCGTCCATGGTATCAACCGCAATATGTAATACCCATAGCGGGAATGGTGATAGGCAATTGCATGACGGGAGCGGCGCTGGTGGTAAACAGGCTCCACTCAGAGCTCACCCTGAGGCGGAACCAAGTCGAAGCTGCGCTCGCCCTGGGCGCTCCCGCGAAGGAAGCGGCTTCAGAGGCTATGCGAGAATCGTTGCGGGCTGCAATGATGCCTACGATCAACTCAATGATGACTGTAGGGTTAGTCCATCTTCCGGGAATGATGACAGGACAGATGATCTCAGGTGCAAGCCCTGTTGACGCAGTCAGATACCAGATAGTAGTCATGCTGATGATAGCTGCAGCAACAGCCGTAACTGCCATGGTTGCCGTGTTTGGCGCTCTTCGAGCGTTCTTTACTCCATTCCATCAGTTGTCGGCACGGCTAGAGCTTGGCGAAGCCTGGGATGCGTATGTGCGAAAGAAGTCCAAACACTAATGGAACCATGTCAATTCATGGAGTGCAACAAGGGGACCGCAGTTCAAAGCGATCCCCTTCAGTATGGCGGAAAAGATCAATGAGTTGTCTGCCCGATGATTGCCACGTCTCCGGCGGGAGATATGGCTGCAAGGAGGGATCCGTCCGGACTCCAGGCAGCGGGCGATGCCCACCAGCGCCTTCCATCGACGCTGATCTCCGCAACTGGATGGACACGCTTGGCATCGAGTATCACTCCGGAGTCTTCATCTGTATAGGCCAATATATGGTGCCCATCTGGGCTCCACGAGACATTGGCAAAATCCCCGGCAGCCCCTTCAAGTTCCAGCTCCCCTGTCCTGGCGTTCCAAACTGCAACACCCTGGTCTGTTGCGCCGGCCAGACGCAGGCTGTCGGGGCTCCAGGATACTGCGCGTATTCTGCCTGAATGCCCACGAAGCTCCCATTCCTCGAATTCATCACCGTAGAGGGTATGGACAGTCCATGTATTGTCCCCCACTTGCCAGGCTGCAAGCTTCCCATCAGGGCTGAGTCTCCTGCTCTGCTCGCCAATGCTCACAAACCATCGGTTCGCCATGGTCTTCGCCTCAACGTTCCACAGAGAGAAGTACTCCTCCCCATTCCAAGTCTTTACTGACTTGCCATCCTCGCTCCAGCCCGCCAATGCATATGCCTCAGGGTCCACGACAGTCCACTCTATGTCCCCGCTCCCCGGGTCGAAAACCTTGAACTCATTCTGACCTGTCTTCGCTGCAACTTTACTCCCGTCAGGGCTCCAGACCACATCCTCGATGCGGTAGCCCGGTTCTCCCTGAAATGTAAGCTCTCTCTCACCCGTACGGGCGTTCCATACAACTACCAGTCCATCACCTTCACCGGTGGCAATACGCATGCTGTCAGGCGCCCATGACATACCTCTCGTGCCGCCTGCATCTGCAGACAGAGTGCAGACCACAGCAAAGTGGGTCACATCCGGAGTCTCGGGAATCTCTATCTCAGCCGGACGTCTTGACTCAATGATCATCAGGACCGTCAGCACACAAGCCAATGCTATCAATAGGGTAAGAACGGCTCCAATAGGCCTGCCCGTTCTCTTGCCTTTCTTATTACGCACCGCAACACACCTCAACTTTCAGCAGCGATGTGGCCCATGGCACAGCTCCCACCACCAGCTTACATCCGTTGCGGCAAAGCTGCAATCTGACGAGTCTGCACTACTTGACCGCCGTAATCATCGGGTCAGACTCGATGGGAGCTGCCATCTCTACAGCGATGCCTACGAGAGGCTCAAGCAGAGCATCCACGCCCCCCAAATTGGAAGGGAGCCTATCTTCGTGAAGACGATCATACAACCTTCTGGCAAACGCGCCTCCGCTGTGTGTTGGGAGCACCTCACTGAAACCTGTCTCCTTGAGCCAACCTGTGAGGGTTCTGCCTGACGGATGCATCGATGTGCATTTCCTCACATCCACAATCCGCGAACGAAGAGCAGCGAGAGCGCCAATCGTAAGGCTCCCGTATGAAGGCCTTGGCTCGCCTCCCGACAGAATCGGAGCAAGCTCCTCTCGGGGCATGCTGAAGGTAATCCCGTATTGGTCTGCCTTCTCCCCCTCGATGTCACGATCGTAGATGATGAGCCTGGATCTGTCGTCTGCTATTCCTGCAAGCCATACGTCCCGCTCCCGTCCCCCTCTATACCAACCAAGAGCTTCATAGTAGATGCGGAGCCTTCCCCCGGGGCGCAAGACCCGGAATATCTCGCTTAGCATCGCCTTGGGATCCGGCGTCTGCTCAATGGAGCTTGCAGCCATCGCTCCATCGAACGACTCATCCTCAAAGGGCAATGGCTGGCCTGCCGGCACATGCACGAACCGGGCGTTTGAGATTCCCATGCGAGCAGCATTACCCTCGCACACTTCTACCCGTTTCATTGACGCGTCGACCCCAACCACTTCCCCAGCAAACGGGGCCACGCCCAACGAAGGCCACCCGTCCCCTGGCCCGATGTCAAGCAGGCGCTTGCCTCTGCCGCAGGCGGCGCAGAGGAAGTCTAAGATCTGTCCCCTGTCGTCCCAGTGACTAGCCTTGTTTCCGTCGAATGGCACGTATATTACAGGCAGCGACTCCCCTGATTGAGACTGCATGTCATCATACACAAAAACATCGGATGTGCAACATGTGATGGGCAGCTCATGCTCGATCCAGTTGACAACACCCAAGAACAACATCTCACTTTCCATTAATATTCCTTGGCTGGCTCGTCGGGCTCCGCAGGCCTGGGCCTACCCTCGCGCCTGCACCTCTGCACCGCCCGGCCTTTGCTATCTGCAGCCCGTTCGGAAAATGCCAGTGCTTCTTCTGATACATCGTAGATGCTTACCTCATGACCTCTTCCAGCCAGGTACAAGGCATTCCGCCCACTCCCGCACCCGAAGTCCATGACTCTGCCGGCTCTTGGGATCATCGAAAGAAACTCGCCGCTTAACACGGTCTCTTCCTCGAATATTGAGGAGAACTCCTGCGAACTGCAAGCTGAATACCCTCGCCCGACGCCCCTTGGGGCTCAACCGGGCTTGCCCCCAAGCATGGCAGGCATCAACCGGTCTGAAGAGATCTCCAGGGCCACTCACTCAGTCGCAGCCGACAATGCCCTGAGGGCTACTAGAAACACCCACTGTACTATTGCACCGGCGGTCATGCGTTGCCACGCCCCCTGCGAGTGAATACCTGAGGCTATGGTGCGGGCAGTGGCAATCGAACACGACGACGCAAATGCAAAAGTCGCAAAGGAATAGAGTGCAAAGTCGCCCCATTCAGGATTGCTTTGGAAACTCAGGCCGAAGAAGAGAATGGCCAGAATAGAGCTGATCGTA
>JAQVXE010000118.1 GCA_028709305.1 Bacillota bacterium | reverse complement strand
TTGTTGCTTGTTGTTGTCGCATGGATCAGCTGGGGTTCAGTCTACAGGGGCAGCGATGAAACGCCCTTCCCCGCTGGGCTGGCCGAACGTGCTCAACGGGGAGACCTGGCGCTCACGATCTACTATGTGCCCGTGTCCACGCACATAGAGGCTGTTCCTCTCTGGTCTCCGGAAAGTTTGAGAGACGGCCTGTATGATTACAAGATAGAGGTGCTGCCGGAGTTGGTTGGGCGTTACATAGGCGCGCTACAACAGATTGACGAGTTAAGGTTGAGGCCAACTAAGCGTGTCGATAGATATGCTATGGATTTGAGAGTATGGGGCGAATTCAAGAGTGGGGGAAAGGTGATTCTTGCATTTGGACTAAACTCGCCTATCGGATGGCCAGTGATGTTTGTCAACGATTCGATGGTCAGGGCCAAGAGGGAGTTCTACGATTTGATCAGGCCGTTCCTCCCTCGCTGTCAGGTTAGGGAGTATGACGAATACCTTGAGCGCTTCGGATATTGGGGATGGGTCAGGGTCCTTGGCGAAGGGATCCGGGATCTGATCAGTACGCCGGTTTGGTCGCCGGGCGAATAGCTGAACCATAGGAGGCAAGTGCAATGAGAAGTAAGATGGCGACGATGTCGATGGCTTGTTTCTTTGCTGTGTTGCTTGTTGCCGCAGCGGGCGATATGGCATTGGCTCCGGCCTGCTTCGCGGCGTCAGATGATCGTCTTCCTTCGTCCAACTTGGCATCTGAGTACTGGATTGAACTCACCATCTTCTACATTCCATTGACGAAGTCGACTGACAGCCCATGTCGAACCCGAGCGGACGTGATGCAGAATTCTGTATACAGGGTCGAAGTGAAAAGAAAGACCCTAGAGTACAAGGATCTGCTCCAAAAAATAGATGGGCTTGAGCTCAAGGTAGTCGACGACTTCGATGCGGACAGCCTTGATCTAAGAATATGGGGACAGTTTACTCTCAATTACTACGACTTGATAATGGAATTTGGCCTGCTTGGGGTGGCTGATGGTCGAAGGGTCATGGTCATAGACAACTTCATAGTGGAAGAAGCGCCTGAGTTCTATGAACTAGTGTCGTTTTTCGTTCCAGTCACAGAAATAGAAGATTTCGACCTGGCAATGCAAAAGCTTGGGTATAGATAGAGGGACTCGCGAGGAGGCGGGCGACCGCCTCCGAGAGACTCCAGCGAATTGATATGGTGCGAGATTCGGACCGATTGAGAGCGGAATGGGGGACCCCCAAGTGAGATCTTTGCGGAGGTATGTTGAGGTGAGGAATTGGTGGTCACTTGTATTGAAGGAGTGGCGCGGTTTCTGGCCCCGAATTCTGTTGGCCTCGGCGGCCACCTTAGGGTTTGACGCCTGGCTGGCGGTTAAAGCGCCGGCATGGGAAATGAATCGAGGCGAGGGGCTTGCTTTTGTGTTGTCACTCATTCCTTTTGTGGGAATATGCATAGCCTCTCTGATAGTCGGATATCTCACAATGCGCAATGACTGGCGCGACCGTGCCGAGTTGCAGCTTCCCTCATCCCCAATGGGCGGTGCCGGGGTCATCTGGGCCAAGCTGGTTGCAACCGCTCTCGGTCTGGCGCTCATCGCTGCCGCAGCAGCCGCGGGAACATGGATTGTGGCGAGAAGGTCTTCAATATTCTACTCCGCCGTTACGTCAATGAAAAAGGGTGTCCTTTGGCTCAAGCCATGGGAGAAGGCCATTGATATCGCATGGATAATGGCCTGTTTGATCCTCGGCCCTGCTCTCAGCGTTGCAGTGGGGATCTTCTCCTTCACAATAGGAACCATTGTGCCGCGGATTTCGGGGCTGATCGCTGCAGTCGTTTGTGTACTCACATTCTACTTGGCCTTTGCATTTGCGCCGCATGCCATGTACATATCATCGTTCATGCCCACTCCAGGTTTGATCGTCTACAAAGAGACGGATTACTTGGAGGCTTATCGTAAGGTTATTCCCCTCAGACCGTTCTGGCCCGCTTTGGCTGCCATAGTCTTGCTCATCTTTGTCGCGGGAAAGATCCTCGAGTCGCAGAAGCCGGTGCCTGACCGGCGGGAATCTGTTATGACGGGAGAGCTGTCGAAGACGATCTCTCGTCAAGGAATAGTCATATTCGCTCTCGTCTTGCTTGCCGTAATAGCAAGTTTCACCCATCCATGGCTGTCGGGAAGCCAACTGCTGGTTTATAAATCCCCGCCAGGGTCCCTTTCAATGATCGGTTTCACAAAGGACGCCTCCGCGAGCATGCCATTTGAGAAGACCTTCAGCAGCGTCGGCGTT
This sequence comes from Bacillota bacterium, assembly GCA_028709305.1. Classification (GTDB taxonomy): domain Bacteria; phylum Bacillota; class DTU025; order DTU025; family DTU025; genus UBA10085. The sequence goes on along the minus strand of JAQVXE010000118.1, from coordinate 3,524 downwards.
CAGCGCGTAGATATACAGGCGCATCGTGGCGAAATAAAGGTCGTTGGGACAGATAGTAACAGCATCACCTTAACAGGCAAGTTGGTCGCGTACGGCGACACAGTGGAACAGGCCGAGAAGAAGCTGGGGTTTTTGCAGCTGCATACGCAGATCTGTGGCGACGTTCTCGAGATCGTAGCCAAGCCGGATGAATCAGTTGTGAGCAAGTGGATGGGCGATGCCATCCTCCATGTTGAGGTCCCATCACGGATAGCTGTAAACTCCGCACTGTCATCTGGCGACACCACACTGGAAGGGATCGATGGCGCAATCCGGGCCAAAAGCAGAGGCGGCGAAATCAGAGTGAATTCCACCAGGGGCGATCTGGACATAGAAGCCGTGGGCAATATCGAAGTCAATGACGCAGAGGTCACGGGGAGGATGCGCCTGTTCTCATCTTTGGGCTCAATTGGCTTCCGGGGAACTCTCGGACAGAGCAACGACGTCGAAGCTGAATGGTACACGGTCACAATTGAAGTTCCACAATCTACATGTATATATGTCGATGCAGCATCCTCCTGGGGGGACGTATCCATCACGCTACCTATTGCCGGTGAAATCTCGGAGAGCTCCGGGGAAACGCCGTCGTCATACGTAGGAGTGCTCGGCGAAGGCGCCCCGGCAGGAGAACTCAAGGTGCGCGCCAACTACGCGATCAACATTTCGGGGCTATGAACTTGTTAGCCACGTAGAGGCCGCAGATGGCTAGAGGCGAATCGGGTCTTGGTGTGGCGGACAGAAGCCGTTGCGGATAGAGAAGGTCTAAGTGTCTTCGCAAAAGTATCTGAGCATTCTTGAGTGACCAAGGTCTGAATTTCAGACGGGGTCAGGTTGTCGAGACAAGCGTTCACAGCATCGATGAGCGCATCCATCAAACTATAGAGCCTGTTAGCTGTGACTGTAGCCTTCAAGAGCCGCCATTGCGAGGTCTGTTGCACACACCATTGATACCATGTGCTTCGCATTGCACAATCTACCGCCGAACAGCATATTCAGAGGCATTGAACATCCGGGCTATCTTGGCGATACAGTAGCCTCGGCCCGAAAGCAGAACCATGTGAGCTCTCGGGAGTTGTCGGCGCTCAGGCGGCTCCCAGGATGGGCTTGTGTCGATTTTTTGGACATGTTCTTTGAAGACATGGCGATTTTTTCGACAAGGGTAGGTCAGAAAATCGACACGACGCTGGAATGAGAGGCTAAATGGGTCATAGTAAGCCCGGTCTGACCAAGAAACTATCATTATGCAGCCATGTATATTCCAGCTCTTTCCTTGACAAGGCATATTATAGCACATTGTGGCTTGGCACATGTCAAGATGAAGGCCAAACCCGTCGACATGTCGATAATTTCGACATCCCAGGCAAAACATGTCGAGAAAATCGACACAATGTCATTTTCTTGGCCAGCGGGGTTGTCAGCCTCTCGCGCCGTTTGCAGATCGGGCTGGCTTAAATGTATATTGCCTGTTCAAGGGAACCTGGATCTGTGATCCCGAGATCGATCAGCTTCGCGCTGAACCTTTGCCTGGTCAAGCAAATGGTTCCGAAGGAGCATTTGAGTAACTGACAAGAAGCATCTTAAGCTAGGCAAGCGGCCAAGATCCGAACTACAGGTAATGCAAGCTCGAGGAACGCGCAGAAACTTGTCTAGACCTACTTAGCGGGCGACGAATTCACCTGAATAATCTGATCCCTCCCAATGCGGGGGTCTGAGGAAGAGGAGAATGCCACAATGCGTATCGACTTCTCGAGTAATCGGTCTCAGGACTCTGCCAAATGTGGGTTCGGGTCGAGGTTGTGAAGCCCCAGACAGACTAAGCTCAAGTTGTTAGTTGTTTTGGGCGCGCTTTGCTTCAGCTCTACTTCGGACCGCACAAAGGAGGGCGGCTGCGTGAGCCAGTGACGCTTGTCGGAGTCGAGATCGTGGTTGAATTGTGACTTTCGGGGAAAGGTTCTTGCACGAGGATCAGCTAAAGTAGAAGCGCCTAAGACCGACGAAGATCCAGTCCCTGCCAGCCCCATCCGCCTGACGGGCAGACCCACATGAGCTTGGCGTGGCAGTGTTGCGAGAAAGGCTGCGGGTAGATGACTACCTGTGGTTCAGACCTTAGCCGCTTGGTCTGGACAAAATGCTTCTTGTGGCTGCTTGGCTTCCGTTGGAGACCCGGAGCAGAATTGCGTGGCGGTAGCCAAGGTCTGCCGGGAGGGGTGAGCGGGGTCTATTAGCGAACCTGGCTAACTTCTGGTCACATCGCGGTCGCAAGTGATCAATTCTTGAACAGGCGGTGACTAGAATTTAGGCATTGTCCCGCCCGGCAACCCGGTATATGGAATTATGCGGTCCTGTATAGTTGTTTGATGTAGGAAACTGACTTAACATGCCATAGTGTGACTGGTTATCCCTACCTAAGATTGCCCCTTAGCTGCGAGTGTCTAGAAATTAGACAGGCCCTGTCCAAAAGTTAGCCACCCTCACCCTGGAAGTGACCAAGTTTTGGACACATCCCACGAACGCAAGCCGGTGGATACTCTTGTGTGGTGATTTTAAATGCATAAACTGACCCTCACTCGCAGTCGGCAACCCAAACGTGGATCTTCCGCATCCGTTTGAAAGCCCTCAAGCAATTCTTGGAGGCTACTTAAGTCTTCTGTAGAGTGTACCCTGCTGCTTGGGCCAATTGCACAGTCCCTCACGAGGGAGGCCGCCGCCCCGTGGCGCGACGCCGAGGACTCTGGCAAACAGACGGCGATGGGCTCTGTTCAGGTGCCGTCATGAACATTCAACAATCAGACAAGCGGGGGCGGGGTCAAGATACTGGGTGTGCGTGCACTGGGGGTGATGCGGAGTCGTCCGAGGATCCAGACGCTTCATTCGAGACTCCGAAAGAGTGCGGGAAGTAGGAAGAGGTGTTCTGGGATACTCATCCTGTGCAGCTGGCGAAGGATTAAGGGATTTGGTCTGAGCGCGAAGCTTGCGTCAAAGACCGCACACGAGCCAGTCAACGAATGAGCATGTTCCTGCTGCGCCATGGGATCAGAAAGCCTGGCCTCCGCCGGGTCACGAATCTCCCGCACCCCTCTAGAAACCAGGCTTTTCTGTCATATTTCCTAATGTCCACGCCGACGCAGCACTTCGGCTCACCGCCTGCAAGCTGCGCGTGTTCGCGTGGCAGGTTAATGCTGCTTGCCCTTCTAGTCTTCTTCCACTGTATACCTGAGTATGGGCTTTCTTGCCGCTGTCGTCTCATCGAGCCTTCCGACTGGTGTGTCGTGCGGGGCCTCGCGGACGACGTCGGGATTCTCCTCCGCTTCCTTCGCAATCCTGATCATTGCGTCTATGAAGGAGTCAAGCGTCTCCCTACTCTCGGTCTCAGTGGGCTCGATCATCAGCGCTTCATCTACAATCAACGGGAAGTAGATTGTAGGCGCATGGAATCCGAAGTCGAGCAAGCGCTTGGCAATATCCAGCGTCTTTACGTCAGAAGA